>DATECU010000087.1:0-4270 GCA_035286745.1 Vicinamibacteria bacterium | reverse complement strand
GGGGGGCGGGAGCCCCCCGGCTCGATAGCGGCGCCCGAATTCACTTCGGGCGCCGCGTTTAGAATTGACTGATGGACAACGCCTCGGTGGCCCGGGTCTTTCACCAGATCGCCGACATCCTGGAAGTCCAGGGGGAGAACGCCTTCCGCATCCGCTCCTACCGCACCGCCGCCGAGTCGCTCGACAACCTCGGCCCCTCGGTGACGGAGATGGTGAAGCGCGGGGAGAGCCTTCGTTCCATTCCCGGCGTCGGAGAGGGCATGGCGGCGAAGATCAAGGAGCTGGTGGAGACCGGCTCTTGCGCCTATGCCCGAGAGCTGCTGGCGGTGGTTCCCGAGAGCCTGCTCGAGCTGCTCAAGATCCCCGGTCTGGGCCCCAAGGGCGTGGCCTTGGTTTGGCGGTCGCTCGGTGTGACCTCGGCGGCCGAGCTGGAGGCGGCCATCGAGGACGGCCGCTTCCGGACCCTCCCCGGCATGAAGGAGAAGAAGGAAGCAAGGATCAAGAAGGGCTTGGCGGATCTCAAGCGGGCCGGCGCCCGCATCCTGCTGCCCGAAGCAGAGGCGGTGGTGGCGGAGTTCGAGCGCTACCTGGTCGGCCACGGCGCCCAACGCGTGGAAGCGGCCGGCTCCTATCGCCGGCGGCGGGAGAGCGTGGGCGATCTGGATCTCATCGTGGTGGGCGACGGCGAGGCCCTGTCGCGCGCCTTCGTCAGCCACCCCGAGGTCAAGGAGGTCCTGGGCCACGGCGCCGCCAAGTCCGCCGTCGTGTTGTCTTCCAACCTGCAGGTCGACCTCAGGCCCTTCGCCCCCGAGAGCCTGGGCGCGGCCTTGCAGTACTTCACCGGCTCCAAAGCCCACAACGTGGCCCTGCGCGAGCGGGCGCAGAAACGCGGCCTGAAGCTCAACGAGTACGGCGTCTTCCGCGCCGACGGCGGGGAGAAGCTGGCCGGCGCGGAGGAGCAGGAGGTCTACGCGGCGCTGGAACTGGCCTGGATTCCGCCCGAGCTGCGCGAGGACCGCGGGGAGATCGCGGCCGCCGAGGCCAAGGCGCTTCCCCGCCTGCTGGAAGTCGACGATATCCAGGGCGACCTGCACTGCCACACCACCGAGAGCGACGGCCGCGACGACCTGGAGACCATGGCCGCGGCGGCCCAGCAACGGGGGCTGCGCTACCTGGCCATCACCGAGCACAGCCGGGCCATTCCCTCACCCACTCGCCGCACCGGCCAGGACGAAACCCGCTGCCTGGAGCACGTCGCCCGGGTTCGCGCCCTCCAGGACCGCTTTCCCGATCTCCGCCTGCTGGCCGGCGTCGAGGTCGACATCCTGCCCGACGGTCGGCTCGACATGGCCGACCCGGTGCTGGCCCAACTCCAGGTGGTGGTGGGTTCGCTCCACTCGCGGCTGGACATGGATCGGGAGGCCATGACCGAACGCGTTCTGCGCGCCTTCGAGAACCCCCATCTCCACGTCTGGGGCCACCCCAGCGCGCGCCTACTGGGCCGGCGGGAGTCGGTGAGCCTCGACTGGGAGCGAGTCTTCGAGGAGGCCGCCCGCCGCGGCGTCGCCCTCGAGATCAACGCTCAGCCCGACCGCCTCGATCTCCCCGATCACCTGATCCGGCCGGCTCGGGAGCGAGGCGTCCGCTTCGTGGTCTCGACCGACAGCCACGCGGCCAGCCAGTTCGGGAACCTCAAGTACGCGGTGGCCACGGCGCGCCGGGGATGGCTGACCCGTGACGATGTCCTCAACACTCAGGACGCTGCCGGCTTCCTGAAGTCGCTCCGTCGTTGACCCCAAGGCCCTGAGGCCCTAGAATTCTCGTTTGTCTTAGCGAAGGAGCAACCCTCTCTTCATGCTGTCATCGTTCCTGGCCGGGCTCGCTCACTGGTGGGCTGCCCGCCCCACCCACACCCGGGTCATCCTGGCCATCGCCACCACCATGTTCGTGGTAGAGCTGGCCTTCCGCTATCTGGCGCCCAAGTCCCAGGCCTACAAGCACTGGACCCGGTTCTTCCAGGCGCTCGGCAAGTTCTGGACCGCGGTGATCCTGGCCCTCGTCTACTTCCTCTCGGTGGCTCTGGTCGGCATTGGGCTGAAGCTCCTGCGCAAGGACCCGCTCGACCGGAAGCTCACACCCGAGCCCAGCTTCTGGCGGACCCACGAACCCAACCCCCTGGGCCCGACCGCCGCCGCCCGGCACCAGTTCTGATGAACATCCTCGGCCTGTCTTGCTTCTACCACGACTCCGCCGCGGCCCTGCTCCGCGACGGCGAGATCGTCGCCGCCTGTCAGGAAGAACGTCTCTCCCGCAAGAAGCACGACTCCGGCTTCCCCTCGCTGGCGGTGAAGTATGTCCTCAAGCAGGCCGGCATCGGCCCCCAGGACCTGGACGCGGTAGGCTTCTACGACAAACCGCTCCTGAAGTTCGAGCGGATCCTCTCCACCTACGCGGCCACCTTCCCCCGCTCCTTCAACTCGTTCCGCACCGCCATGCCGCTGTGGATCCACGAGAAGCTCTGGGTCCCCTCCCTGATTCGCAAGGAGCTGCGGCCCTACCGGGGCCCCATCCTCTACGCCGAACACCACATGAGCCACGCCGCCTCTGCCTTCCTGGTCTCGCCGTTCGAGGAGGCGGCGATCCTGACCGTGGACGGAGTCGGCGAGTGGGCCACCGCCACCTTCGCCGTTGGCAAGGGCAGCGACATTCAGATCTTCAAGGAAATCCGCTTCCCCCACAGCCTGGGACTGCTCTACAGCGCCTTCACCTACTACCTGGGCTTCAAGGTCAACAGCGCCGAGTACAAGGTCATGGGTTTGGCGCCCTACGGGAAGCCGGTCCACTTCGACCGCATCATGAAGGAGATGGTCCAGTTGCAGGCGGACGGCTCCTTCAAGCTCAACATGAAGTACTTCTCGTACGACTACGGCCTCACCATGACCAACGGGGCCTTCGACGACTTCTTCGGCGGCCCGCCCCGCAAGGCCGAAACCTGGATGGCCGAGCGCGAGTTCGACATCGCCGCCTCCGTCCAGAGGGTCTGCGAGGAAGTCGTCTTGCGCATGGTGCGCCATCTTCACCAGGAGACCGGCCAGAGCAACCTCTGCATGGCCGGCGGGGTCGCCCTCAACTGCGTGGCCAACGGACGGGTGATCCGCGAAACCCCCATCAAGAACCTGTTCGTACAGCCGGCCGCCGGCGACGCCGGGGGCGCGGTAGGCGTCGCCCACTACCTCTACAACACCCTGGAGAAGCAACCCCGCGGCAAGGCCTGGACCCACGCTTACCTGGGGCCCGCCTACAGCGACGCCGAGACCAAGCAGTACCTCGACAGCCGAGGCGTCGCCTACCACGCGCTGCCGCGGCAGGAGCTGCTCTCCCGGACCGCCCGGCTGATCTCCGAGGGCAACGTCATCGGCTGGTACCAGGGCCGGATGGAGTTCGGTCCGCGAGCGCTAGGCGGACGCAGCATCCTGGCCGATCCCCGCGATCCCAAGATGCGCGACACCCTCAACATGAAGATCAAGTTCCGCGAGGGCTTCCGGCCCTTCGCGCCTTCGGTGCTGGCCGACAAGGCGAGCGAGTGGTTCGAGATCGACTGCGACAGCCCCTACATGCTGCTGGTGGCGCAAGTTCGCGAGGGCAAGCGGGTGATCCCCTCGGTGACCCACGTCGACGGATCGGCGCGGCTGCAGACCGTCACCCGCGAAGAGAGCCCGCTCTACTACGATCTCATCCAGGAGTTCGAGAAGCTCACCGGCGTCCCCATCGTCATCAACACCTCCTTCAACGTTCGCGGCGAGCCCATCGTGTGCACGCCGCATGACGCGTACCTGTGCTTCATGCGCACCAACATGGACCACCTGGTGCTCGGGTCGTACTTCCTGGACAAGAAGGAGCAGCCTCCGCTCCGCGAGGACGTGGACTGGCGGACCCTGTTCGAGTTGGACTAAGGAGCTGACATGGCGTTCGAAGAATCCCGCGAGAAGCTCGGCATCATCGGTGAGCTGTGGACCTTCATGAAGGTCCGCAAGAAGTGGTGGCTGGGCCCCATCGTGGTGATGCTGGCCCTGCTCGGCCTGCTGGTGGTCTTTACCCAGGGCTCGGCCGTCGCCCCCTTCATCTACACGCTGTTCTAGGGGCGGACCGCCGCGGGCGCCGTGCGCGTGAACGAGCCATGCTGCGCGAGACCGCCTGACCCACCCTCGCGCGGCTCCATCCCGGTCTTCGTGGCTGACCTTCGAAGGGCGATTCCAGCCCCCATTCGACC
>DATECU010000086.1:0-2302 GCA_035286745.1 Vicinamibacteria bacterium | reverse complement strand
GGGAGGAGTGGGACGTGGTGGTGGCCGCCGTTGGAGACCCAATCGAGAGTGATTTGCGTCCCTGGCTCGAAGCGCTGGAGGAGGCACGGGGACATCCTCGGTTCATCGCCCTGGTCAAGCAGTCATCCGGCGTGCCAGCGGTGTCAACACCGGGATAGAGTTGCACACTTTCACCGGGTGAGATTGCACACTCGGTCTGGGGGACGAGCCCTAGGTCGTGGCCGCCTCCCGGACCCGGCGGCGCTTGGGCGCTTCGGGGTCGCCTTTGCGAGTGAGGACGTTGTAGAGCTCTGCGTGCTGGCGCATGCGGTAGCTGTTGCCCCGGATGTTGACGATGTGGCAGTGATGGACCAGCCGGTCGATGAGCGCGCCCGCCATGACGTCGTCCCCAAAGACCTCGCCCCACTCCTCGAAGCTCTTGTTGCTGGTGAGCACGGTGGACGCGGTTTCGTAGCGGCGGCTCATGAGTTGGAAGAACAGCATGGCGCCGGTGGGGGTGATCGGGAGATAGCCGATCTCGTCCACGATCAGGAGGCTGGGGAAGATCAAGGTCTTCATCCGCTGGGAGAGCCGCCCGCCCTGCTGGGCTTCTTCGAGCGAGGTGATCAGGTCCGCCAGGGTGCCGTAGTAGACCCGCCGGCCACTCTGGGCGGCGGCGATGGCGAGACTGATCGCGAGGTGCGACTTCCCGACCCCGGGCGGTCCGAGCAGGATCACGTTTTCCTTCCGCTCGATGAAGCTCAGCGTGTGGAGGCTCTCCAGCTGCTCCCGTTTCACGCTCGGCTGGAAGGTGAAATCGAAGTCGGCCAGGGTCTTCACCGCCGGCAGGCGCGACGCCCGCATCGCGGCCACGAGCCGCCGATTGTTGCGCAGCTGGATCTGGGCTCCCAGCAGGGCCTCAATCGCCTGAGCCGGGGGCAGCTTCCCGCTGTCGAGTTGGCTCAGGATGTCATCCAGGGCTTCCAGGGCGCCGGGCATCTTGAGGTCAGCGAGCTGGGCCCGCAGCCGGTCGCGCAGCGAGGCGGCTTTCATACCGCCTCCAGGAGGGCGGCATAGGTCTCGAGCGGGCGGCGTTCGACCGGGACCTCGAGGCATGCCGCCGCGACGGCCGCTCGGCGGGGCGTCAGCGGCAGGACGGACGGATACGGGCGGGGGGCGAGCGGCACGAGCAGCGCCCGCTCGTCCCGCTCGAAGCGCAGGCGGGGCACCTCCTTGGTCGTCCCGTGGCAGCGGGCATTGGCGATGTCGTCGAGCCAGCGCGCCGCCTGGGCGGCGAGATCGGCGTCCCCCAGAAACTCGCGTCCATAGACGAAATTGCCGCGGACGTAGCCGACCGGGCGCTCCACTTTGCCCTTGGTCTTGGCTCGGTACGGCCGACAGGCGCGGATCCGGAAGCCCCAATGCGCGGCGAACCGCAGGAACTCGGCATTCTCGATCAGGTTGCCGTCCTCCGGCCGCCGGTCCTCGATGATCACCGCCTTGAGCTGGTCGAAGAGGAGCTCGCGGGGCACCCCGCCGAAGTACGCGAAGGCCGTCTCCAGCCCGGCCATCAGGGTGCGCATCGTCTGGCGCGGGTAGAAGGTGAGCCACAGCAGGCGCGAGTAGCCCAGCACCACCAGGAGCACGTGGCGCTTGCCCCAGGGGAATTTGAAGTCCGCAAAATCCACCTGGGCCTGGAGCCCCGGCTCGGTCTCGAAGCGGATCACCGGCTCCGGCTCGGGCCGCGGCCGGACCTGGGCCACGTGGTCCCGGAGCCGGGTGATGCCGCCCGCGTAGCCGGCGGCTTGGACTTCGGCAAACAGCCGGACCGCGCTGAGCTCCGGATAGGTCGCCAGCCGGGTGGCGATGATGGGCTTGTAGGGATCGAGTTTGGTGGCGCGCTGGACCCGCCCCCGCGGCACCGGCTGCGTCAGGTCGCGCTCCAGCTGCCCGGTCTCAATCCAGTGATAGACGATCCGTCGGCTGACGCCCAGCTGCGCCGCGATCGCCGTCTTGGTGAGACCCTGTTCCAGCAAGTGTTTGAGGAGCACCAGTTTCTCCCATCCGTACACCAGCACCTCCACCACCGAGGGGAGGTGCAACGTGGCCCACGGTCGGCGATCCGCCAGGCACCGCCCAGCGACCCCGACCAGGAACGGGAGACCGAGTGTGCAATTTCACCCGGTGCTTCTGTGCAATTTCCAACCGGTGGCGACAGAGGCTACGCTTCACACCTGGGTTAACGACGGTCGCCCGATCGGACTCCGGCTCGGCGTCTCTCAAATACCTGAAGCGACGCTCAAGGCGCTTGCTCAGTTCCACC
>DATECU010000085.1:0-15200 GCA_035286745.1 Vicinamibacteria bacterium | reverse complement strand
GGGTCCGGCCGCCGCCATCCAGAACTCGGCCCGTCCGTTCTTGGGGTCTTTCTCGAGCTGGGCCACGCCTCCGAAGATGAACAGGGTGATCGACCGGGTGCGCAGACCGTGGCGAAGAGCGACCACGGCGTGCCCCAGCTCGTGGAGCAGGATGGAGACGAAGAAGAGGAGTGACGCCACCAGGCCTTTCGCCCAGTACGAGGACGCCGGGAGATCGGGATACTGCGCGGGGAAGTAACCCGTCGACAGGGTCCAGACGATCAGGGCGAAGATGATCAGCCAACTGAAGTGAAGGTGGATGGGGATTCCGATCACCCGGGCGATCTGGATGCGGTCCGTGCGGCTGCTCACGCTCATGGGCTGTCTCCCCCTCCCCCTGGCGGGCCCGACTCCGAAGAGCCCCCTCTTCCCACCCCAATCCTAGGATGCCCCGAGAGGCGCACACCAATCGATTGTTCACTGACCATCCATCGGCCAGGGCCAATATCCCTTGGCGTCGACCGTGCGGCCCACCCCCGGCGACGTTCCCGGGGGCGTTCCGGCCCCGGGGGGCTCTTTCCCTTCCCTTGTCCCCGGAGATCCCACCGAGGAAGCTCCGGTCGTGAGCACCAGCACGGATCGAGGGGCCGAGCGCCTCCGCGGCCCGCGCGACACATCGAGCGAGCCCTATGGATCATGTCGCCAAGAGGTATTGGACCTTGATCCCGGCCCAGTTCCACACTGAGCAGGGCTGCGAAGGGAGCCGATCCGATGCTGCTGGCGGGACGTTGAGGATCGACGTGACGGGCGTCGATGTCAGCCTCTCCGAAGTCCTGCGCGGGAAGGTGGTGAGGCGCGTCCTGCTGGCTCTTAGCCGGTTTGGCCCGCGGCTGCGGAAGGTGACGGTGTCCCTGGCCGAGCCGGTGAACCCCTTGGGAGGTGTCGATCAGCAGTGCCGGATGCGGGCGTGGCTGCCGGAGAGCGACGACATCCACGCCGAAGCCATCAACGGAGGGTTCGAGGCTGCGGTGGCTCGGGCCGCGGCGCAGCTCGCGAAGCGGGTAGACTTCGCCCTGGACGGCGGCGCGGGCGACGGAGCCAAGGCGACTCCCGGAGCCGGGGGTCGTGCGCAACGCCGGCCAGCCCCCGGGACGGCGCCCAGGGGGCCGCGGCGCCGGCCACCGCTCAGGCCGCGTCGTCGGGCCCGCTCCAGTTGAGGATGCCTATGGAACGTTGGCTCTCGCGTCAGCCACCGATCGGGCCACCGCAGGAAGGCGGCTCGAGATGAGAGTCCTCCTCGCCTATCCCGAGACGCCCGACACCTTCTGGAGTTTCAAGCACGTGCTGCGTCTGGTCTCCCGGAAGTCCGCGTTCCCCCCGCTCGGCCTGCTCACCATCGCCGCCATGCTGCCCCGCGAGTGGGAGCTGCGCCTCCTGGACCTGAACGTCGAGCCGCTGACCGACGAGCAGGTGCGCTGGGCCGACTACGTGATGGTCAGCGCCATGCTCGTCCAGAAAGCGTCCGTCGAGGCGATCGTCGACCGGTGCGTCGCCAATGGCAAGCCAGTCATCGCCGGCGGGCCCCTGTTCACCACCGGTCATGCCGCCTTCCCGCGCATCCAACACTTCGTCCTCGGCGAGGCCGAGGACGTCATCCAGCAACTGGTCGAGGACATGCAGGCCGGCGCCGTCCGCCCGTGCTACCAGGGGGCCGGCCGCCCCGACATCACCAGGATCCCGCCGCCGCGCTGGGACCTGATCGATCTCCGCGACTACGCCACCATGGCGGTCCAGTTCTCCCGCGGCTGCCCGTACGACTGCGAGTTCTGCGACATCGTCATCATGAATGGAAGGGTCCCCCGCACCAAGTCCCCCGGCCAGCTCATCGCCGAGCTGGAGGCGCTGCTCTGCCGGGGCTGGACGGGGATGGTCTTCATCGTCGACGACAACTTCATCGGCGACCGCAAGCGCAGCAAGGCGCTGCTTCGAGAGCTGGTGCGGTGGCGGGACCGTACCCACCCGCGCCTTGGCTTTCTGACCGAGGCGTCCCTGAACCTCGCCGAGGATCCCGAGCTGTGCGAGCTGATGGTGGGGGCCGGCTTTCGGAAGGTCTTCGTGGGCATCGAGACTCCGTCCCTGGAGAGCCTCGCGGAGTGCCACAAGCTCCAGAACCAGCGAGGCGATCTGCTGCAGGCGGTCAAGACCATTCAGCGCGCGGGCCTGCAGGTGATGGGCGGCTTCATCGTTGGCTTCGACAGCGATCCCTGCGACATCTTCGAGCGGCAGTTCGAGTTCATCCAACGCTCCGGCGTGGTGACGGCCATGGTTGGGCTGCTGACGGCGTTGCCGCAGACCCGCCTGTACCAGCGCCTTCTGAAAGAGGGGCGCATCGTGGCGGAGAGCAGCGGCAACAACACCCAGGCCGCCCTCAACTTCACCCCCCGGCTGGACCGCGGATTCCTGGAATCCGGCTACCGGAAGCTGATGACGAGGCTCTACGAACCGCAGTCCTACTACTCCCGAATCCGCACCTTCCTGCATGAGTACCGCGTACCCGACCAGGCTCTTGGCTTCTCGCGCCGGGACCTGCTGACGGTGCTCCGGTCCCTCTGGCTGCTCGGCGTCCGGCAGGCGGGACGAGCGGCCTACTGGCGACTTCTCTGGACGACGCTCCTGCGGCGCCCTCGGCATTTCCGTCACGCCATCGAGCTGGCCATCCTCGGCCACCACTTCCGGCGCGTGGCCGGGTCACTGTAGTCGAACGATGAAGGCGCGCGGTTGCAGCGAAGCCCCAGGCTCCCCGGTAGGCGGTGTCCGGCTGTCGACGCGGGGCCCCACCTGATGCCTGACCCAAAGGCCCCCACCATGAGCATCTCGCCCAGCACCGCACCGCAACTCGCCGAAGGATCGGTCGCCTTCGTCGAGCAGAAGTTCGGATTCAAGCTGCCGTACACGCCGGAGAGCCTCATCCTGGTCGACGCCATCGTCGACAAGATCAGAGCGACCGGGGCAACCGAGCAGCAGGCCTCCGGCCTTCTGTCCGGGCTGGGCTGCTATGTCGGCGAGGTGTTCGTCAGGAATGCGAAGGCGAGCTGGCGCCGGACGGCGGAGATGGGGATGCGCCAGTCGTGCCGGTTCGCAGCCGTTCTGGCGTTGCCCGGACCGATCGGATGCGACCCCATCGGCCGGGTGTTCCAACGGTTCAGCCGCGGGCCGACCGACAGCGCGGCGCTGCTGTGGGAGACGCATGTTCCGCTCGAACCGGGCGGCAGCGGCCCCCGACGGCCCTGACGAGCGCCCCTCAGCAGACGCGTTGGCAGCCCGGTCGCCGGGCTGTCCCATAGCCGCGCTTCGATGTATCGTTGGGGTGTGGACGCGCTCAACCATCACCACCTCTACCATTTCTGGACGGTGGTTCGCGAAGGCGGCGTGACCCGGGCAAGCGAGAAGCTCCACGTCTCCCAGCCCACGGTCAGCGGCCAGCTCCGGGAGCTGCAGGAAGCCCTGGGAGAAAAGCTGCTGGTTCGTTCCGGGCGTACCGTGGTTCTCACCGAGGTCGGCCGCACCGTCTATCGCTATGCGGACGAGATCTTCGCCCTCGGCCGTGAGCTGCAGCAGGCGGTGAAGGGCCGGGTCACCCACCCGGCGCGTCTGGCGGTGGGAGTGGCCATGGTCGTGCCCAAGCTGGTCGCCTACCAGATCCTGGAGCCGGCCCTCCACCTTCCCGAGCCCATCCAACTGGACTGCGTTCAGGAGCGGCCGGAGCGTCTGATCGCCGAACTGGCGATCTACTCCCTGGACCTCGTGCTGGCGGACACCCCGGCCCCTCCGGCCGTCAAAGTGCGGGCCTACAGCCACCTCCTGGGAGAGTGCGGGGTGTCGGTCTTCGGGGCCGAGCGCATGGCGGTTGCCTACCGGCGGCGCTTTCCACGATCGCTCGATGGGGCGCCTTTCCTGATGCCGAGCGGGGACTCCGGGCTGCGCCTCTCGCTCGATGATTGGTTTCGGGAGCAGGGCATCCACCCGCGCGTCGTCGGCACCTTCGAGGACAACGCCCTCATCGACGCCTTCGGGCAGGCGGGCGCGGGGCTGTTTGTCATGCCGTCGGCGATCGACGCGGAAGTGCGGCGACAGTACCGAGTCCGGCTGGTGGGCCGGCTCGACACGGTCCGGCAGCGCTTCTACGCGATCACCGTCGAGAGGAAGCTCCGCAACCCGGCGGTGGTCGCCATCTCCAAGCGGGCCCGAGCGCTGTTCGCCTGACACTCCTGTCGTTGTCACAAGCTCTCCGCTCGGAGCAGGCGGGCGAGCATGGCAGCGGCGGTCTGGTGCCCGGCCGCATTCCAGTGTGAGTCGTCCGGGAAGTAGACGTTGTGACCGGCTCTCAATCTCGTCTCCAGCTCCGGCGTGAGGTCCAGGAACCGGATGTCCTCCTCCGCGCAGAACTCCCGCATCAGGTCGTTGAGAGCCAGTCGGTTTCGCATCACGACTTCCAGCCCCGGCGGCTGCGGTTGGTCGCGCAGACAGAGACGAAGGGCCGCCTGCAGCTCAGCCCTTGGGAAAGACGCCTCAAGCAGCGGCAGGTAGACCTGGGCCTTCGACGGGATGAACAGAACGATGAGTTCTCCGCCATCGGCCCGCACCAACCGCTGCATCTCCTGGTAGGACCGGCGGGTCAGCTCCCACCCCGGCGACGCCTGGAGCTGTTGCCGGGAGAGTTTCAGGCTGTTCAGGTAAGGGGGCAGGAACGCGAACTGCAACACGCGGCCGGCCACTGGGACCGTGAAGAGGCCACGGTCGAAGCCAGGCCGTGAGGTCGGGGGAGCGGTGGGATCCTCCCCGCTGTAGTCCTCAGGACCTTGAGATGGCCGCCGGTCCGCTGGGTTTCGCTTTCGATCGTCGAGGAGTCCGGCCGCTCCTTCGTACAGGCTCGTCAGGTAGAGCCGGTCGAAGCGCGCGATCACCTCCTTGAGTTTCCATCCCAGCCCAGGGGAAGGGACCGGTCCCCCGCCCCGCCCAAAGCTCTCGAACCTCTCCGCGTCCAGCAGGTCGTTACCGGCGAAGAACCCGACCACGACCCAGCGCGGGCGGCGCGCCCGCACGTGCTCCTTCAGCACCAGCAGCTCTTGTCCGGGCCCGAAACCCGCCGTGCCGTAGTTGCGAACGCCCGCCCCCAGGAGGCGCCCGAGGCGGGCCGGCCAGGTCAGCTCTACCGGAAGCGTCAGGCCGTCGGTGAAGGAATCCCCCAGCGCCGCCACCGCGGTGCCCGTCGACTCCGATTCGGAGTTCCGGAAGCCCTCTGCATCGGTGACGAAAGGGAAGCGGTAGGTGGGATGGCGAACCAGGCCGGGCGGCAGGAACCCCATGCGGACAATGTCGCCCTGTTGCCACTCGCAGAAGGTGTCGAGGTGCTTCGCCAGCCGGGCGCCGTAACGCACCGAGTCTTGCCAGCGTGGATCCGCGTGGACCTCGCCCAGGTTCCGGCGCGGGGCCGAGATCCAGGCGGGCAGGCGGTGTCCGACCACCCGGAGGCCGACCTCCAACGCGACAAGGCAGAGGCCGCCAGCAATGCCCGCGGTGATGCCGCCCAGCAGGGCGGTGCGCGCCCAGGCCGCCCGCGGGAACCTGGGCCTCCCGACCCGCAGCCCGGTGAGCGCCAGCAGACCCAGAAGGCCGAGGAGCGTGGGTGTGAGGCTGGCCTCCTGCACCACCCTCGGATCCGCCCACAAGAGATCGCCCTGGTTGACCACCTCGAGGAGACCGGTGATCGGTGGCAGCGACTGGGTGATGTCGGCGGTGTCGGACAGCGTTCGACGATAGAGCCTCCGCCGAGCGCCCTGCTGGACGATGGCGATCTCGATGGTCGCCTGGCTGCTGGGAACCGCTCGGAGCCGCAACTCGGATGGACGGGGAAAGTCGACGGGGAAGGAGAGGCGCTCGTCTTCGGTGGCCAGGATCTGGGGTTCGACGCGGTCGCCCTTGACCGCGAACCGCTGGCGGGCGCGGCCGAGCGCCGAGATCTCCGGAGCCCGCCGCTCGTCGAGGTAGAGGCGATAGGTGCTCACGCAGAGCCATTGCCAGGCCAGCGTGACGCCAAGGAGGCACTGCCCCGCCGCCAGCAGCCACCCCACCCAAGCCGATGGCGCCTCGACCCGGTCCGAACCGAGCGCGACGTCGGCTCTCATGCGAGAACTCCCCTCTTGCTCATTCCTGATCACGGGTTGGAGCGAGGTTCGGAGTACCTTCTTGCTTCCTCACTTCTTCACGCGGCTGCTCCTTCCTCGCGACCCAGAGCAGGCTTGCAGACCCGGTAGCCCTTGGCCCTCTCCCGGGCCACCTTCTCGGCGGCCGTTGAGCCTGCCACCCTCCCAGCAACGTACATGCCAGACCCACGATCCGAAACCGTCCTTCGTGGCCGCGTAGCCAGCATTCCACCCAGGTGAGGACGAGGCACCTGGAGGGCAGTTTGTACACCCTACACTCGCGAGGAGGCCGACGAAACTTCGCTGGAGGCTTCGGTGGGGCAGCTCCTCGCCCGGCGCGCCTGCAATCGCGGCGCCTACCGGAGTGGCACGAAGGTTGCTCCTGTCAATGCGGCTGCCGCCGACCGCTGCGAGGCGGGCACTGGGGCGCTTTGAAGGAGGAGTAATGAGCTCAAGCAGGAAGCTGGCTTTGACATTGGTTGGCCTTTCCTTGTCGTGGGGCGTCGGCGTTGGTTCGGCGCAAGCGAGCGACGACACCTGGACCACGACGAAGATCAAGATCTCACTGATGACCACGGACGGCGCAGGCCGCAACGCCGTCAAGGTCGACACCGAACACGGCAAGGTCACGCTCCGTGGGACGGTGGACAGCCAGGCGGTGAAGGACAAGGCCGAGGCCACGACTCGCGCCGTTGGGGGCGTGACGGAGGTCCGGAACCTGCTCCAGGTCGTGAAGGAGTCCCGCCAGGAATCGGTGAAGGCCGCTGACAAGGACGTGATGGAGGCGGTCGAGAAGGCGCTAGGGGCGGACAAGAGCATCGAGGGGATCAAGGTGAAGTCGGTCGACAACGGCCTTGTGTTCCTCGATGGAAGCAGCACAAACCTGGCCCACAAGCTCCGGGCTATCGAGACCGCCTACAGCATCCCCGGCGTGAGGCAGGTGGCTTCCGAAATCGAGACCAAGGAGAAGTAGACGAGTGCGGGCTGCTCCCGGCGTGCCCGGGAGTGGCCCATTGAAGGAGAGCGCTTCTCCTGCGGCGAGCATCGGCCCGGTCCGATGGATCGCGACCTAACAATCGATTAGTGATGCGCTCCCAGGAGGCCTAGAGTGGGATTGCGGGCGTGAACGCCTGAGCACCTGCCAGGCCGTCCGGACCGCGAGAGATGGGTGGCGAATGACCAAGACGCTTTTGAGAGTCCTGTGGGTGCAGGTGGCCTGTCTGAGCCTGTGGCCGGTGTCGCTGCTTGCCGGAGCGCCCGATCCCCCAGCCAACCTTCTGGCTTGCAGGCAGGGCTGGCCGTCATGCGATAGCTCGCGGCTGACGCTTCAGGAGCGGACCGAGGTGGCGCTCGCCGAACACGCGCGGAACCTCTCGGCTTGCAGGAACGGTGTCGAGGCCTGCGACCACTCCAAGCTCACCCGCCCGGAGGCCATCCAACTGGCTGTCGTCCTGCACGATCGCAACGTTGCGAACTGTGGCGATGGGATTGGCTCCTGCGACCACTCGCGACTGACGCGATCAGAAGCCCGCGAGGTGGCGTCGGCCGAGCGACGACGCAAGCTCTCCGGCTGCAGGGACGGCATCGGCCCTTGCGACGAGTCCACGTTGACCGAGGCGGAACTCGCCGGGATCGCGCTTGCCCAGCGTTCGCGCATGGTGTCCGATTGCAGGGACGGCGTGGGGCAGTGCGACCACGCGAGCCTGACGCGGCCGGAAGCGCGGGAAGTGGAGCTCGCCGAACACCGCCGCAACCTCTCGACCTGCATGCACGGCTGGGACGGATGCGACCGCTCGAAGCTCGGCCAGCAGGAAGCGATCGAGGTGGACCTGGCGCTCGGCATGCGCAACCTGGCCGACTGCCGGGCCGGTCGCGACGGCTGTGACTACTCCCTGCTGAGGCCTTCGGAGGCCGCGGCGCTGGCTGCCGCCGAGCGCCAGCGGAACTACACGGCGTGTGTGAGGGGCCGCGGCTACTGCGATCGCACCCGTTTGACGCCGGCGGAAGCGGCGGCCATCCCCGCGGAACCCAGCGTCCAGGCCCCGGTTGGGCAGCAGCCATGAGGGTGCCGAGATCCAGCTCGGAGCGTCTCGCTAGCAGCTAGAACCCCCGTGCCGGCCGGTCGCTCGGCTGCGGCCCCACCCCAGCCTGGGACCCTGCGGCGTCGCAGCGCCACCTAGCGTCCGATCAGGATCAGAATCCCTGCCGCGATGGCCAGGAAGTTCAGGAGTATCCCCAGGGACGCGACCAGGGGCACAAAGCCCACGAGGCCCATCAAGATCAGCCAGATTCCCAATAGGAGCAGGCCGAGGTTCTTCGTGAAGACCACCTTCATTCTGAGATCCTCCTGGAGGAGACGGTCGGTAGGGGTTGAGGGTTGAGTCGCGCCGGCACGGCCTGGGCCTCGGTGATCCTGCGGCGGATCTTCTCGGCGTCGCCTTTGACGTGGCCGTGGCAGCGGATGGGCTGCGAGCCACCGCTGGTCTCGACGATCACGTCGCCGAAGATCAGGCCCGAGTCCACGCTCACCGAGGCAACCTGATCGATCCCGATGGTCTCCTCGAGGTGGCCGAAGAGCCGCGGCGCATACCGAACGACGCGGTTCGGGAACACGGCCACCTGGGTCGGCCAGATGTGGTTGCCCTTGGTAAAGCGAGAGGCGCGGAAGACCGGGACCTCCTTCGTGAAGGCCCGGTTGCGGCGATGGTTCACGGCCCAGGGGAGGACCCCGAGGCCGACCGCGCCTGCGACAGCGATGGTGATGGGTTCCACGTTCCTCTCTGGCGGGGCTGCAACCCGCATGCCGGCATGGGTTCGCAGGTTCTGTCTCTCCACGCCCGTTCTCCGTGACTCCCTTTTCTACAAACCGCGCTGGTTCCACTCTGCCGATCACGGCCGGCGGGCCGGGGATGTGGGCCGCTCACGGGGTGCCGCCGTGGCGCAGTCCTTGCTCTTCTCCCAAGCGTGGATCTTGCTGATCTTGCTGACACCCCCGTCGGTTCTCCTCTTCGGGACCTCGAGCCCGCAGACTCCGGCGCCCGCCAACGGCTCCGATTCGCCGTCGCGTATCTGCGTCGGGCCGGCCCTGTCATGGCTCACTGGCTGTGGACAGCCGCCACTCTGGTGGCTCGCCGGCTGCGGTCGGCATGGTCGCACCGCTCTGTCCGCGTGGCGGCCACGGCCCTGGCGGCGCTGGTCGTGCTGCCGCCGGCGTGGGCCGTCTACCATGTCTATTTCGACCGGAGCCAGCTGCCGGATCTTGACCCCTTCCTGCGCTTCGAGCCACCGGGGATTGGTGAGGTCTACGATGCCCGAGGCATGGTGCTGATCCAGCTAGCACGGGAGTACCGCCGGGTGGTCTCCTACGACGAGGTGCCCTTGGTCCTCCGCCAGGCCGTTCTGGCGGCCGAAGACAAGAACTTCTTCTCCCATTCCGGCGTGGATTACGGCGCGCTGCCGCGGGTGATTCAGAAGACCACGGTCAGATCGCTGACCGCGTGGTGGAATGGTGCAGGGCTCCGGTTGCGGTTGCCGCAGGGAGGTTCGACGCTCACGCAGCAGCTTGTCCGCGCCTACTTTCTTCGCGAGCAGACGAGTCGACAGAACGGCGACACCCTCTTCTACGACGGATTGTTCCAGCGCATCTTCGCCAAGGTCGTGGGCGTGCCGGCGACCAACAAGCTGCTCAGGAAGCTAGAGGAGGTGCGTCTGGCGCTCTGGCTCGAGGAGGAAATGTGCCGGCGCTACGGAACCAAGGAACAGGCCAAGCGTGAGATCTTCGCGCGCTCCGCCAGCTTCCATTACCTGGGTAACGGCCGCTACGGCTTGGCCGCCGGCTCCGAGTTCTACTTCGGCAAGGCCCTCTCGACCTACACGGTCGGAGACGCGGGAAAGGCGGCACTGCTGGCAGGTATCGGCAAGTCGCCCAGGGACTACGCCCCAGCGCCCGGCAATCCGCGGTCCCTGCTCCGCCGCAACCAGATCCTGGCTCTGATGGCGCGTAACGGATACATACCCGAGGCGGTGGCCAGGGCCTGCCAGGCCGAACCGGTCCGAGTGACGGCCCACCGGCAGCGGAAGACCGACGCCCCCGCCGCCATCGAGCACGTCCTCGCCGAGCTGAACCAGCACGCCGGATCCGGCTTTGGGGTGGAGGACCTGTTCCAGGGGCGGATCTCGGTCCGCTCCACGGTGGACGACAGGGTGCAAGCTATCGTGAACGAAGCCCTGGAAAACGGCCTGGCTCTCTATGAGAAGCGCCATCCCAGAGCCAAGGGGTTGATCCAGGGCTCCGTAGTGGTGCTACGCAACGCGGACGCGGCGATCCTGGCCGAGGCCGGTGGCCGTCAGGTTTTCAAGGATCGCGACACGCGCTACTCCGACCTGAATCGCGTGACGGGCTCGCTCCGGCAGCCGGGCTCGGCGTTGAAGCCCCTCGTGTACCTAGCGGCCTTCCGGCGGGGTCTGAACCTCGATACCACGGTGCCCGACGAGCCCATCGGCGTGCCCACAGGTGAAGGCAGCGATGTGAAGTGGATCGCCAACTACGACAACAAGTTCAAGGGCCGGATCCCGGTGCGCCAGGCTCTGGCCGAGTCCCGCAACGCGGTAGCCGTATGGATTACCCGCGAGATCGGACTGGAGCAGGTGATGCGAACTGCACGAGCCATGGGGATCCGTACCCCGCTGCAGCCCTACGTCACCACGGCACTGGGGGCGTCGGAGGTGCGGCTTCTGGAGCTGGCGGGTGCCTACCGCGCCATGGCCTCGGGGGTCCTGGCGGAGCCCTACGTCATCGACCGCG
The DNA here is from genome assembly GCA_035286745.1 of Vicinamibacteria bacterium. Classification (GTDB taxonomy): domain Bacteria; phylum Acidobacteriota; class Vicinamibacteria; order Fen-336; family Fen-336; genus DATECU01. The sequence goes on along the minus strand of DATECU010000085.1, from coordinate 4,214 downwards.
TGGCCGACGTCTCCGGCGGTGAGCTCTACCAGGCGGCCCCGCCGGTAAGGGAGATCCACTCCGCCGAGCTGAGCCTGATCCAGGAAGGGCTGCGGGGCGTGGTCCGCCTGCCGGCCGGCACCGCCCACAGCCTCGACAGACGCGACTTCCCGATCCCGGTGATGGGGAAGACCGGGACCACGAGCAGCTTTCGCGATGCGCTGTTCGTAGGGTCCACTTACGGGCCACCGGGCATCACGGTGGCGGTTCGGATCGGCTTCGACGACAACCGCGAGCTGGGAGAGAAGGAGACCGGAGGTCGCGCGGCCCTGCCGATCTTCCGCGAGATCGTTCTCCGCATCTACAAGGCGAAGCTGGTGGGGCCGGTGCCGAAGTTCCCCCGCGAGATCGAGGAAGGGATCGACAACTACCTGGCGTTGCAGGCGAAGGGCGACTCATTGCCGATGCCGGCCGGTGCTGCTGCCACGGCCCCGGCGCCAGTCGCCCAATGGTGACGCTTTCGATCGCCGGCAGCCTTGGGTTGGCCCGACGTCGGCCCGGAGTCAAGAGAATGGAACCAGGCAAGGGGAGCTTCGGGGGCTCGCCGACTCTCTCGCCGAGGCTCGCCGACCAGGTCTTCTCGCGGGTTGCCGGCGCACCCCTGGTGCGGGGGAACACGGTGCGTCTCCTGCGCGACGCTGCGGAGAACTACCCGGCGTGGCTGGACGCCATCAGCTTGGCCCGGCGCACGGTCCACTTCGAGAACTACATCGTCCATGACGACGACGTGGGGCGGCGATTCGCCGCCGCGCTCCGGGACAAGGCGCGGGAGGGTGTGCCCGTGCGTGTCGTCTACGACTGGTTCGGCTGCCTGGGCAAGGCTCCGGCTCGCTTCTGGCGCCAGTTGACCGAGGACGGAGTGGACGTGAGGTGCTACAACCCGCCGCGGCTGAGCCAACCCCTGGGGTGGATCGGGCGCGACCACCGCAAGTGCCTGGTGGTGGACGGTCGAGTCGCGTTCGTCACCGGACTTTGTGTGGGGAAGATGTGGGAGGGTGCCGCGGAGCGCGGTCTGCAGGGGTGGCGCGACACCGGTGTCGAGGTCCGCGGCCCCGCTGTGGCCGAGGTGGCACGCGCCTTCGCAGAGAGCTGGGCGGCCACCGGCGCGCCCCTACCTCCCGAGGAGCCGTCTGGGCCGATCGCGGAGGGCGACGTGGACCTCCGCGTGGTGGCGTCGACGCCCGGCACCGGCGGTCTCTACCGCCTCGACCCGCTGGTTGCGTCCCTGGCCCGCCGCACGCTGTGGCTGACCGACGCCTACTTCGCCGGCACGTCCAACTACGTCCAGGCGTTGCGGGCCGCGGCCCAGGACGGTGTCGACGTGAGGCTGCTGGTCCCCGGCGCCGGCAGCGACGTCCCCGTGATGCAGGCTGTGTCCCGCGCCGGGTATCGCGCCCTGCTGGAGGCCGGTGTCCGCGTCTTCGAGTGGAACGGCTCGATGCTGCACGCCAAGACCGCGGTGGCTGATGCGCGCTGGGCGCGGGTGGGCTCCACCAACCTGAACCTGGCGAGCTGGATCGGGAACCGCGAGCTGGACGTGGTGGTGGAGAACCAGGCTTTCGGTCGTCAGATGGAGGAAATGTTCGAGGAGGACCTCGGCCACGCCACTGAGATCGTGCTCCACCGTTGGGCGCGGGTGCGCCCTGCGGGAAACCTCCGCCCGCCCCGGGTACGCGGCGCAGGAGGGAGCACGACACGGGCTGCGGCCGGCGTGCTGCGCGTCGGCAACGCCCTCGGGTCCGTCCTGGCGGCGCGCCGGCTCCACGGCCCGGCGGAGAGATGGCTCATGGCCGAGGGTGGTCTCCTGCTCGCCGTGGTGGCCGGCCTCGGGTTCCTGTGGCCGCGCCTCCTGGCCTGGCCGCTGGCCGCCTTCAGCCTGTGGCTGGGCCTGGCGCTCCTCGCCCGCTCCGCGCGTCGCAGGCCCGACGCACCGTCAGCCGTCGAAGGCCGGGGCCACCCTTCGGCACCAGCCGTGGCCGCGGACCATGACACGCCCGCCGGCACCCGGGAGGATACCGAGGCGGTGCAGTGGCGTTAGACGTAGTTGCCTCGCCGTCGCCGAGCCACACCAGGCCTCACACCCATCGCCCTGGGGAAAGCGCCTGCCTCGGCGGAGCCCCACGGCGACCAACGCCGCAAGAGGGTAAGGGGACCCGATGCGCTTCCGGGTGATGACCTACAACATCCACCGCGCGATCGGTCTCGACCGTCGCTTCCGGCCCGAACGGATGATCCGCATCATCGAGAGCCACCAGCCGGACATCGTCCTCCTGCAGGAGGTGGACGACGGCGTCCCGCGGTCACGCGAGATGGACCTCGCGCGGGAGCTGGCGGTCGCTCTGGGATACCCCCACGTGGCCGTTGGTCACAACGTCGCTCTCCGCAAGGGCCGCTATGGCAATGCCACCTTGAGCCGGCATCCGATCCTTCGCGAGCGCAACATCGACCTGACCATCGGCACCTGGAAAGGCCGCGGCTGTCAGCACACCGCCATCGTCCTCAACGGCCGGGTGGGTCGCAGCCACCACCTCGAGGTCTTCAACCTGCACCTGGGTTTGGCGGCCCACCAGCGCGAGCTTCAGGTGGCGCTTCTCGCCCGGTCTGGCGAGCTGGCTTCGCTCTTGACCGACGTGGCCTGCCTGGTGGGCGGCGACTTCAACGACTGGCGCTCGCTGCTGCAGCCCTTCTTCACCAAACGGCTGCGGTTCCGCTCCGCCACCGAGCGCTCCCCCAAGGGGGAGACGGCGATTCCCACCTACCCGGCCTTCTATCCCAAGGGTCCCCTCGACCGGATCTACTACCGCGGGCCACTCAGGCTCCTCTCGGCCCGCCGCTGCCGCTTGCGGCTCTCGCGGATCGCCAGCGACCATCTCCCGATCGTCGCCGACTTCGAGATTCACTGACACCGTCGAAGCCGACGCCCCAGCACGACGTGCCCGCCCACAGATCTAGCCAAGGGCACAATCTACAATCTGCGTTGCGCCGAAGCCCAAGAGAGCGCCTTTCGAACGGTTGCGGGTGTGCGCGGCGACGTGGCCGCGATCTTGCTGGAGAGAGGGTTGTGGCAGCGGGTCCTCTCAGACTGCGGCAGGCCCGGCGCGGCCGTCCGCGTCCCGGCACCACCGCCAAGAGGAGACCCAAGCTGCTGGCCCATCGACCGGACGTGAATGAGACTCAAGGGAGGTTCTATGAATGAGCGCACGACGTACTCAAAATCGCTGTTCTACTTTCTGGCCGGAGGTCTTGCCGGTGCCGGTGTCGCTCTGCTAGTGGCTCCACAGACTGGCAAGCTCACCCGCTCGATGATGCAACGGAGACTGCGCGAGACTGCCGACTCCGCCCGTCACCTGAGGGACCGGGTCGTGAGTCGGGGTGAGGAGATCGGGGAAGAGGCTGCCCACCGCGTCACTGACGCCGCCTCCGCCCTGGCCGGGCGCGGCTCGCGCAAGGTGCGCCCGAGGGAAGAGGTGTCGGTGTCTGCGGCGTTCGCATAGGGCTTGTCACAACGCCGTTCTGGACGCCGATCCATTCCGCCCGGCCAGCCGTTCGGCGGTGGTGGCACAGGCGTTGCACTAACAAAGGAGACGGACGATCTCGCGGAGTACTGAAGTCACTCAGGTCCGAGAACGCTCAGTCAGTAAGGAGACTCAAATGCAGTGGCGCACTTTCCAACCAATGATGCTCGCCTCGCTCGCCGCTCTCATTGCGATCCCGGCGTCGGCGCAGGTCCGAGCAGATCTAGGGCCGCTCCATATCCGCATCGCCCCTGACGCGCCCCCTCGGGTGCGCCACGAGGCCAGGACGGCTCGGCCCCACCGCGATGCCGTGTGGATCGGCGGATCCTGGGACCGGCAGAGCGACCGGTGGGCCTGGGTGGCCGGCCGCTGGGAGCAGCGGAGTGACCGCCGCGTCCGCTGGATCAGGGCAAAGTACTCGCGAGAGGGCTGTCCTTGGTACAGGCGAGGGGGCTGTGCGTGGCGGTACGTGCCCGGGCACTGGTCGAACCAGCAAGTCGTCGAGGGAGAGGACTATCGGCGCTGGAGAAGCGAACGCGGTTCTGACCGTGGTCGGCGGCATAACTGATCTGTCGCGCCCTGCGCGTCGCGCAACCCCGGCGACCACCGTCGCCGGGGCGTTTCTTCGAGTCGATTCGAAGGCCGTCCCTCCGAGAGCTA
>DATECU010000084.1:0-2506 GCA_035286745.1 Vicinamibacteria bacterium | reverse complement strand
AGGAGAAGAAGGTGGTGCGCATCTGGCACACGGAGACCGAGCCCCAGTCGGTCCAGGCCTTTCAGGGGATCATCAACGAGTTCGAGAAGCTTCGCCCCGACATCACGGTGAAGCAGGAGGCCCTGGCCTGGGGTGACCTCGAGGCCAAGCTGACCGCCGCCCTCGCAGCGGGAGCGCCGCCGGACGCCAGCCACGGCCAGGCGGTGACCTGCGCGTCCTTCTACGCCAAGGGACTCCTGCGACCTCTGGAGGACGTGGCGGACGCCGTCGGCCGGGACAACATCTGGGAGGCGATCCGGGGCCCGTGCCGCTTCGAGGGCAAGTACTTCGGGATTCCCCACTCCGCGGCCACCTCGCTCCTGATCTACCGGAAGGACATCTTCAAGCAGAAGGGGCTGAAGCCCCCCGAGACGTGGGATGACCTGATCAAGGTGGCCGAGGCCATGATGGAGCGGGACAAGGATGGGCGGGTCACCCGCTACGGCCTGTCGCTGCCCGGGGTGGGCCTCTTCATCAACATCATGGTGGGCGAGCTGACCAAGGCCAACGGCGGGCGGCTCTTCGACTCCAAAACCGGTCGGCCCACCTTTACCGAGAAGCCCGTGATCCAGGTGCTCGACTTCTACAAGAAGCTCAGCGCCACCGTCCTGCCGCCCGGCTGGCTCGGCCACGGCTACCTGGACACCTTCACGAACCTGGCCACCGGCAAGGCGGCCATGCTCTACCAGGGGTATGGCCGCGGCGCCGGCTTGATCGAGAAGTACGCGCCCAAGGAGATGGCGAACGCCGACCATTTCGGCGTGCTGGTCCGGCCCATCGGCCCCTCGGGCAAGGTCACGGCGGCCCAGATCGACGCCGAGCCGTGGATGGTTTTCAAGAACGCCAAGTACCCGAACGAAGCCGCGGAGTTTCTGAAGTTCTTCTACAAAGAGGAACACTATATCAAGTACCTCCACTCGGTGCCGATCCACCTCCTGCCTACCCTCAAGTCGGTGCGGAAGAACCCGGCCTATCAGGCCAACGACATGATCCGGCGCTGGAGGGAGTGGCAGGACATGCAGTACCGCTACTTCGAGGCGGATCAGGCCAAGCCGACCCTCATCATCGAGTGGGCGGACCTGCAGCTCCCCTTCGGGCTCGAGATCCTCGGCTCGGCGATCATCCCCGACATGGTGACCGACGCCGTGCGGGGGATGCCGTCCCAGCAGGCGGCGACCAAGGCCCAGGCCCGGGCCGAGGAGCTGATCACCAAGCTGGGGCACAAGCGCTGGTAGCGGCGAGTCCTCGGGGCCGGGCGTGAGGCGGCGGCCGATCGCGCAGCAGGCGATTGGCTTCCTGACCATCGCGCCCGGCCTCTTTTTGATCCTGGCGCTGACGATCTATCCGGTCGGCTACTCCGTCTGGCTCAGCCTGCTCGAAAAGCACTCCTTCTTTCCCGAGCAACGGTTCATCGGCCTCGACAACTATATCTACCTGTGGAGCGATGCTGAGTTCTGGACCAGCCTCTGGTACGGCGTGGTGTACTCGGTCTGGACCATCATCCTCCAGATCCTGCTGGGCGTGGCCGCTGCGCTCATCCTCCACGAGTCGTTTCTGGGGCGGAACCTCGCGCGGGGCATCGTCCTCTTTCCCTACATGATCCCAACGATCGTCGCCGTCATCCTCTGGAAGTGGCTGCTCAACGACACCTACGGGCTCCTGAACTACGCCCTGATGGCCCTGGGGATCATCCGCGATCCGATCAGCTGGCTGGGCGCCGATCACATCATGCTCTCGCTGATCATCGTCAGCGTCTGGCAGTTCTTCCCGTTCGTGCTGCTGGCAGTCCTGGCGCGGCTCCAGACGATCCCCGAGGAGCTCTACGAGGCGGCGAAGGTGGATGGCGCCTCGGCCGTCCGAAGGTTCCTGCACGTCACCCTGCCGCACATCCGAGGGATCCTGTTCGTGGTGATCCTGCTCCGCAGCATCTGGATGTTCACCAAGTTCGACACGGTGTGGCTGATGGGGGAGGGGGCCGGTGCCGGCCGCTTCATCCGGACGTTGCCCGTGTACGCCTACATGCGGACCCTCACCTACTACCAGGCGGGGCTCGGCGCCGCTCTGGCCGTAGTCATGTTCGGAATTCTCATGGTTTCCACGGTGATCTACTTCGGACTCTTCCGCCGGGAGGCGGACATCGGATGACAGCCTGGCAGGCGTGGAAGGTGGTAGCGCGTGGCCTGCTGTACCTGGGGGCGGCGGTGCTGGTGTTCCAGGCGGCGTTCCCGTTTCTCTGGATGGCGTCCACCTCGATGAAGCCGCCCGTTGAGGTCTTCGCCCACCCGCCGTACTTCGTCCCCAAGGCGCCGACCTGGGAGAACTTCGCGCGGCTGTTCACGTCCACCAACTTCCTGATCTACTTCTGGAACAGCCTGACGGTGGCGGGCCTGGCGGTCCTCCTGACCATGGTGGTCGGCGCCGCGGGCGCGTACAGCCTCACGCGCTACCGCTACCTGGGACGTGAGCA
>DATECU010000083.1:0-11314 GCA_035286745.1 Vicinamibacteria bacterium | reverse complement strand
CTCGCCGCTCTTGCCTTTGGTTGGCAGTGCCTCGGTCGCGGGCCCCCGCCACCGCGCGGGAGCGGATCCCGCCTACGCGGCGTGGCCCGTCGCCGTCCGTTGGGTGCTTAGTCCCAGCCGGGGACCGGAAGGCGCCGGAACAACAGCGCTTGTGGGCGGCAGAAGAAACGGAGCTTGGGAGGCAGAAGCCGCCGGAAAGGGCGCTCCAGGCGGTGAGCCATCACGGTGAGCCAGGGGGCGCCGGCCAGAGCCTGGTCCAGCAAGAAGGTGGCGGCCCGGATCGGCCAGCTCCCCGGGCCGGTCGCACAGTCCCCGAGAGCCCCGTTCGCATAGCGGGCGGGACACACCGCGGCCAGTGCGAAGCCCACTCCCTCCAGCGAATCCACATAACGAGTAATCGAATGCGGAAACTCGTAGAGGCCGTGCTTGAAGGCGTAAGGGTGCTGCCGCAGCAGCTCGTACACTTCCTCCGGCCGCTCGGCGTACGACTCCCGAAGCATGAGCCAGCCCCCGCGGGGATCGAGCTTCCGGCGCACCGCAGCCGCGATCGGGCCCAGGCCCCGGAAGTGGTGGACACAATTGCGGGTGAGCACCAGGTCGTAGCGGGTGGCGTCGTCGTACCAGGCCGCCAGGTCGTCGAAGATGCGGATGCCGGCTGCGTCGGACCGGCTCTTGAGGTAGGCGGTGCCGGTCACCCAGTGGGGGTTTGGCTCCAGGATGTCCACCCGAGCCAGGCCCGAGACGTGCAGGGCCCAGGCCAGCCAGCCGCCTCCGGCGCCGATTTCGCACAACCGGGACTCGGGGCCTACGCCTAGCGATCTCAGGAGCCACCTCAGCCGCTCGAACTCGAAGCTGTCGCGGAAGCGCAGAAACGCCGCCTCCCGGTCCTGGTCGAGGAAGTTGGCCTCCAGAACCTGGCGGGCGGCCTCATCGGTGCGGGCCGACTCGATCTCCCGCTGCACAGCAGCCTCGGTTCGATCCGGATCCTCGACCAACGTGTGGAGGGGGAAGCTCATCAGCGGCCCAGGTCCATCATCCTAACCGTCTTGAGGTGGGCAAGGGTGTTCTCGACGACTTGCCGGACGTTGGGATCAGGGTCCTTCTTGAGGGCGGTGACCGCCGGGGCCGCATGGTCGTAGTCGAACATGGCGTAGGCCTTGACGGCCAGGGCCCTCACTGCAGGCTCGGGGTCGGCTGCCAGACGATGGACGAGATCGAGGGAGTCGGGCGCCGCGAGCTTGCCCACGGCGATGAAGGGATCGAGCACCGAGGCCAGGGCGAGGCGGGTGGCCGGGTCCGCCGAGAAGGCGGCTTCCTTCAGGCACGAAGCCGACCGTTCGCTGGCCATCAGGGCCAGACCGGAAGCACTCACCGCGCGCACGTCCTCCCGGGGGTCGCCCAAGGCGCGGCAGAGCTCGTCGACCACAGGATCGCCCATGCCCACCATCAGGGAGATGGCGTTGCGACGCGCCTCGGCCCACTGCCGGGCGTCGCCGGCCTCGGGCGCGGGGTTCGCGAAGTAGGCCTGCACCGTCGACGGTTCCGCAAAACGCGCGAGACAGGCCAGCGTGTCGGCGCTCACGTTGGGTGCGCGGGCGCTTTCCAGATAGCTCTGAAATCCCTGGCCGCAGTCCCCGCCGAAGGCCGTGAGGTCGATGAGACCGCGGCGCTGTTTCTCCGCAGCCTCGCTCATGTAGGGGCTGAGCCGCAGCGGTGTCTTGCGGTTCAGGAGCAGACCGAAGCCGGCCACCGCCAAGAGCGCCAGCAGGCCCGCCGCCACCCCCAGCCGGAAGCGCCACCCGCGACCGCGCTTCACCGCCTTTGGCGCCACCCGGGGAGCAGTGCGGCGCACCTCGTCCCAGAAGGAGCTGGGCGCCGCCCCCCGAGCCGTCAGATCCTGGAGCTTGCCCAGGACGGTGCCCCGCTCCAGGCCGCCGAAGCCCTTGCGATGAAGGTCCTCGACCAGGGCATCGACCTCGGCCTCGTTCCAGGGTGCCGGGGCGCGGGTCTCCGGCTTGAGGCGCAGGCTGACGAAGGTCTCCAGGTGGCCTCTGGCCTTCTCGTCCCACGCCGGCAACGGGCGTGGCTCGGGCTCCCAGTCCAAGCGCCACACCCGCACCGCACAGTCGGCACCGGCCCACACCAAACGACTGCCGTCGGCGGTGACCGCCACCTGCAACACCGCCGTGGTCAGCGAGAGGATCCGTGCGCAGCCGCCGCTCCTGAGGTCCCACAGTCGGACCGTCTTGTCCCGGCCGGCGGACACCAGGTAGTGACCGTCGGGAGTGAAGGCCACGGTGGTGATCTCCGCCTCGTGACCGGGGAAGGAGCGGACGTTCCGCCGGGACCTGAGGTCGAAGACCCGCACCACGGCGTCGACGCCGCCCGAAGCCACCTGGCGGCCGTCAGGAGACAGGGCCACCGCGCTGACGTTGCTCTCGTGACCCTCCAGCAGGCAGACCGTGGAGAAGGACTCGAGGTCCCAGGCCCTGACCCCCGCGTCCCAGCCGCCGCTCACCGCGAAGCGCCCGTCGGGGCCGAAAGCGGCGCAGCTCACGTTGGCCGTGTGACCGTCGAGAACGCCCAGCAGGCGGCCCGACGCTTTGTCCCACAGCCTGAGCGTTTGGTCCCAACTGGCGGTGAGCAGGCGGCGGCCGTCGGGGGAAAGCGCCACCGCGCTCACGTAGTCGTCGTGGCCCTCGTAGGTCCGCAGACCCCGACCGGCGGCGTCCCACAGCCGCGCCGTCTTGTCCCAGCTTCCCGACACTGCCTCCCGGCCATCGGGTGTGAAGACCACCGCCGAGACCGCACCGCCGTGGCCTCCCCAGGCCGAGAGAGCGGACCTTGAGCGCAGGTCCCAGGTGCGCACGCTGCCGTCCATGCCGCCGGAGAGGGCCCGGCTGCCATCGGGGCTCGCCGCCACCGCCAGCACCGGGTCGCGGTGGCCCTCGAAGACCGTGGTCTCCCAGGCCCCCAAGAGCCCCTTCTTGGGCAAGCGCGAGAGCAGCTGGTCCCAGAAGGCCAGCGATTCCTCCGACCGCTCGTGGCCGGGGACGGCCCGGGCCTCTCGGGCCAGCGTCAGCGCTCCGGCCAGATCGCCACCGCCTAGCGCTTGACGGGCTCGCGCCAGCAGGCCCAGGAAGGAGGCGTCGCGGCCCTCCACCTCCGCCACCGACACCGGGCGGGCCACCGCATAACCCGGCAGCCGGAATCGCTCGGGGACCTGGAGCCCGACCACCGCCGAGCCGGAGAGAGCCCAGATCCGGGAGCCCGAAGCCGCAACCGCGATCGCCTGGACCGGAGCCTCGAGCTTGAAGAGGGCGTGGATCTGCCCGCGTTCGGCGTCCCACACCCGTACCGTGCGGTCCAGGCCGGCGGTGACCAGCCGCCCGTCGCTTGCCGCCAACGCGGTGACGGGGGCGGTGTGACCCAAGAGCGTGCGCAGAGGCCGGCCGCTCCCGGCGTCCCACTGGCGCACCGAACGGTCCTCGCCGCCGGAGAAGACGGTGCCGGTGGCTTCGGAGAAGGCCACCGCCAGGACCCGGCCTTTGTGGCCTTCAAAGACGCCCCGGCTCGCCCCCGCGATCAGATCCCAGACCCGCACCGTACCGTCCAGGCTGGCGGAGAAGGCCGTGCTGCCTCCGCCTAGCGCCACCGCGGTCACGGCCTCCCCGTGGCCCTCCAGGGTCTTCAGGCAGCGGCCCGAGGCCAGCTCCCACAGCCGGAGCGTCCGGTCGGAGGCGCCGGTGAGCACGGCGGCAGCGTCAGGCGTCACCGCCATGGCGGTGATGAAGCCGGTGAGGCGCTGGAAGGCCCGCACCGGCCGGGCGCTGGCCAACTCCAACGCCTCCAAGGGGATGTCGTCCCCCGCCCACAAGAGCAGGCGGGCGTCAGGGCTGATGGCCAGGGCGCGCAGGCGGGTGCCCGGGGCCTGCAAGGTGCGCAGGATCCGACCGCTGGCGGCGTCCCACACCCTCACGTCCTTGCCGCCGCTGGCCGCCACCAGCCGGCCACCGTCGGGCGTCAGCGCCAGCACGGTTCCCGCCTCCACCAGGCCTTTGAGCTCGATCAGGCGGTCGGTGCCGGCATCGAAACGGCTGAGCGCCTCTCGCTCGCTCTCCGGCACCACATGGCCGGCCGCGGTCGCCTCCTCCGACACTCGTTGGGCGCGGTCGGACTCCCCCAGCGCCAGCAGCAGCTTGCCCAGCAGGTGCGGCGCGCGGGCCGCCCGGGCGTTGGTTCGCCGGGCTTCCTCCAGGCGGGTGATCGCCTCGTCGTCGGCCAGTCGGCCCTGGCTCCACTGGTACAGGGTCTGGTTGTAGGAAGACTCCAGATGGTGCGGCTCGGTCTTCAGGGCGCGGTTCCAGAGCGGGTCGGCCTGCGCCTCGCGACCCAGGTCGAGCAGGGACACGGCACGGTTGCTGAGACCGTCGGCGGTCTCCCGGACCGCCTTGGGCTCGGGTCGTGGGTACCGCTTCCCGGTGGCCTCCTCGTACGCTCCCTTCAGGACCAGGGCCACTTCCCACAGGGTGCGCGGCCGATCCTCGGGATCTTCGCGGAACGATTGGCGCAGCAGGTCGACAACCACCGGCGGCACCGCAGGGAACCCGGGAGCACCACCCTCCTTGAGATGCCCCTCCAGCACCTCGGGGCCGGCCACGCCGTACTCCCAGGTGCGCCCGCCCCGGAACATCTCGAGCAACGAAAGCGCATAGCTCCACAGGTCGCTGCGCCGGGTGAGGGCTTTCCCCGCTGCCTGCTCGGGCGAGAAGTAGGCGGGGGTGCCGCCCACCCCGCCCGGGACCATCACCGTGTGTCCCGGCCCCGCTCCACCCGCCGCCGACTCCGCGGGCCGGGCCCGGGCCAGCCCGAAGTCGGTGACCTTGGCCACCCCGTCGGCGGTCAGCAGCAGGTTTCCCGGCTTGACGTCGCGGTGGATTAGGCCCTGCTCGTGGGCGTAATGGAGGCCCCAGGCGAACTGGATGGCCACGTCCAGGAGTTGGGGCAGGCTCGCCAACTGACCGCGGGCGATCCAGTCGTGGAGGCTTCCCCCGTCCAGCAGCTCGGCAAACACCCGGGGGACGCCGTCGATGCGGCGCACGTAGTAGCAGACGACGGTGTGGGGATAAAGACCCAGGTTGACCCAGGTCTCGGCCTCGCGCTCGAAGTTGTCGGCACCGCCCACCGCTTCCAAGACCGAGGGCAGGGGGGCCTTGACCGCCAGGTCCACGTCCCAACCAAGATGGCGCACGCGGTAGACGCGGCCCATGCCGCCCTGGCCCAGAAGGCCGGTCACCTGGTAGAGGCCGAGCACCACCTCCCCCACCCGCCACTCGCTTGGATGGGGCTGGGCTGAGCGCGGAGAGAGGGTGGGCGCCCGCGAGGGGACCGAGAGCTGGGTGGCGGCGGGGGCGGGGCGCGCCGGGGGGGCGAGGTCGTCCTCGAACAGGGTGGCGGCAGGCTGCGGACGGGGCAGGGTCGGGGACTCCACCTTGAAGGTGGTCTGGCATCGCGGACAGCGGACCTGCTTGCCCGCCAAGTGGGCGGGGATGCGGGAGGAGCTGACGCCACAACCCGGGCAGCGGGCGGTGAGGGTAGCGGAGGACGGGCCCTCGGTCATCAGAGCACCGCGGCCAGAGCGGTCCGGAACTCGGCCGCCGTCGCATAACGTTCGCCCAGGTCGTCGGCCAGGGCTCGGTCGACGACCGCCGCCACCCGTTCGGGGAGACCGGGGGCCCGCTCCCGGATGGGGACCACGCCGCCCCTCAGGATCACCGCCAGCGGGTCCTGGCCCAGCTCGAAGTCGCGCGCGTATTGCAGGGTGAGCAGGTAGTAGAGGGTGGCCGCCAGGCTCCACACATCGCTGGCGGGCCGGGTTTGGCGGAAGTTGGTGAGCTGCTCACGAGGCATGAAGTAGGTGGTGCCCCCCACCATACCGGTGGCGGTCATGCCGGAGAGGCCCGCCTGCTGGAAGCTCTTGGCCAGCCCGAAGTCGGTGACCTTGACGCCGCCGCCGGCAGCGTCGCCGAGCAGGATGTTCTCGGGCTTCACGTCGCGATGGATGAACCCCCACTCGTGGGCGAAGGCCAGACCCTCTAGAGCCTGAAGCGCGATGCTCCCCGCCAGCCCCAGGTCCAGGGGTCCACCGCGCCGGCGGAGTAGCCCATCGAGGCTGCCTCCCGGGCAATACTCCATGGCGAAGTAGAAACGCTCTCCCTCCGACCCGTGGTCGAGCAGGGCCACGATGTTCGGGTGTTGCAGGCTGCGGGTGACCTCCACCTCACGGTGGAAGGCGGCCCGGGCCAGCTCGTCCACCAGCACCTGGGAGAGCATAACCTTGAGGGCCACCGGCTCGCCGTCGTGCGGCCGGCGCGCCAGGTACACCACCCCCATGCCGCCCCGGCCGAGCTGGCGCTCCAGCCGGTATCCGCCCAGCTCGCCAGGTGCGGGGTCCTCCGGATCGCCGAGCAGCCCCTCCAGCGCCGCCAGGGGATCGGTGTCGTGCGGCGGCACCACCCCTCCCTGGATCTGGACCTGGAAGACGGTGTGCCCCACCCGGATGGTGTCGCCGTCCTTGAGATCCAAGCGCGGCCACTCCTGGCGTGCCGCCTCTTCGGGGCTCTGCTGGCGCCCGCGGCCCCCGTGCCGAACGCCGTTGAGGGTGGTGCCGTTGAGGCTGCCCAGGTCGCGAAGCCGGGCCTGGGGCGGGTTGACCTCGAGCAGGAAATGGTGCCGCGAGGCCGTGGTGTCGTCGGCGGCCAGCTCCGCGTGACAGTCCGGAGATCGCCCGAAGAGGAAGGTGTCGTGACTCAGGAACTCGTAGGTCCGCCCGGCAATCGGTCCCGCGGTCACTTGGAGGGTCACCTTGGGAGGCATGATCGGCCGTTACCTGAGGTCCCAGGCCCCCATCACCGGGAGATCGCCCCTTGCACCAAACGAGAGGACGAGATCGGGCGCTCCCGGGGTGTTGGCGTTGCGCAGATGGAAGGTCCCGTCCCGGGGTCGGAACACGCCCAGCGTGGACACCCGGTCGGCGTCCCAGTCCCCGGCCAACGGGAGGTCGCCGGGGGCGCCGAAGGGAACCGTCAAGTCGGGGGGACCCGGAAGGTGGGCGTTTCTGAGATAGAAGGTCGAGTTGGAGGGTCGGTAGACGCCGATGGTGGTCACTCCGTCTCCGTTCCAGTCGCCGGCCAGCGGGAGATCGCCGGGGGCGCCAAACGCGATGATGAGATCGGTGGCTCCACTGGCGTTCTGATTCCGGAGGTGGAAGCTGGATGAGCCCGGGCGGTACACCCCCACCGTCGTGATTCCGTCGCCATCCCAGTCGCCGGCCAACGGCTGGTCGCCGGGGACGCCAAAGGCGAATGCCAGATCCGGCTCCCCCGGCTGGTTGCGGTTGCGCAGGAGAAAGAGCGCCCCGCGGGGGCGAAAGACGCCGATGCTGGCACCTGCGGCGCCGTCCCAGTCTCCGGCCAGCGGCAGGTCCGAGCCGGCCCCGAACCCCACCACGCGCTCGGGATCGCCGGAGGTGTTGGTGCTGCGGAGGAAGAACGCGGTCGAGGCGGGCCTGAACAGCCCCGGGGTCACGGGTCGCCGGCGTTGCCCTGGGCTCGGGGCCGCCGATGCGAACTCCGGCTTGCCAGCGCCCGGCGACGGGCCGGGCGAGCAGGCCACCGTGGCAACCACCAGGACCATCGCCAGCGCGTTGTACGAGGAACCGTGTTTCATAGCTTGGGCACGTCCAGTCGACCGAGTCCGAGGAGGATAGGATGACCGACTCCGCGGATCAAGGGGCGCCAACCGGTGCGATTCGGGAGAAGCACCCTGCGTCGCCGGCAACGCCGCCCGGAACGGCAGGTCGAGGTCCCCAGCTCAGCCCGTCATCCCTCGTTCGGCGCACGGCTGCAATCCCCGCAGAATCAACCCCTTGGGGATAGGAGGCGCCGTCCAGGGCGCCACCCATCCGCCGCCGCCGCCGCAGGCTGGTTCTTTGCTATGTAGCCGGGGCAGGGGGAGGGCGCCATGGCGGAGATCAGTCCCAAAGACAAGACGATTCGCATCAAGATCATCTACTACGGTCCGGCGCTGGGTGGCAAGACGACGAACCTCCGGGTCTTGCACCGGCGGGCGGCACAGAGCCGCCGCGGCGAGATGTGGTCCGTCAACTCCTTCCAGGACCGCACCATCCTCTTCGATCTGCTCCCGATCCAGGCGGTGGGACCCCGCGGCTTCGACGTGCGGGTGCAACTGCTGGCCGTGCCGGGCCAGGCCATGTACGCCGCCAGCCGCCGAGCCGCCCTGCGGGGCGCCGACGGCCTGGTGTTCGTGGCCAACTCGGCCACCGACCGGCTGGACGAGAACATCCGCAGCCTGCGGGAGATGAATCGCTACCTTCTGGAGCACCAGCTCGACCCCCAGCGCATCCCCCTGGTGCTCCAGTACAACAAACGCGACCTCCCCAAGGTGCTGCCCCTCCCGGACCTGGATCGGGCCCTGAACGAGCGGGGCCAGACCGCGGTCCCCGCAGTGGCGATCGGCGGTCAGGGGGTGGTGGAGACGCTTGCGGACATCCTGGGGCGGACGATCCTGGAAGTGGCCAAGCGCTATCGGAGCCTGGAGCTGGCCGACGAGCCCGCCGCCTTCGCCTGGGCCAAGACCGCGATCCTGGGCATCTTCGGAACCGAGGCCTTGGGTCCGGAAACCGCCGCCGCGCCCTCCCCTGACGACAAGGCGGTGTCAGCTTCGCCCCGCGTGGTGCGGGTGCCGGTGCCGGAGGCTCCGGCCAAGAGCGATAGCGACAACGAGCGCCGGACCGCCGAGGCCTACGCCGAGGCCTGCGCGGCGCTGGCGGAAGCCCTCACCGAGGTCACCGCCTCCCGCGACCAGGGAAGGAGCCGGCTGGCCGAGGTGGGGCGCGCGGTGGAGGTCGCCAACAGCTGGAGCGCCGCCGACCTGCCCGGCTCCATTCGCCGCATGATCTCCTGCTTCGCCGAGGCGGCCGAGGCCGCCCACGCGTCCTTCGTGGTGTGGCGGGATCGCGGCGGCTCGGAACTGGTCCGGCTGCCCCCCTTGGAATCCGATCCCTTGACCAGCAGCGCCCTGGGCAACGGCTATCTGGTGCGGGCCGCCGCCCGCGGCGTCCCCTTCGCCGAGGAGGTCCTGGACAACCTCGACCTCAAGGCCATCCTGGAGCAGAGCCAGCCTCGGCTGACCGGCCTGGCCGTGGTCCCGGTGCGCCTGCCCAGCCGGGTGCTGGGTCTCGCCCTGCTCTACTTCACCGAGGACGACCGCCTCCCGGGCGAAGACCTGCTCCAGCATCTGAGCCTGTTGTCGGCGGTCTTCGTGACCCCCATGGCTCTCGCCATGATGAGCCCAGCGCCGCGCATGGAGGGGAGCCCGGGGCGCTCCAGCGGAGTGAAACAGCCGGTTCACGCATAGCGATTAGCGTGACGGCCAGAGACCCGGGGGGCCTGGGGCCCACGGTCTCGTTCAGGTCCCTGAGGTCCCTGCACCGTCGCTCGGTCGACCGCATCGACCGCCGTCTCTTCCCGCCCAGCGACCGCCATCGTTAGGGTCTCGGACTGCCCTCGCCGGGGCCCCTAAAGGCCGCCTGGGCCCGCGACCTTCAAGGTAGAATGCCGCGGCCGAGCGGGGCCGGGGCCGTGCCCCGGGGTTCGGCGGCCTCGAAAGGACACCGGATGGGAATCATGCTGGTCACCGGCGGCGCTGGCTTCATCGGCTCCAACTTCGTGCGCCACGCCCTCGCCGAGACCGACGATCAGGTGGTGGTGGTCGACAAGCTCACCTATGCAGGCAACCTGGAGAGCCTGGCTCAAGTGGCGAACCATCCCCGCTACGCCTTCGTGCAGGCCGACATCGCGGATCGCGAAGCGCTGGCCACCCTGTTCCGCGATCACCCACCCGACACGGTGGTGAACTTCGCGGCCGAAACCCACGTCGACCGGTCGATCGACGACGCCAGCGCCTTCGTCCGGACCAATCTGCTGGGGACCTACGAGCTCTTGGAAGTGTCGCGGCGACACTGGGCCCGGCTCGACCCGGACCGGGCCGCGGGCTTCCGCTTTCTCCACGTCTCCACCGACGAGGTCTACGGCAGCCTGGGCCCCGACGGCCTCTTCACCGAGGAGACGCCCTACGCACCCAACTCGCCGTACGCGGCATCCAAGGCCGGCGCCGACCACCTGGTCCGCGCCTATCGAGAGACTCACGGCCTGCCCACCCTGCTCACCAACTGCTCCAACAACTACGGTCCCTTCCAGTTTCCCGAGAAGCTCATCCCGCTCATGATCTTGAACGCGGTCGAAGGCAAGCCCCTGCCCATCTACGGCGACGGCGGGAACGTTCGCGACTGGCTGTTCGTGGAGGACCACTGCGCCGGCTTGCTGCTGGTGCTGCGGCGGGGCCGCCCCGGGGAGAAGTACAACCTGGGCGGGCAGAACCAGAAGCGCAACCTGGAGGTGGTGGACGGCATTTGCGAGGCGCTCGAGCAGCAGCACCCCGCATCCCGGAATGCCGCCCTAAAGGCTCGCGGAGTCACCCGCTATGCGGATCTCAAGACATTCGTGAAGGACCGGCCGGGGCACGACCGCCGCTACGCCATCGATACCGCCAAGGTGGCCCGCGAGCTGGGCTTTCGACCCGGTCACGACTTCGACGCCGGCCTGCGCACGACCGTCCGCTGGTACCTCGATCACGCCGATTGGTGCGAGCACGTGCAATCGGGCAGGTACCGGCGGGAACGCCTGGGCCTGGGAGAAGGGGCCTAGAGCGATGCAGTTCATCGAGACGGCACTACCAGGCGTGATCCTGATCGAGCCCGACGTGTACCGGGACCCTCGCGGCTTCTTTCTCGAGAGCTACCACCAGGAGAAGTACGCCCAGGGGGGCATCCCCGGGCCCTTCGTCCAGGACAACCACTCCCATTCCGCCCGGGGGACCCTGCGGGGACTCCATGCCCAACGCGCAAAGCCGCAGGGCAAGCTGGTGCGGGCCGTGCACGGCGAGATGTTCGACGTGGCGGTCGACATCCGTCGCGGCTCGGAGAGCTTCGGCCACTGGGTGGGGTTCGTGCTGTCGGGCGAGAACTTCCGCCAGCTCTACATCCCACCCGGCTTCGCCCACGGCTTCTGCGTGCTGTCCGACCGGGTCGACGTCGAGTACAAGTGCACCGACTTCTACGACCCTGGGGATGAGATCGCCATCGCCTGGAACGATCCGGACGTGGGAATCGACTGGCCCATCAAGAACCCGACCCTCTCGGCCAAGGACGGCGCCGCCCCCCGCCTGGCCGAGG
>DATECU010000082.1:0-17853 GCA_035286745.1 Vicinamibacteria bacterium | reverse complement strand
CCCCCCCCGCCAGTCGGCGGCGCCAGCGCCCGCCCTGCGACATCCGGGTGAGGGTCAGCGCGGCGAAGCCCAACAAGAAGGGCAGCACCACCGGCACGAAGCGCCGGAGGGCGAAGAAGTAGTCGTTCCAGACCCGGATCTTGTAGAGGTAGAAGAGCGAGAAGGTCAGCACCAGGAGCACCGGGAACAGGTCCCGGCCGCGCAGTCGGTGGATGATCAGCAGCAGGCCCAGTACGCCTAACCAGAGGGCCAAGGGCGTCACGAACCACCCCAAACGCAAGAAGGCCTGGGCGTCGTGGGCGGCCAGCAGCCGATAACCCGACTCCCGCAAGAACCCGAGCCGCCCCAGGCTGGGATCGTTGCCGTCGGCTCCGGCCCAGGCCGACAGCCAGGGCCTCAGGAAGTAGGCGTAGAGGGCGAGCCCGGCGACACCGGCCATCACCAGTGTGCGCAGCGTCTCCCCGTGTGCCTCCAGCCGGCGCACCAAGAGCGGGCCGAAGAGGTGAACCACCACGACCAGGGCGACGGCCAGCAGCGCCACCGCCAGCCATACCGCCGCCGGCTGACGCCAGTAGGGCCGGTTGGCAATGTTCAGCAGGTACTTGCGGGCGAAGAAGGCGGCGTGGACGGCGGTGTGGCCCAAGAGCAGCAGGAAAGGCAAGAGCAAGGCCATGGCCTTCCCCAGCGGCAGGTCGCGGTGGGCGCGCCGCACCAGCAGGTAGAGGACGAGCGGCAAGGCGATCAGCACGCTGTCGATGCGGACCAGCAGCGAAAGACCAAACGCAACCCCGGCCAGGAGTCCAAAGGCCGCCGAGCCCCGTTCCTCCCAGTGGGCGAAGGCCAGCAGGCCCAGGAAGATCAGGAACTGCGACATCGGCTCGGAGACCGGATAGCGGGCGAACCAGACCTGGACCGCGTTCAAGGCCAGCCAGAGCGCGGCCAAGAGGGCGGCCGGCGGGCCCAACAGGCGGCGGAAGACCAGGAACACGCCGAGCGTCCCCAGGATGCCGAAGAGGGGAGGGGTGGCCAGCGCCCCCTTGACGCCCATGGCCTGGAACAGATAGGCGCCAAACGCCGGGAACAGATGGAAGAACTCAGGGGTGACCCGGCCCGTCTCCGGCCGTTCCAGGGGGAAGCCCATGAAGCGCCCCCAGGTGAAGTCGGGGGCAGCGGGGTTGCGATAGAACAGCTCCACGTCCTCCCGGGGAATCGAGAGCACCGCCGGATCGGTGTAGACGATGCCACCGGTGCGGCCGATCAGAGCCATGGCCGAGACGTAGGTCCCGGGATCGCGCCCGCCCAGCAGGTACTCGGTAGGCCGCGCGTCGAGGCCGAAGGCCAGAGCCAGGACCAGGAGAGCCGGCGCCAACTGCCTCCAGGACCCAGGGCCGCGGAACGGCCATGCCAGACGCTTTCGAAAGACGAGCGCCGTGAACAGGCCGAGGACCCCCAAGACGATCGCCGCGGTGGGCAGCGAAAAGCACCCCAGCTCCGCGAGCAGCAGCGCCAGCCAGGAGGACAGGGCCAGACTCGAAGCCACCACCAGGAACAGCGCCTCGTCCAGCGGAAGCGCCTCTTGGTCCTGGCGGCGCAGCAGGGCCAGGAACAGGAGGCCCGGGACCAGGAACAAGACGATGCCCGCCAGGGCCGCGGGCCCCGGAGGGACCAGGTTCACGTGAGCTCTCGAACCGCCCGCGCCACCTCGATCACCTGGTCGTCGGTCAGCTCGGGGTAGAGCGGCAGCGACAGGATCTCCCGGGCGGCCGTTTCCGCCACCGGGAAATCGCCCGCCCGCCCGCCCAAGCAGGCGAAGGCGGGCTGCAAGTGGAGCGGGATCGGATAGTGGATGAGGCTGCCGATCCCCCGGGCCTTGAGGCCCTCCATCAAGACGTCGCGCCGGGGATGGCGGATCACGAACAGATGGTAGTTGGCTTGAGCGTAGGGCTGCTCTTCCGGCAGCACCACCTTGCTGCCTTCGAGCTCGCGAAGATAGAGGGCCGCCAGGGCCCGCCGCCTCTCGGTCCAGGCGGGCAGATGGCGCAGGAAGACCCGAAGCAGCGCCGCCTGCATCTCGTCCAGGCGACTGTTGATGCCGGCGATCTCGTGGCGGTAGCGGTCGCTCTGGCCCCCGTTGCGCAGCCGGCGCAAGCGCGCGGCCAGGACCGAGTCGTCGACCAGAACCGCGCCCCCGTCGCCAAACGCACCCAGGTTCTTGGTGGGATAGAAGCTCAGGCAGCCGATGCCGGAGAGCGCGCCCACCAGCCGGCCCCGGTAGCGGGCGAAGTGGGCCTGGCAGGCGTCCTCCACCAGGGGGAGCTTGTGCTCCTGGGCGATCGCCAGCAGCGGATCGAGGTCGGCGGGATGGCCGTAGAGGTGAACCGGAAGCAAGGCGCGGGTCTTGGCGGTGATCGCCCTCCGCACCGCCTCGGGAGCCACGTTCAACGTGCTGGGATCGAGATCGGCGAACACCGGGCGGGCGCCGGCGCGCAGCACCGCGAGTGCCGTGAAGGCGGCGGAGAGAGGCGAGGTCACCACCTCGTCCCCCGGCCCCACGCCTAACGATTCCAGGGTGAGCTGGATGGCCTCGGTGCCGTTGGCCATCCCCACCGCGTCCTTGGCCCCCAGGGCGGCGGCCAGCTCGCGCTCGAAAGCCTCGCCCTCGGGGCCCAGGATGAACCAGCCGGAGTCGAGCACCCGGCCGAGCGCGGCCTCGATCTCGGCGCGATGGGCCCCCACGCGGGCCCGGAAGTCCACGAAGGGGACGCTCACAAGTAGTGCTCCTTGTGCTCTCGGTAGTAAGCCAGGCTGCGGGCCAGACCTTCGCGCAAGGGAATCTGCGGCTTCCAGCCCAGCAGCTTGCGGATCTTGGAGGAATCGGCGAAGAAGTCGCCGATGTCGATCCGCTGGCGCTCGGGCGGGAAGGGCACGATGCTGAAGGAGCCGCCCCCCGCCTCCTCGATCAGCAGCTTGACCAGATCGATCAGCGCCACCGGCTCCTCGCCACCCAAGTTGAAGACCTGACCCACCGCCGCGTCCATGGCCCCCGCCCGCAGGAAGGCATCCACCACGTCGTCCACGTAGTCGAAGTCGCGTCTCTGCCGGCCGTCGCCGAAGATCTGGATCTCCTCGCCCAAGACCGCCTTACGCAAGAACCAACCGATGAAGCCTTGCCGGCTGTGGCGGATGAGCTGGCGCGGCCCGTAGGTGTTGGTGAGCCTGAGCGAGCAGGCGCGGATCCCGTACACCGAGTGATAGACCAGGTGGTAGAACTCGCCCGAGATCTTGTTGATGCCGTTGACGTCGGTCGGCGTCAGCAGGTGGTTCTCGTCCACCGGCAAATAGCGCGGCTTGCCGTAGATCTGGCGGGTGCCGGCGTAGACCACCCGCGCCTCCGGGTTCTGCTTGCGCAGCGCCTCCAGGATCCAGAGCTGGCTCACGCAGTTGATCTCCAGATCGGTGAAGGGGTCGGTCATGGAGTCGATGTGGCTCACCTGGCCGGCCAGGTTGAAGAGCACCTCCTGGCCCCGTACCAGGTACTGCATGCCGTGGCCACGCACGTCGGCGATGTTGATCTTGACCCGGTCCTCATAGCCGGCCAGGTTCTGGAGGTTTCCGCCGTAATCGGGAAGCAGGCTGTCGACCGCCAGCACCTCGGCGCCCAGGTCGGCGAGCGCCCGGCACAGGTTGGAGCCGATGAAGCCGAGCCCCCCGGTGACGAGGACCCGCCGGCCCCGGTAGAAGTCGCGGTAGTCCATGCTCACTTGGCCGAAGGCGAAGGCGCCGGCTCGGGGGTCTTCCCGCGCAGGTGCTCTTTTCTCACCACCAGCTCCACCCACAGCTTCATCAGGTCGAGCAGGGTGCGACCCACCCGCCGGAGGTTGAAGAACTGGCTCTTGCCGTAGGAGCGGTGGAAATGGTGGACCGGCACCTGCGCGATCCGGAACCCGTGGTCCTGCACCTTCTTCATGAGCTCGACGCAGATCACGCCGGAGTTCCGGGCGAGCCTCACCTTGTCGAACACCTGACGGCGCATCAAGCGGAAGTCGCAGTCCACGTCCCGCAGGTGCAGGCCGAACACGGTCTTCACGAACCAATGGTAGGCGCGGCCGATCACGATCCGGTGCACAGGATCGGAGCGGCCGATCTTGTAGCCGTTCACCAGGTCGACTTGGGGAGACAGGGCGCGCCAGAGGTCGGCCAGCTCCCGGGGGTCGTACTGGGCGTCGCCGTCGGTGTAGAAAATGAGGTCCTTGGCCGCGGTGGCGAAGCCGCTGCGGAGCGCCCCCCCGTAGCCCCGGTTCTTCGGATGGTGGACCACCTTGAGCCAGGGGAAGTGGCTGGCCATCTCGTCGAGCAGCTCGCCGGTGTGGTCGGGGCTGCCGTCCTCCACCACGATCACCTCGTAGTCGTCGGTCAGGGTGCGGGCGGTCATGTGGGCAAGCAGCGCCAGGCTGGCGATGGTGCCGGCGTCACCGTAGGCGGGGAAGAAGATGGAGAGGCTGGGATTCACGGCCGTCAAGGGGGCTCCGGACAAAGGGTGCACGCTAGCACGCCGCCTTCGCGGGGGTCAAACCTTGCCTCACCAGCGCCAGCCCCAGACCCAGGGCGGCCAGGCCCGCCAGCGCCAGGCCCGCCAGGAACCCGCGGGCCCGGTGCTTCAGGACCACGCGGTGAGGGCCCGCCGACAGCGGGATTCCCATCTGCACGACGTTGACGCGGGACACCGCCACCGCCCTCCCATCCAGGAAGGCCCGAAAGCCGCGGTCGAAGCTCTCTCCGACCACCAGCAGGCCCGGCCCCTCGGCCCGGACCTCGATGGTGCCGCGACTGACGCGGACCAGGTCGGCCCGGCCCAGGCGGCCCCCCGGATCCAGCCTCGGACCCTCGCCATCGCTCGCGATCCACAGCGCCTCCCGATGGGGATCGAATCCCCGCGCCGCCGGCGCGCTCAAGACCTCGAGCGCCTGCTGCTCGCTCTCCACCCGGCGAAGCCGGTTCACCAGGCGCGCCGGTCCCAAGCTGCCGGGAAGCTCGAACAGCCGCACCCGGGTGGTGGCCGCCAGCTCCCGAAAGCGCCCGCTGTCGCTCAGGTAGGCCGCATCTAACGACGCGGGAACGATCCTCCCGCGGTCCAGCAGGGCCACCCGGGTCACCAGCAACGAGCCCGCGCCGGGCCTTCGTTCCACGGTCACCCCGTCCAGGAAATAACGGGTGCGCAAGTCGAAAGCCCCCTGGTAACGGTGGCCGGAGAAGCCTTGCCCGGCGACCGGCCAGCTCTCGGCCACCGGCGCCCGATAGTGAGCCACCGCCGCCTTGACGTCGGCCCGGTCGTGCGCCCACTCGGCGGTCTCCACCCCCGCCCGCACCGGAAACGACAGAGCGCGTCCCGAAACCAGCCGCACATGGACCACCGCCACCGTCTCCCCCTGGGGCACGCCGGTCGCCTCGGAGAGGGAGGAAACGAGACGCACCTCGCCGGCATAGGTGGGGGGAAATGCAAAAAAACGGGGCCGGCCCAGCGCCACCGGCACCTGAAGCGAGGCTCCCCAGCCGCCGGCCTCGGAGGCCACTTCCAGGGAGGCGATCGGCACCTGCACAAAACGAATACCCAGGGCCTCCAGCTGACCGGGCTCACCGGCCAGGAAGCTCCGGGGCAGCGTACCCCCGGCCCCCATCATCCCCAGGGCCACCCGCGTACGCAGCGGGACCATGGGGTCGTAGCCGTTGACGCTCCTCCGCCCCATCAGCGGGCCCAGGTTGGCGTAGGCCAGATCCAGGGCCTCTTCCTTCGGCCAGCGGTGGACCAGCGCCAGGCTGGGTTCGCCGCGGCGCGGCCCCATGGCTCGATCGAGGGCTTCCCGGGTCCCGGTGCCGCGCTCCAACTCCAGCCTGGTGGGCGCCGTCTCCCAGGCCCTTCGCCCGTGCGGCTGCAAGAGGAAGGACACGGTGAGGGGGAGCAGGAACACGCCAGCCCGCACCGGGCTGCCGGCGCCGGCGTTCGGAAAGTAGAGGAAGAGCGAGAGCGCCAGGATGCCCACCCCCCCGGTGAGGGCATCCGGCAACGGACCCAGGGCCGCTGCCGCCACCGAAAGGCCGACAGCCGAGAACACGCTGGCGACCAAGAAGTAGGCGCGGAGGCGCTGGCCCAGGACCTCCTGGCGGGCCCGCCACTGGGCGGAGAGCGAGAGGCCGGCCAGGATGCTCAGGGTCAAGTCGAAGACCAGCGCCAGCCCGCCGGGCGCGGCCAGCGGCCCCCGCCCCCACTGCAAGGCCAGGCTGATGAGCAGGCCTCCACCTAACGCCCGTATAGGGAGCTGGGAAGCGGCGAGCGGCAGCGCCGAGAGCGCCAGGGCCGGGGCCGGGGTGTGCGAGGTGTAGCGGAGCAAGAGGCCGGTCGCCCCCGGCAGCTCGCCCCCGGTGTCGGCGAAGCCGGTGATGGAGCGACCTGCCTCCCGGGCCGCCAGCAGGGTCGGCAGCACCTGGGGGGCCGAAAGCAACAATCCCGCCAGCAGGGCGAGCGCCGTGGTCGTGAGCTTGGGTCCTTTGGGCGAGCGCGCGAAGAGGCCCACCAGCAGGCGGCCCAAGAAGAGCGCTCCTCCCGCCCGCACCGCCTCCGGCGATCCCGCCAGCAGCAACAGGGCGATCGCCGCCGACAGGCCCGCGGCTCGCCGCCAACTGGCTCGACTCAGATGCGATTCCAGAGCCAGCAGCGCGAGCAGCAGCATGGGCGCCGCCGCCAGGGTTGCGGTGTCGGACAGGTGGCCCACCAGGTACGGTCCGAGCGAGAACGAAAGCCCCGCCACGTAGGCACCCAGGCGTTCTCCTCCCAGCCGCCTGACGTAGAGGAACGCCAGCACCCCCGACAGCGAGAGCGAGAGCAGCACCAGGGTCTGGAAGGCGGCAAACGCGGGCAGCACGGACAGCGCCGCCATCACCGGGTGGAGGGCCGCCGGCCGGTAGGAGGGCAGAAGCGGAGCCCCCAGGAAGATCCCGTGGTTCCAGGAGGGCAGCTCGCCGTGGCGCCAGGCCTCCCAAACGGCCGCGCGTAACGGAAAGTGCAGCGCCGCCCCGTCCCCCGGGGCCAGCAGCCGTCCTTCCCACCAGGCGGGAGCGTGAGCCAGGACCGGCAGCGCCAAGAGCAGCGCCAGAGGGAGGAGATCGCGGCGGCGCGGCGCGAGCGTCATGGCTGGGAGCGGCTACTTCCGCTCTTGGCTGGCGGCGATCTGCTCCGAGATCAGGCCGAAGAGAAACACCATGACCGAGAACTGAATGAGCAGGGCGGAGCCGGTGGGGATCTTGCCCCAGGCGTAGACGTTCCAGAGCCCGTAGCCCGCGCCCAACAGAAAGGCCCCGGCGGCGATGGGGAAGAACACCCGGAGCGGACTGTAGAGGGTCACGATCTTGAAGATGATGAGAATGAACAGCATGCCGTCCCGGAGCAGCCGGATCTTGCTCTTGCCCACCCGGCGCCGGGCGGTCACCGGCTCGAAGCACAGGTTGTGGCCGGCCTTCAGGAAAGCCAGGCACGAGGTGGTGGGGTACGAGAATCCGTTAGGTAAGAGGTGCAAGATCTCCAGCATCAGCGACCGTTTAACGGCCCGGAAGCCGGAGGTGAGGTCGGGGATCTCGCGGCCGGTGAGCCAGGAGGCGAGCGCCTTGAAGACCGCGTTGCCGAAGGCCCGACTTCTGGTCTGATCGCCGGCCGAGCGGGCCCCGATCACCATGTCGTAGGTTCCGATGGGGGCGACCAGGCGCGCCATGTCCTCGGGGGCGTGCTGGCCGTCCGCGTCCATCAGCAGCACCACCTCCCCCTGCGCCTCCCGGAGACCGGTCTTGACGGCGGCACCGTTGCCCTTGTTGTAAGGGTGGCGAACCACCCTGGCTCCGGCGGCAAGGGCCCTGGCCGCGGTCTCATCCGTGGAGCCGTCGTCCACCACCAGCACCTCCCGCCAACCGGGCTGCCGGAGCACGCCCCCGACCACCTGGGCGATCCCCTCCTCCTCGTTGAAGGCGGGGATGACCACCGAGACCTCTCGCGGCTCAGCCACCGGACTTGTCTCCCAGCTCCATCTTGCGCACCCGGTAGAGGAGGTCCTCGATGAGCTTGCGGTTGCTGGCGATGAGATCGGCCATCACCCCCCACTGCAGGGTCTGGAAACCCAGGATCAAGAGCAGCACGGAGAGGATGGCCGACTGAAGGTGGCCCCGGATGTCGCCCAACCACCAGAAGTACGCATAACGCAGGCCCAGGGCCACCCCGGCCAAGAAGAGTGCCGAGCCCAAGAGCAGGAAGACCTTGAAGGGCTCGTACATGGCGTAGATGCGGAGGATGGCGGCAGCGCTCCTCTTCACGTACTCCCAACTGGAGGAGAACAGGCGGGAGGGCCGGGTCTCCTGGGCGGCGATCGGCAGATGGGCCACCGCCAGCTTCTTCTTGCCCGCCTGGATGATGGACTCCAGGGTGTAGGTGAACTCGGTCACGATGTTGATGTGCAGGGCGGCTTCCCGGTTGAGCGCCCGAAAGCCGCTGGTGACGTCGGGCACTCGGGTGCCCGAGACCTTGCGCACCACCCAGGATCCCGCCCGCTGCAGCAGCCGCTTCAGGGGCGAGAAGTGGGCGAGGTGCCGCACCTCGCGGTCGCCCACCACCATGTCGGCCTCGCCGCTCAGGATGGGGGCGATCAGGCGCGGGATCTCGTGGCCCGGGTACTGGTGGTCGGCATCCGTGTTCACGATGACGTCGGCCCCCAGGCGCAGGCAGGCATCCAGGCCGGCCATGAAGCCGGCGGCCAGCCCCTTGCGTTTGGTGAAGCGCACCACGTGATCGGCGCCGTGGGCGCGGGCCACCTCGGCGGTGCGGTCGCTGGAGCCGTCGTCGATGATCAGGACCTCGACCCGGTCGACACCCTCGATTCGCCGGGGGATGGCGGCCAGCGTCTCCGGGAGACTGGCCTCTTCGTTGAGGCAGGGGATCTGGACGATCAGCTTCATCAAATCGGGCTCACGGTAGCACAGGGTCCGAAGCCCCGGTTAACCCCGCCCGCTGCCGCTCCAGAAGCCCGCGCCAGGCCGAGTAGAAGCGGAACTGAGTCAGATTGTCGAGGACCTTCACCCCGGGTTCCCCGGACCCCGGCTCGCGGCGCGAGAGCGCTTCGACCGCGGCCAGGGGTCCGCCAACCGTTTGCGCGGGGGCCAGCGCAGGCGTTTGGCGCTTGAAGCTGTGGTCCACCGGCAGCCCGCTCATGACCTCGGCCAGCCAGGCGGTTAGGCGCTGTTCCGAGGAAAGGGCGACACCCGGCGTGGGGCCGAACTCGAAGCTGGCCGGGTCCACCTCGAGGGGACAGAGCTCCTGGCGGGTGTGTAGGTGAAAGCGGTAGCCGGGCTCCAGGGTGGCAGCCCCGAACTCGAGGCCGGGCAGGCCGAAGTAGCCGGCCACTTGGAAGACGCCCCAGCGCACCTGCGGTCGCGGTCCCGTGTACTCGCGGCGGATCGGCCCCCGCACCACCAGGAGCAGGTCTTCGGCTCCCAGCCGCCGCTCCTCCTGGTCCAGTCGCAAGCGCAAGCTCGACCCCGCGAGAGCCCCCGCGGTGGCCACCCTGGGGTTCGCCGCCGCCCGCACCGCCGCTTCGCTCACCAGGTGGGCCGGGAGCCCGGCTCGCGTCAGGCGCTCCGCTTCGGCCCGCGCCACATCCCTAGGCGCAATGCGATGGAGGTGGAGGTTGCCCCGGCGGGCCCATTGCTGCACGTCGAAAGCCGAGGCCGAGAGTGCTTCGGCCGCAATCCCCAGCTCGACTGCGCCCAGGTCGGCGATGACCAGCAGGCGATCCCCGCCTGGCGCGGCCTCCGGAGCCGGCTCGGCCGACCGCACGGCTGCCTCCACATCCTCCGGCCGCAGCGGAGCGCCACAGTAGAGACAGCTCGCTCGCAACATGGCGATGGGCCGCTGGCACTGCGGACAGCCCGGCATTCTCAGACGTTGAAGCGGAAGTTGATGACGTCGCCGTCCTTCACCACGTACTCCTTGCCTTCGAGACGCAGGTTGCCCTTTTCACGACAGGCGGCAGTCGAGCCAGCCGCCATCAGGGCCTCGAAAGCCACCACCTCGGCCCTGATGAACCCGCGCTCGATGTCGGAGTGGATGGTCCCTGCCGCCTGAGGGGCCTTGGTGCCCCGCCGGACGGTCCAGGCCCGGCACTCGTCCTCCCCGGCGGTGAGGAAGGAGATGAGGCCCAAAAGCTCGTAGGAGGTCCGGATCACCCGGTCCAGCCCCGGCTCCTTGAGGCCCAGATCGTCCATGAAGGCCCGCGCATCCTCGGCCGAAAGCTCGGAGATCTCCCGCTCGATGGTGGCGGAGATCGGGCACAGGATCATCCCCGGCTTCTGGGCGAAGGCCTGGAGCCCGCAGCTTTCGAGGTAGGCGCCCGCCTCTCGGATCCTGGCCTCATCCAGGTTCACGGCCAGCAGCAGCGGCTTCTCGGACAAGAAGGCGTAGTTGCGGAGGCGGCGCCTCTCCTCCTCGGAGAAGTCCACGCTGCGGAGTGGCTTTTCGTGCTCGAGTGCCTCCTTCATCTTGAGGAAGAGGCCGCGCTCGGCTACGTCCTCGGGCCGGCTGACCTTCTTGATGTTGGCCTCCAGGCGCTCCAGCCGCTTCTCCACGGCCGACAGGTCCGCCAGGATCAGCTCCAGCTCCAGCATGTGGGCGTCGCGCAGCGGATCCACCGAGCCGTCAGGGTGAGGTACTGCTTCGGACTCGAAAGCCCGCACCACGTGAACCAGGGCGTCGGTCCCGCGAAGGGCCGGAAGGTCGACCAGCGCCGTCCCTTCGCCCTTGCCCACCCCCGGGACATCGACGTACTCGACGGTCGCCAGCGTCTTCTTCTTGGGGCTGAAGAGCCCGGCCAGCGCCTCCACCCGCGGGTCCGGCACCCGGGCGATGCCCAACCGGGGTTCCGGTCGGCCTCCCGGAGCAGCCGGTGGAGCGCCCGTAAGCAACTGAAACAGCGTGCTCTTGCCACAGGAGGAAAGCCCAATGATGCCCGTTTTCATGAGCAGGATTATATGCGGCCATAGTAGAATCCTGCCGCTAACGTATGTTCCCGGCCCTCCTCCTCTCCGCCCTGCTCGCGGCGCCGGCAGCCCCGCCGGCCAAGGCTCCCTCGCCGTCCGCCTCGCCGACATCTCCGGCCCCGGCCGGAAACACGCCCGTCATCCTTTTCTTGATCGACAACTCCGCGTCTTTGCCCCCCCTGGATCCCCAGGAGAAGCGGGTGGCGGCGCTCGAGAAGATGTTCACCTTCCTCCAGGGCCAGCCCTACCGGCTGATCCTCTTTGGCGGGCGCCACGAGATCTTCGTGGACGATGTCTCGCGGTATCGAAACGACGGGCAGTGGACCGACTTCTACTTCGCCTTCCTGAGGGCTCGGGACCTGATGAACGAGTTCCCGGCCAAGACGGAGTTCCGGCTGGTGCTGCTGACCGACGCCGCGCCCGACCCCCTGCCCTCGGACTGGCTGGACATGGACGTCCCCCCCGGAGCCGACGTGAGAGCCTTCTCGGTCGAGAAGACGGTGAGCCTGGTCCGGGACATGAAGGCGCCGCTCTACGTCATCTTGGTGGGCGACCCCCCTTCCGACCGCGACGCCATCCGCCACCGCGAACAGGCCCCCGGCTTCGTCCTCGACATGGTGCGGGCGGCCAACGGTGCCCAGGCGTCACCGCTGGCGCAAAGCCTGTCCTCCTTCTTCGGCGACAACGGCGTCTTGCTCAAGAAGTTCATTTACCGGGTGGCGCCCCAGGAAGGCCTGGCCAAGGTCGAGCCGGTGGTCCGCCGCATCGTCGCCCCGGTGCGTCCAACGGTGGAGCTGAAGTTCTTCACCTACCTTGTCTTACCGCTTGGCCTCTGCCTGCTCCTCCTGCTCGGCGTGGTGGTGCGTTCTTTCCCCGGGGCCGGCGATCTGGAGCTGATCGAGCTGTCGCTGGGTCCGCCTTTCCACGTTGCCGTGGACAAGCTGCACAAGCTGGAAGCCGGCGGCTGGGGCAGCACCGGTCTGTGCTGGGTGCAGGACGTGAAGGAAGCGGCCGCCAGCTTCACCTACCAGGCGCCCGCGCTCGACCTCACCGGCGTCGGTCTCGACCCGACCAGCGCCGACGCTACCACCCAATCGCTCCTGCACCTCTCGCTGGACGACCTGCGCAAGGCCATCCATCGCCTGACCGCGGAAGGCAACAAGGACGAGCAGATCTACGCCTTGAACGTCGAGTACATCGCCCAGAACTTCGCGGCCGCGGAGGCCGAGCAGCTCCTGAAGTCGCAGCCCCACGAGCGGCGCAAGATTGCCCCCATCGACTTCCTGCGGGCCAAGGCGCATCTGTTGTTCAACGACAACCTCCGGAAGGAGCTGACCGAGCCCCGGGTGCAGGTGGCCACCTACGGCGCGCGGGCGGAGCGCAAGGAGCTGAAGCCGGGAGCCGTGGTCCGGATCGGCCGGTACGGCTTCATCGTGAAGGACGTCGTGAAGGGCGGTCGCAAGGACGTGAAGCTGCTTCTCTACTACGACCGCATCCCATCCCTGCTGGGACTCAAGAGCTGGCTGCCCGACATCCTGCAGCGGGCCTTCCGCCTGCGCCGCACCCAGCAGCGGGTTGTCACATAACGAGCAGCAGTCAGCTATCAGCTATCAGCGATCAGCCGTCAGCCGACCGCTGTCCTCCCCCTACCGCCTCTCCAGCCTCGTGCCTTTCCGTAGCTGAAAGCTGACTGCTGAGAGCTGATAGCTGCCGTCTAGCTGCCGTCCCCTGCCGTTGCACCCGCTCCCCCCCCGGCCGTAGACTCCCGAGAGGCTCGATGACTCGCCATGCCCTATGACCTCCTGGTGGCCGGCCTCGACGGCCGCAGCCTCCTTCTCGAAGCCCCGCTCCTGAATCGGGAGGGGCGCCTGGTCGAGCAGCGGGCCTCGGTGCGACAGGTGCTGGAGACGCTTCCCGCCAGCGGCGCACGTTTGGTGGTTCTTGGCTCGCAGTTGCCCGACCTGCCGTTGGCCGAGGCGGTCCGTCGCATTCGCAACCACGACGCCACCCGCCATGTCTCCATCCTGGCTCTGATCCCGGCCGGCGAGCCTGCGGGCATCGAGGATGAAGCCATCGCCGCCGGCGCCAACGCCGCGCTCCGGAGACCGCTGGAACGCGAGGACCTGGAGTCGTGGATCGCCAAGCTGCTGGCGGTGCCGGTTCGGGTCCAGGTCCGGATCCCGGTTCAGGGGCAGGTGGTGGGAACCCAGCGCGCCACCGATCCCGTCCACTTCTACGGGCTCACCCGGAACCTGAGCGTCAATGGCGTGCTGCTGGCCAGCCCCATTCGGCTGCCTCAGACCGACCTGGATCTCGAGATGCAGTTGCCCGGGGTGGCGGTTCGGGTGCAGGCCCTGGGGCGGGTGGTGCGCGAGGCGGAGGAAGTGGATTGGCCCTACTTGGGTTACGGCGTCGAGTTTCTGTTCGTGCCCCCCGAGAGCGCCGAGATCATCCAGGGCCTGGTGGTGGGCGCGGTGGTCACCCCGACCTCGTCCCCGTCCTATCTCATCCACTCCACGGTGCGCCGCGGTGAGTTCGTCTACGAGATCCTGCTGCCGGTGCAACGCCACGCCTCCTGGCTGGCCGAGATTCGGCGCGGCCCGCGGGACCACTGGCGTCCCGGAGTCAGCGGGCCCTTCTACGTGGTAGAGGGGGCCACTCGGGAGGCGGTGCTGCGCGAGGCGCGGGAGTTCGTCATGCGCCACGGCGAGGGCGTGGGCCTCGAATAGGAGCCGGTGCCACGGGTCTCGGTACTGCTGCCGGTGCGGGACGCGGGGCCCGTGCTCAACGAATGCCTGAGCTCGCTCCAGGCCCAGACCCTCACCGACCTCGAGGTGGTGGCGGTCGACGACGGTTCCAGCGATGGCAGCACGGAGCGGCTGTCGGCGCTGGCCGCGCTGGATCCCCGGTGCCGGTTGCTGAGGACGCCGGCTCAGGGCCTTCCGGCGGCTCTCAACGCCGCCGCGGCGGCGGCCCGTTCGCCGCTCTTGGCGCGCATGGACGCCGACGATATCGCCCACCCCCAGCGTTTGGCGCTTCAGGTCGAGTTCCTGGACGCCCACCCGGAGATCGCGGTTGTGGGCTGCCGCGTGCGTCTCACCGGGTCGGTCGCCGCCGGCAACCAGGGGATGCGCGACTACCTGGCCTGGCAGAACCAGCTCCTCGATCACCAGGCCATGGCCCGCGACCTCTTCGTCGAGTCGCCACTGGTGCATCCCAGCGTCATCATGCGGGCGGAGGCGCTCACCGCCCTCGGCGGCTACCGGGCCTTCGAGGGACCCGAGGATTACGACCTGTGGCTGCGGGCCTTTGAGGCCGGCTACGGCTTCGCCAAGCTGCCGCAGGTGCTGCTCGACTGGCGCGACTCTGAGCGGCGCCTCACCCGCTGCGATTCACGCTACGCCCCGGAGCGGTTCCGAGCCCTCAAGATCGAGGTCTTGGGCCGCCGCTATCTCCGGGGCGGCCGGCCGGTGGCGGTGTGGGGGGCGGGGCCCATCGGAAAGGGCTGGGCGAGAGCGCTCCAGGCCTCCGGCCACTCGGTCTGCGGCTTCGTGGAGGTCGACCGCCGGAAGATCGGCCGGCGCATCGGCGGCACGCCGGTCCTGGGGCTCGCCGAGGTTCCCCAGCTCTCCGGCTGTCTTCATCTGGCGGCGGTGGGACAGCCGGGGGCCCGATCGCGCATCCGTGAGGTAGCCGCTGGCCTGGGCCTGGTGGACGGGGTCGATCTCTTGGCCGTCGCCTGAGCCGGGGCGGGCTATAATCCGCGGCGCCATGGTGCCAGGAAAGACCACCTTCTGCGGCCTGCTGCTGGTTGTCGCCGCCTTCCCCGCGCAGGCCAAGACCCCCAGCTCACCCGCCTCCCGCATCGAGAAGATGGCCCGCCTCCTCGCCTTTGAGGACCGGCGCAGCCTGGGTGACGGCGAGCTGGACCGCTACCTCGCCGATCCCGATCCCGGCCTGCGCCGGCGGGCCGCCCTGGCCGCCGGTCGCGTCGGCGACCCGGCCAGCCTGCCCACCCTCATCCAACGCATGAACGATGCCGAGCCCGAGGTGCGCCAGATGGCGGCTTTCGCCATGGGCCTCATCGGCGACAAGCAAGCGGTGGAGCGGCTCCTGGCCTCGCTGCTCGATCCCGAGGCGGTGGTGAAGGCGCGGGCCGCGGAGGCGCTGGGCCGCATCGGCGACCCGCGGGCGGCTCCCGCCATCGCCAAGATGGTGCTCGACGCCACGCCCAAGACCCCGACCGCCATCGTGGTCCGGGGCGACGACCCGTCCAACCCGTACGACCCCTGGCTGGTTCAGCGGCTGGGTCTCTTCGCGCTGGCCCGGCTCAAGGACCTGCCGGCCGCGGAGTCGACTCTGCTCAACGCCGGCAAGCCGCGCTTTGACTGGTGGGCCGCCACCTGGACCGCCATGCGCCTGGAGAGCCCGGCTCTGCGGCCGGTGCTGGCCGCCGCCACCACGGCTTCGGACCCGGTCTCTCGGGCCCTGGCCGCGCGTGGGCTAGGTGCGCTCAAAGACACTTCCCAGCTCGACCTGGTCCTGCCGCTACTCAGGGACCAGGAGGAGAGTGTGGTGGTGATGGCGGTGCGGGCGGTTGGAGCGCTCGGCCACGCACGGGGCGCGCCGGCGGTGGCCGCGCTGCTGCGTTCGCAGAACCCCACCCTCCAGATCGAGGCCCTGAAGGCCCTGGCCGCCCTGCCCCGCGACAAGGGCCTGCGCCCCCAGGTGGTAGCCCTGGTGGGCCACGAGCAGCCGGCGATCCGGGCCGCCGCCCTGCAGGCCCTGGCTCACCTGGACCGCGAGGAGTTCGCGCTGGTGCTCTCCACCCTCGATCCCGATCCGGTCTTCTCGGTGCGGGCCGCCCTGGGCGCCGCCCTGGCCGAGTCGGGGGACGAGGTGAGCCTGGGCGTTCTCTACTCCTTGCTCAAGGACGAGGACCCCCGGGTGCTGCCCCCGGTCCTGGAATCAATTCGTAAGGCGCGCGGCAAGGACGCGGCTGACACCCTGGTGCGCTACCTGGAGCATGCGGACTTCGCGGTGCGCGCCGCTGCCGCCGAGGGTTTGGCGGCCCTGAAGGCCACCGGCCAGACCACGGCCCTGGCCTCCGCCTATCGCATGTCTCGAAGCGACGCCGACCTGGACGCCCGGCTGGGCCAGGTGGCGGCGCTCTCGGTTCAGAACGACGCCAAGGCCCACGAGGTGTTGCGCGAGATCGCCGGCAGCGACCCGGTGCGGGTGGTGCGGGTGCGGGCGGCCTCGGCGTTGAGCGGCCTGGGCCAGCAGCCGCCGTGGTCGGGCTTCGAGGCGGTGGACCGACCCCACCTCGACTATCGCCAGGCCATGGCGCCCTTCGATCCTCAGCCGGGGGTCCCGCTCTTCACCCCCCGGGTCTTGCTGCACACCCGGCGCGGCGTCATCGAAGTCCACCTGAACGTGGTGGAGGCCCCGCTGAACGTGGCTTCCTTTCTCGACTTGGCGCGCCGCGGCTTCTATGACGGCCTCACCTTTCATCGCGTAGTCCCCAACTTCGTGATCCAGGGGGGCGACCCGCGAGGCGACGGCAACGGCGGGCCCGGCTACACCCTGCGCTGCGAGGTGGGTGAGAAGCCCTACGGCCGCGGCATCGTGGGCATGGCCCTCTCCGGGAAGGACACCGGCGGCAGCCAGTTCTTCATCACGCTCTCCCCCCAGCCACACCTGGACGGGAACTACACCGTGATCGGCTGGGTGGCCCAGGGCATGGAGGTGGCCGACCAGGTCCAGCCGGGGGACGCGATCGAGCGGGTCGAGGTTTGGGACGGGCGGTGAAGACCCCGCCTTTTCGGCTGCTGGCCCTCGACATCGACGGCACCCTACTTCGGACCGACAAGAGCTTGTCGGTGCGCACTTTGAATGCGCTGAACGAGGCCCGGGCTCGCGGTCTGCGGCTGGTGCTGGTCACCGGCCGCCGCTATCCCGCTGCCCGTCGGGTGGCGGCCAGCCTGGGGGGTGAGGTGGATCTGGTGCTGCATAACGGCGCCCTGATCCTGGAAGCGGGCCGGGTGCTGCGTTGCCTGCCGCTGGCCTTGAGCACCGCCCGGCTTGCCATCCGCGCCGGACGCGAGCGGGGCGCCGATCCGGTGCTGCACGTGGGCCAGCAGGGCGAGGGGCAGCTCCTGGTCCAGGGCGTCGAGCCTTCGAACACCCTGCTCGTCTACTACCTGGACAAGTCCCACCCGGACGTGAGGGTGGTGCCTGACTTGGAGGGGGCGATCGCTGAGGATCCGATCCAGGTCATGTTCGGAGGCGGGCTCACCGAGATGGACGCCCTGTGGCCTCATCTGGAAGCGAGGCTGGGAGCTGCCGCGGTGGTCGAGCGTACCGTGTATCCCGCTCAGAACGTGGGTGTCCTGGACGTGCTGGCGCCGGGAGTCGGCAAGGCGCCGGCTCTGAGCTTCCTGCAAGGGCGCTGGGGTGTCTCCCGGGAGGAGACGTTGGCGGTGGGCGACAACTGGAACGACCGCGCCATGCTCGAGCAAGCTGGCCTTGGCCTGGTGATGGGCAACGCCACCCCCGCCCTCAAGGACCTGGGCTTCCCGGTGCTTCCCAGCAACGACCAGGACGGTGTCGCTTGGGCGATCGAGGAACACGTCTTGAGATTGGCTTGAATGCCCTGGCCCACCCCCCCGTCTCGGGTGTAGGATAGGCGCCCTAAACCCCCACCCCCATGGAATCCACCCCCCTTGTCAGCGTCGTGACCACCGGCTGGAACCACAGCTACCTCCTCAAGAACTTCATCGGCTC
>DATECU010000081.1:0-23309 GCA_035286745.1 Vicinamibacteria bacterium | reverse complement strand
GAACTGGATGCGCTTGAAGGGCAGAGCCAGGGTGGCAGCGAAGGCCTGGGCGAGCAGCGTCTTGGCGGTTCCCGGCACCCCCTCCAGCAGCACGTGCCCCTCCGACAGCAGGGCCACGAACATCAGGTCGATCACCGCGTCCTGGCCCACCACCACCCGATGGATCTCGCCGCGCAGCCGCTCTCTAGCGTCCGGAATAGCCTTCTGGTCCACGGAGCATCTCCTGTTTCCAGCGATGAATGCGGCGCGCAGCAGCCACCACCGGCTCCGCCGTGCGTGCACCCGCCTCCTGTACGTGCCCGACCTGCTCTTCCAGGGCCCTCAGATCGACCCGCGACCCGCGCCGCCGGCCGAGCGCATGCAGCCAAGCCCGCAACTCCCCAGGGCGGCTGAAGGCCGGCGCGTGCAAGGCGCTCCCCACGTCGCCCACCGTCGCCTCCAGGTATCGTCCCAGGGTGTGGGCCGAATGGCCCGCCAAACGGAGGAGCGAAGCGGTGTTCTCGATGAGGGCGTCCTTGCCCGAGGCCCGTGCGGCCGGGCTCGGCAGGGGAGCGCCGAAACGGCCCATCCCCGACCAGACGAGGGCCAGCAGCGCCAGGCCCGCCTGGACCACCGACGGCAGCAGGGGAAAGGCGAACATCTCGCGCCACAGCGATGGGATGCGCTCGTGGCCGTGCAGCGTCTCGTCCACCACCACCGCCTGGCCGGGCGTGCGTGCTCGACCCACGATCTCCAGCGCCAAACGCGCATTGTCTCCCCGCCCCAGGCCGTGGTTGGAGATCGGATCGGGATCGGAGAGCACCAGGATCCGCGGGCCTTCCGGGCTCTCCACCTCGCCGAGCAGGATGCCGCCGGGGCAGCTGATGAGTGGGTGGAACGAGACGGCGTCCGAGCGGAGGAGTTGGGGGGCGGTCCACTCCGCCGGTACCGCCGTGCCCTGGCAGGCGCCCGCGGTCGCCGGGCGCACCACCGAGGCTTCCACCTTGGCGGCGCGCAGCACCTGGCCCACGGTCTCGCTGCCCATCAGCTCGGCGGAGTCGATCCAGCCGGGCACCTGCGGGTCTTCGCGGCCCGTCCACTTCGGCAACACCAGCAGCACCGTGTCCACGGACTCGATCATGCCCGCGAGCTTCTGGCCGCGCGACGAATGGGCGCCGTCGAGGTGCGGTTCGGCCACCACCAGCACCGCGGTGTCGCTGGCTCGGCTGGCGGAGGCGTACCGGCTCACCACCACCGGCACCCCCTCGGCGCGCAGCAGGTCGACGAACCCACGATGACCGAGCGCGGAGCGGCTGAAGGCATCGGCACCCGAGGAACCCACCTGGCCGGCTTCCGGCCGCACGATGACCAAGACGAGAGCGAGGGCCAGCGAGCAGGCGGCGGCAGCCACCAGCCAAACCAGGACCGGCCGCCGGAAGGATGTCTCTAACGGGTCGGGCGGCATGCTTCTTGGAACCGGCGGTAGATCGCAGCGCACGTCAGGTAGTCCTCGAGGCCGGCGGCGGCGCGTCCGAAATGGACAGCTTCCACCGCGCCCACCAAGGGCGCGAGAGCCGCTCTCGGCTCGGCGGCGAGACCTGCACCGCGCAGCACCTCGCGGCTGGTCCAGGCGGGCCGGGATTCGCCTTGCCGGCCCACGACGCGCAGCGCGTCCAGCAGCAGTGCGTGGATGGCGTCCGCGAACCGCCCCTCCCGCGCTAGCGCCTCGGCGTCGTCGCCTGACCTGTCCCGCGTCAGAACCGTGGTCACGGAACCCTCTGGGTGGGTTACTCCGAGGCTGGGCAGACCCGGGTCCAGGCGCCGCAGCAGCAGCCACACTCCGGAAGCGATCGCCGCCCCGAGGCCGATCACCGCAAGCGCCTCGAGGGGCACGGGGATCTGGATCGGCGGCGGCAGGGCGACCCCGGGAACCGTCGCGGGCCGGTTCAGGATGCTCTCCCGCTCCGGAGCGGGCGCATGCGGCAGGTCGGTCTGGTATCCCCCGCTGCGCAGAATGGCCCGCGCTCGTCCCACCGGATCGGAGGACGCGGCGGCCCAGGCGGCCAAGCTCAGCGAGACAACCCCGGCGGTCCTGACGCCCGCTCGCCACATAGCCCGCGATGCTACCATTCGGCGATCGTGATGAGGCCCGCAACCCGTCGCCCCGGGACTTGGACTCAGAAGGTCGTGGTGGCCGTCGCGCTGGCGATCGGGGGTTCCTCGGCTGGCGCCGACCCCAGCCCACGCCGCGTTGTGCGCCGAGGGTTCTGACGACCAGCAGATAGCCGAGCGCCTTGACGCCGGGACTGCCTGGGTCCTCTCGCCTGCTCTGAGTTCGGCGACGGCGCCGGCAACCCCACGTGCCGCGTCCGATAGTGGCGCCTGCGCACGCTCTACTTCGTTGGACCGTGCCCGTTGGAGCCGGCTCGGAGGGGACCCGAGTGCGCCTCATGTCGGTTGGTGTGTTCTGAGTCTCCGACGGTTCAGCGGCTTGGACGCCGGCAAATGGGGTCCGACAAACCCGGCCGGCGGCGCGTCTCAAGGGTGGGCCGTGGGCCAGGAGGTGGCGAGGTGGGTCTTCCGCGCAAGATCGTTCTGAGCATTCCGCTGGGGTTCGTCCTGCTGTCGTTCTTGCCCCCTACTAGAGTGCTGGGGCAAACCGGGCCGCAGCCGGCGCCCGGTCCTACACCGAGCTACCCCGCGACCGAGCAGGGACGTTGCGTGCGCGACTACTTCGAGGCCGTGAACTCCGGGGACGAGAAGCGCCTCCGCAGCCTCTTCGAGCGCTGCTACTCGGAGACAGCCCGCAAGACGCGATCAGTCGACGACCGCCTCCAGACGGCCCGCGACATGGTACGCGACCTCGGAACGCTGGCGCCCGATCGCATTCTGGAGGCGAGCCAGGGCCTGATTTCGGTCTTGGTCCGCGCTGGCAACGGCGAGTTGTTGGAGTTCGGCTTCGAGTCCGAGCCGGCGCCAGGACGCGGGTTCCGGGGGGTGAAGGTCGATCAGACGGTAGAGCCCGACCCGAACCAGCCGACCGGCGCACTGAGCCTGACGCAGGCCACCGAGGAGATCGACCGGCACCTCACGACCAGAGCCGGCGAGGACGCTTTCGCCGGCGTGGCGCTCGTGGCCAAGGACGACGCGGTTGTTTTCCACAAGGCCTACGGCCCGGCCCATCGCGGGCTGGGGGTGGCGAACCGTCCCGACACCAGGTTCAACCTGGGCTCGATCAACAAGCTCTTCACCAAGGTCGCCATCGGCCAGCTCCTCGACCAAGGCAGGCTCGCCCTCGACGACCGGCTGGGCCGCATCCTTCCCGACTACCCCAACCCGGACGCCCGGGAGAAGGTGACGGTGCGCCAGCTCCTGGAGATGCGCTCCGGGATCGGCGACTTCTTCGGCGAGCGCTTCATGGCCCTGCCCAAGGACCGCCTGCGCAAGAACGCCGACTTCCTCCCGCTGTTCGCAGACCAGCCGCTGCTGTTCGAGCCGGGGAGCGAGCGTCGCTACTCGAACGGGGGCTTCATCGTGCTGGGGGCCATCATCGAGAAGGTGAGCGGCCAGGACTACTACGACTACCTGCGGCAGAACGTCTTCGCCCGCGCCGGCATGACCGACACCGATTCCTACCAGGCCGATGCCATCGTCGCCAACCTGGCCGAGGGTTATACGCGACGCGGCGGCGGCCCGGAGCGGCCCGACGCGCCACTAACGGCCAACACCTACTCCCGGCCCGCCCGCGGCAGCGCGGCCGGCGGCGGCTATTCGACTGGGCTCGACCTGCTGCGTTTCAGCCAGGCGCTGGCCCAAGGCAAGCTGCTGTCGCCCGGCTGGTCGGCCTGGGTCTTGGGCGCCGCTCCTCCCACCCCCGGCGCGCCAGCTTCAGCGGATCCTCCCCCCAGGCGGGGAGAGATCGGCGCCGCCGGCGGCGCGCCCGGCATCAACGCCCTGCTGGAGGCCGACTTCGAGGGCGGCTGGACGGTCATCGTCCTCACCAACCTCGACCCGCCAGCCGCCGAGCGGGCGGGTCAGAGGATCCGCAGCCTGCTGCGACGGGCTTCGGCGCGATAGCGATTCGCAGACCGGGCGGGGCGGCCCTTGACGGTGCTGCTCAAGCTGGCCTGCGCCTTCGAGCAGGCCACCCGCCACCGTCGACCCGCCCGCTTCCGGGCGACGGTCGACCTGAGCTTCGGGTAGGCTCGCCGCCGCGGTCGTGGAGGCGATCGCCCCCTTGCGCTAGGCGCGAGCAGCCCCTTGACAGTGGGAGCAGAATCAAGGGCAGGGGGTTCCATGTCATCCCTTTCCGCTCCCGTAGGCCGGGTCGAGGCTCTCGCCCGCCGGCTCCCTGTTGGCCTTCTCGCGCTGGCAGCCTGTGGCCTGGCCCTGACCGCACAAGCGGCCACCTACTACGTCGACCGCTCCCACCCCGCTGCCAGCGACGCGAACCCGGGCAGCGAGGCGCTGCCGTGGCTCACCATCCAGCACGCGGCGGACACCCTGGTGGCCGGCGACACGGTGTTGGTCAAGGCTGGCACGTACCCAGAGCAGGTCACCGTCACCAGCGCCGGCGCCCCGGGCCAGGAGATCGTGTTCGCCGCCTACCCGGGTCACACGGTGACCGTCGACGGCTCCACCCTCTCCCTGGGCGAGTACGAGGGGCTCTTCCAGTTGGTCGGCGCGAGCTACGTGCGGGTGCGCGGCTTCCACGTTACGAACACGGGCCCCCTGGGCACCAACACCGGCATCCAGGTCGACCCGGGCAGCCACATCGTCATTGAGAGCAACCACACCAGCCTCACCGCCTCCTCCGGCATCCTGGTCTGGAGCTCGAGCGACGTGCTGATCGACGGCAACGAGGTCGAGCGGACCATGACGACCGGTGCCGCAAGCCGCAACGAGTGCATCACCGTGGGCCGCACCACCCGCTTCGAGGTGCGCAACAACCACGTGCACGACGGTAGCCCGCTGCGGGGCGAGGGGATCTGCCTCAAGGACGGCTCCACCTCTGGCAGCGCCCACCACAACCACATCCACCACGTCGCGAGCGTCGGAATCTACGTGGACGCCTGGACCGAACACACGCACGACATCGACGTCTACTCCAACCGGATCCACGACGTGGACGGGAGCGGGGTGGAGGTCGCTTCCGAGCAAGGCGGTCTGCTCGAGCACGTGCGTGTCTACAACAACCTGAGCTACCACAACCGCCACACCGGCCTCACCGTCAGCGACTGCTGCATCGCCCTCCACCCGATGTCCGACATCCAGGTGGTCAACAACAGCATCTGGGGCAACGGTTGGACGAGCTGGGGTGGCGGCATAGCCAACGGGAACAACCAGGCCGCCGGGATTCTGGTCCGCAACAACGTGGTGGCGGGCAACCTCTCCTTCGAGATCGCCTTCGAGGGCATCGACCCCAGCGGGGCAACGCTCGACCACAACCTCATCGACGGCTGGGATGGGTACCCCGGCGAGCTGTGCGGCACCGCCTGCCAGATCGGCGACCCGCTCTTCGTCGACACCGCGGCCGCCAACTTCCATCTGCAGCGCAGCTCCCCGGGGATCGACAACGGCACCGCGCTCAACGCACCGGCCCGGGACTACGACCGCGTCAGGCGCCCCCAGGATGGCAACGACGACGGCAGCGCGGTCTTCGACATCGGAGCCTACGAGCTGCCGCCATCCGACTACATCTTCGGGGATGGCTTCGAGTCGGTGCCGTAGAGCTTCCACAACCGAGGACCCGCGTCTCCTTCCGCGAAGGGGGTCGGTTCCGAGCTCTCCGAGCTCCCGGCCTGCTTGCCGGTCACAGCGCTCTGGCGCTATCCTTCGCCTCGGCGAGAGGCCCTCAAAAGACCCTTTGACTCCAGCCAAAGCCAGCTCGCGCGCCACGGCCGCCGGAGCACGCGCCGACGTCTTGCGCGAGAGCGGGGGCGTCGTCCGGGTGCGCCTCTCCGGGCGATGGGCACTCGGGAGCGGCCTGCCACCAACGGACATCGTGGCTCAGGAGATCAGGGGAGGGCCGCCAGTCGCACGCCTGGTCTTCGAGCCGACCGAGCTCGAGGCATGGGACAGCGCGCTGGTGAGCTTCGTCTTCAGCGCCGCAAGCCTGGCTGCGGGGGCGGAGGTGGACGTGAGCGCCTTGCCCGCCGGCACGCGCCGTCTGCTGGACCTCGCCAGGGCGGTACCGCCCGTCGCCTTGGGCCGCCCCCCGGAAGACAACGCGGTCACCGCCCGCGTGGGACAGGCCAGCCTGCACGCCTGGAGCACCGCCGGCGACGCCGTGGGTTTCGTCGGCGAGGTGGTCCTCGCCCTTTGGGCCATGCTGCGCGGCAAGGCCCGCTTCCAGGGTCGCGACCTCATGCACGCTTTCGAGACCGCCGGGGTAGGCGCGCTGGGGATCGTGGCCCTCATCAACCTGCTGATCGGAGCCGTGCTGGCGTTCGTCGGCGCCGTGCAGCTCCAGCAGTTTGGCGCGACCGTCTACGTGGCCAACCTGGTCGCCATCGGGATCACCCGCGAGCTGGGTGCCCTGATGACCGGGATCGTGATGGCGGGCCGCACCGGTGCCTCGTTTGCCGCGGTCCTCGGCACCATGACCGTGAACGAAGAGGTGGACGCGCTGAAGACCATGGGGTTGCGGCCGACGGAGTTCCTGGTGCTGCCCCGGGTGGTGGCGACATCCTTGATGCTGCCGGCTCTGGTCGCCTACGCCGACCTCTTCGGGATTCTCGGCGGCACCTTCGCGGGGGTAGCGCTGCTCGACCTGGGGGCGCTTCAATACCTGCGGGCAACCCGGGAATCGCTGGCGGTTGGGCACGTGATCGTCGGCCTGGTCAAGAGCGTGGCCTTCGGCATGGTGGTATCGCTCACCGGGTGCTACTACGGCATCCGTTGCGGCAGGAGCGCGGCGGCGGTGGGAGAAGCCACCACCAAGGCGGTGGTGATGGGGATCGTGCTGGTGGTGGTGGTGGACGCCGTCTTCACCGTGCTCCTCCACCTGCTGCACCTGTAGGGAGGCAATGACGGCACCCCACCTCGAGGTCCGGAATCTGACCATGGCTTATGGGGAGCGGGTGGTCCAGCAGGACCTGAGCTTCGCCATCGAGCGGGGTCAGATCTTCGTGATCATGGGCGACAGCGGTTGCGGCAAGAGCAGCCTGATGCGCCACATGATCGGCCTCAACCGGCCCGTGGCCGGGGACGTACTCTACGACGGCGCAGCGCTCTGGCAGGCGAGTGAACGGGAGCAAGAGCGCCTGAGGCGCAAGTTCGGCGTGCTCTACCAGAGCGCCGCGCTCTTCAGCGGGATGACGCTCGCGGAGAACGTCAGCCTGGCGCTGGTGCAGAACGCCGGGGTGACGGCCGCTCTGGCACGGGAGATGGCGAAGCTCAAGCTCGCCCTGGTGGGCCTTGCCGGCTTCGAGGACCACCATCCCTCGGAGGTCAGCGGCGGTATGCGCAAGCGGGCGGGCCTGGCTCGGGCCATGGCCCTCGATCCCGAGATCCTCTACTTCGACGAGCCCTCGGCGGGCCTCGACCCGCTCAGCTCGCGCCGTCTCGACGACCTGATTCTGGAGCTCAGAGACAGCGCCGGCACCACCATCGTCCTGGTCACCCACGAGCTGCCCAGCATCTTCGAGCTGGGCGACAACGCCGTGTTTCTCGATGCGGAGCGCAAGACCATGATTGCCCAAGGCAAGCCGAGCGAGCTCAAGGGGAGCGCCGAGCCCAAGGTCCGGGCCTTCCTGAGTCGGGGGCGGCTGTGAGCGCCCGCAACCACCCGCGGATGGTGGGCGCTTTTGTCCTGGGCTCGGTTGCCATCGTGCTGGCGGCGATTGTGCTGCTGAGCTCGGGCGGCTGGTTCAAGACCCGCGACCGCTTCTCCATCTACTTCCCGGGCTCGGTCAAGGGCCTGAGCCAGGGTTCGGCGATCACGTTCCGCGGCATCAAGGTCGGCGAGGTCACCGACGTGAACGCCTTCCTCACCGGCAAGCCCGACCCGCTGGTCCAGATCGAGGTGGTGTTCGAGGTGCGGGGCCGGGTGATCCAGGCTCCAGGGGGCGTCAGCAACCCCTTTCGCGGCCTCACCACCGCGGCCTTTGCGAAGGTGCTCATCGACCGCGGCCTGAGAGCGCGCCTGATGAGTCAGAGCCTGCTCACCGGGCAGAAGTACGTCGAGCTGGACTTCCTTCCCGAAGAGCCGGCGCGATTCGGCGGGCTCAGCCCGTTGTACCCGGAACTGCCCACGACGCCTACCGCATTGGAGAAGCTCACCGGACGCTTCGAGGACTTCACCGCCAAGATCGCCGAGCTGCCGCTGGACCAGATGCTCGAAGACGTCCGGGGCACGCTCCAGAGCCTCAGAGAGCTGCTCCAGTCGCCGGGCGTTCAGGGCACGTTCACGCGCGCCGACCGCGCGCTGAGGACGCTCCAACCGACGCTCGAAGAGGCGCGGGTCGCCATTGCCGACACCAGAGCGCTGGTCAAGAACCTCGACGCCCAGGTGAAGGACACGGGCGGCGAGGTGCAGCAGACGATGCGCGAGCTTCGCGCGACCCTCGATCGCACGGACCGGATCCTGGGGACCCTCGGCAAGACGCTTGAAGGGACCGACCAGACGCAGCTCACGGCAACCGGGGCCCTGGACGAGCTGGCGCGAACGCTCAAGGCGCTGCGGGCTCTGGTGGACTACATCGAGACCCACCCCGAGTCCCTCATGCTTGGCAAGCAGCAAACGAAGGAGAAGAACTGATGACGACGCGGCGCGGTGCGGCCATCGGTGCCGTCGCCCTGGCTCTGGCCTTGCTCGGGTGCGTCTCGCTCAAGCGCACCTCGGAGGCGCGGTTCTTTGTCCTTCGCTCCCTGGCCGA
This sequence comes from Vicinamibacteria bacterium, assembly GCA_035286745.1. Lineage (GTDB taxonomy): Bacteria > Acidobacteriota > Vicinamibacteria > Fen-336 > Fen-336 > DATECU01. Next base: position 14,451 of record DATECU010000081.1, on the reverse strand, counting down.
GGTACCGGACGCGGCGGAAGCGAGAGGGGCGGTGGCGGTGGTGGGCGTGCTACCCATTCGTTTGCCCAGTCACCTGGAGCGCGCGCAGTTGGTGACGCAGGTGGTCCCCGGCGAGCTGCACGTCAATGAGTTCGTGCGTTGGGCGGAGCCCCTCGAGGTGGGGGTCACCCGGACCGTGAGCGAGAACCTGGCCCGGCTGCTGCCGGAGTACCGGGTGGTGGGGTATCCATGGCCCTCGTCGACCTCCGCCCGTTGCCGGGTGGCCGTGGAACTCGTCAGCTTCGGCCCAAAGGCGGGTGGCGACGTCGAGCTGCAAGGGCGGTGGGCCCTCTTGCCGGTGGCGAGTGAGCTCCCGCTTCTGGGCAAGAACGTCAGCCTCCGGCGGGGACCGCTCCCCAGGGGCGCTGCCGGCTTGGACCCAGGCCTGGGGGTCCAGGCCATGAGCGAGCTGCTCGCCGATCTGAGCCGCCAGATCGCGGAGGGCATGCGGTCCCTGCCCGCGGAGGAGTCGGCGCACGGGGACAACCGTCCGTGACGACCGCGGGGGGTCCCGCCGATCCGAAGCAGCTGGCCGCCATCGTCCAAGAAGGCGAAGGCCAGGCGCTGGAGTTCAAGCGCTCGACGGGCGAGCTGAAGGAAGGCATGCAGTCGCTTTGCGCCTTCCTGAACGGCTCTGGCGGCATGGTGCTGTTCGGAGTCCGGGCGGACGGCGCGATCGAGGGGCAGGAGGTCTCGGACCAAACGCTGCGCGACATCGCCGTGGCCATGCACCGGGACTACTCCCACTATGCAGGCCATGTTGCCATCGTGGTCTTTGACGATCGGATCGAGATTCGGAGCTATGGGCGCCTTCCCAACGGTGTGACGGTGAAGCAGCTCTCGGGCCGGCATGATTCGAAGCCGACGAACCCGTTGATCGCTGGAGCGTTCCACCGTACCGGGGCCGTGGAGATCTGGGGCCGCGGCACCAATCGCGTCATCGCACTGTGCAGGAAGCACGGGATCCCGCCGCCCCTGTTCGAGGAGAAGCAGGGGTTCCTCGTCGTCACGTTTGGAGCGCAGTTGGTCGCCGGACAAGTCACCCCACAAGTCACCCCACAAGTCACCCCACAAGTCATGACCGTCCTTGAGGCTGCCGCGCATGGAGCCAGCGCTGAGGCTATCCAGCGCGCGGTAGGGTTGAAGGACCGTGTCCATTTCTTGAAGTCCCGCCTGCAACCGTTGCTCAAACAGGGTTGGCTGGAACGGACCATCCCCGACAGGCCGCGAAGTCGGATGCAGGAGTACAGGACGACAGCGGCAGGACTGGCGATGCTAAACGCCCATGCCTCCGGGCGACTGCCCGCCTTGCCTGAGAAACCACCCGATCCGGGGCCCGGCGCGCCAGAATCCCGGCGCGCCAAGAGCGGCAGGGCCAAGGGCTCGCGATAGGACGAAGCGGTCAGCCATCCGCAAGTCGGGGGTCAGCCAAGGGCGGGAAGGACGCGCAACCAGTAGTTCGAGGATCGGAGAGGCGAGCAAGGCGGCGTTAGGGGCGCGGCCCGGGCCGCGCCCCTGTCGATTCGACGGTTCTACTTGCCGGTCAGCTCGTCCGCCAGGGCCGGAGCGTCGTAGACCTTGCGCAGGGCCTCGATGATGCCGCGGGAGTCGACGCTGACCGCCCGGGCTTGATCCTCGGTGTAGAAGTAGTCGAGGGCCAGGCTCTGGATGTTGCCGTCGAAGATGATGCCCACGAACTCGCCCTGCTTGTTGAGGGTCGGGCTGCCCGAGTTGCCGCCAATGATGTCGGCGGTGGACACGAAGTTGAGCGGCGTCTCCAGGTTGAGGGCGGGCTTCTTGTCCAGCCAGCGCTGGGGCAGGGCCCAGGGCCCCTTGAAGCCCCAAGATGCCGAGCGGTCGTAAAGGCCATGGAGGGTGGTGCGCGGCGCCACCTCGGTGCCCTCGGCCGGGTAGCCCTTTACCACGCCATACGATAGGCGCAGGGTGAAGGTGGCGTCGGGGTTCACGGTCTTGCCCTGGGTCTTCCAGCGGGCCTGGGCCAGCTTCTCGCCGGCGCGGGTGGTCGGCGCCTGGACCTCGTCTTCGCTCCACTTGCGGATCTCGCGGGCCAGCGGCTCGAGCTTCCTGGCCACCACGATCATGGGATCGGTCGAAGCTGCGACGGCCGCGGTTCCACCTTCCACCAGCGCCTTGCGCTCGGCAACGTCCTTGAGCTTGGTCCCCGCGATCGCATCCTTGGCCACCTCCGCCGCCGTCTTGCCGCCGAGGGCCGCCTTGACGAAGGGGTGGTCCTTGCCCAGGCCCTCCAGGGCGTACTGAAGCTGGTCGGTCAGGGTCGCCTCCTCCAGGTCGTCGAAGATGGGAGCCTTGGAGTACAGCCGGTTGGTCAGCGAGGGCAAGTTGGCGTCGACGAACTCCTCGAAGCGAGTTTCGTTAGGCTTCTTGACCTCGTCCACGTAGACGACGATCTGCCCGGCGATGCCCAAGAGCCGCGAGCCACCGAAGCCCACGAAGCGCGACTCCTTGAAGCGCGAGGCCGCCTTCTTCTGGGCCGCCGCCACCGTAGCCCAGGGGTCGCCCAGGCTCTTGGCGAGGGCCGCATCGGCCGTCACCTTGTCGCGTAGGGCCCTCTCGTCGGCAGCCTTCCGGGCCATGGCCTTGGCGTCCAGGAGCGCTTCCAACCGACCCTTCAGAGCCTTCTGGCCGTTCTCCAGGCCGAAGATGGTGGCCTTGGCCCTCCGCGCCTGCTCTTGCCCCCGAGCTGAGTAGGCGTGGAGCAGCGCCAGCCGGCGCTTCAGGAACTCCAGGTTGGCGGGGAGCACCAAGTCGCGCAAGAGCTCGAGCTGGGCCACGGTGCTGAGGCGTGAGGTGGAGCCCGGGTTCCCCGACACGAAGACCAGCTCGCCGTCGCCCGCTCCCTGGCGGCTCCAGGTCAGGTAGGCGGGCGGGATGACCGGCTTGCCGGCCTCGTAGGCGCGGAAGATGGCCACGTCCAGGTCGTGGCGGGGGAAGGTGAAGTTGTCGGGATCGCCGCCGTAAAAGGCGATCTGCTGCTCGGGTGCGAACACCAAACGCACGTCGGTGTACTTCTGGTAGCGATAGAGGTGGTACTCGCTGCCCTGGTACAGGCTCACCACGTTGCAGCGTAGGCCGGAGGCGGTGGCGCATTCGTTCTCGATGCGAGCGGTGGCGCCCTTGCGCGCCTCGCGGGCGGCCTGGTCGGTCATCTCCGGCTTGACTGCGCCCAGCACCGTGGCGGTCACCTCCTCGGTGCTCATCAGCACGTTGACCTCGTAGCCGGGGCAGGCCGGCTCCTTCTCGCGAGCGCCGGCGTAGTAGCCGTTCGCCACGTAGTCGTTCTCGGGGGTCGAGATGTTCTGGATGCAGCCCAGGCCTACGTGGTGGTTGGTGATCATCAGGCCGTCCTTGGAGACGAAGGAGCCCGAACCGCCGTCCATGAAGCGAACCGAGGCCAGGCGCACCTTGTCCAACCACTCCTGGCTGGGCTCGAAGCCGTAGGCTTCCTTGAGGCGCTGGCGGGGCGGGTTGTCGAAGGTCCACATGCCCTCGTCGGCCAGGACCGGCAGGGTGAGAGTGGCGCCCAGGCCCAGGAAGAGCAGGGCGCGCCGCGACAGAGACAGGGTCACTTTGGATCTCCTAGATTAGGCGCGACCGCGCCTCTGCGCTGGCGCTAAACGCTAGGCGCGCTTGGCGAGGGGCACGTAGTCGCGGCGGGCGGCCCCCAGATACACCTGGCGGGGCCGCGCGATCTTCTGGTCTTTGTCCTCCAGCATCTCCTCCCACTGCGCCAGCCAGCCGGCGGTGCGAGGAATCGCGAAGAGGACCGGGAACAGGTCCACGGGGAAGCCCATGGCCTGGTAGATGAGGCCCGAATAGAAGTCCACGTTGGGATAGAGCTTGCGCTTGACGAAGTAGTCGTCGGAGAGGGCGATCCGCTCCAGCTCCAGGGCGATGTCGAGCAGGGGGTTGCGGCCGGTGACCTCGAACACCTGGTCGGCCATGCGCTTGATGATCTTGGCCCGGGGGTCGTAGTTCTTGTAGACGCGGTGGCCGAAGCCCATCAGCCGCACCTCGCCCCCCGACTCCTTCACTTCCTTGATGAAGGCCCCCACCTTGTCCTTGGAACCGATCTCCTTGAGCATCCGCAACACCATCTCGTTGGCGCCGCCGTGAAGCGGTCCGTAGAGGGCGGCGATGGCCGCCGCCGTGGACGAGTAGGGGTCGGACTCGGAAGAGCCCACGCCGCGCATGGCCGAGGTGGAGCAGTTCTGCTCGTGATCGGCGTGAAGGATGAAGAGGACCTCGAGCGCCCGCTCCAGCACCGGGTTGACCCGGTAGCTGCTGGCCACCTTGAACATCATCTGAAGGAAGTTCGCACAGTAGGTGAGATCGTTATCCGGATAGATGATGGGCAGGCCCGCCGAATGCCGGTAGGCGAAAGCGGCGAGGGTCGGCATCTTGGCGATCAAGCGGAAGATCTGGTTGCGGCGGACCTGGGCGTCGCGCACGTCCTTGGCTTCGGGGTAGAAGGTGGAGAGCGCCGCCACCGTCGACATCATCATGCCCATGGGATGAGCATCGTAGCGGAAGGCTCCCACCAGCTCCTTGATGTTCTCGTGCACCATGGTGTGATGCGTTATGTTGTGGGCCCAGGTCGCGTACTCGGCCTGGCCGGGCAGCTCCCCGTGAAGGATGAGGTAGGCGGTCTCCAGGTAGGTGCTGTCTTCTGCGAGTTGTTCGATGGGGTAGCCGCGGTAGTTGAGGATCCCCTTGTCGCCGTCGATGAAGGTGATCCGACTCTTGCACGCTGCGGTGTTGGTGTAGGCCGGGTCGTAGGTCATGAGGCCGAAGTCGTCGGCGCCCACCTTGATCTGGCGGAGATCGATCGCCTTGATGGTGCCGGCCTGGACGGGGATCTCGTAGCTGGTGCCGGTCCGGTTGTCGGTGATGGTCAGGGTGTCCTTGCTCATCGCTCCTCCGCGGGAAGCCGCTAACTTGCTGAACATCGGGAGGCTAGCACCCCGCGCCCAGAGCGCGCAAGTGAGCCAAGAGGCTCATGCGACGGGACTAGAGTCGCGCCTGCCGGAAGCCCGATGGAACCCCCGCTGCCCCCCACGAGTGAAGGCCCCAAGCTCATCCACCAGGGGGTCCTGGAGGGCGGCGAGCCGACTCAGGGCGTCTGGGAGGGACAAGGCGGAGCGCAGCAGAAGGCGGTAGGCCCGCTTCAGGGTGGCGAGCTGTTCGACCGGTACGCCCGCCCGGCGGAGGCCCACCAGGTTGAGGCCGCGGGCCCGCGCGGGAACCCCATCGGTGATGACGAAGGGCAGGCAGTCCTGCACGATCTTGGCGTTGCCGCCGATCATGGCCAGCCGGCCCACCCGGCAGAACTGGTGTACCCCCGCGCCGCCCGACAGGAACGCCCGATCCCCCACTTCGACGTGGCCGGCCAGAACCACGTTGTTGGCCAGGATGACCCGGTCGCCGATCTGGTCGTCGTGGGCCACGTGGGCGTAGGCCATCAGGAAGCAGTCGTCGCCGATCACGGTGGCGGCCCCGGGCTTGCTGGCCCGGTGGATGGTGACTCCCTCGCGAATGGTGTTGCCATCGCCGATCAGCAGGGCCGTGGGCGTGTCCCGGAAGCCCAGATCCTGGGGTTCGCCTCCCAGGACGGCCCCCTCGAAGACCACGTTGCCGGCTCCCAGCCGGGTGTGCCTCTTGATCACCGCGTGGGCGCGGACCTCGGTGCTCTCGCCCAACTCGGTGCCGTCCTCGATGATGGCGTAGGGGCCGACTCGGACGCCGTCGCCGAGACGGGCCGAACCGCTCACGATCGCGGTGGGATGGATGCTCCGGCCCATGGGCCGGGGAAGTGTACACCCGGCGCTCGAGAGGCTGGGGAGCCCGCGGGCTACCGGGGCGGGTAGCGCGCCAGCAGGGCGTCGAGATAGCTGCGCACGCTCCGGAGTGCCGGGTCGACGCAGCTGGCCACCGACCGTCGATAGGTGCGGCTCTCGAGCTCCAGTTCCATGGTCTCGTGGACATCGGCAATCTCGGGCAGGCAGGCCTCGCTGGCCGCCAGCGCGGCAACGAAAGCCGCATCGGTCAGCCGTCGCTTGGTCTCCGCCAGGTCGCCGGTGCTCAACTGGGCCTGGTAGTTGGCCGGCGGCAGGCCCCCGACCATGACCCCGGTGGGGTCCACCCGGAGCACGCCGGTGCCTTCGATCTCGATCCCGCCCTGGCAGTCGTGGTCAGGGGCGCAAAAACCCGAGGTCGAGCGGAGGAAACGGACGAAATCGTCGCTGCCGGGCGCAGCCGGGGAGCCGCAGCTCCCCAGCAGCATTCCACCTAACCCAGTGGCCAACAACCGACTCCTCATCTCAAGCCCTCTCACCAGCCGATGGCCTGCCCCTTGTTCTGCTTGTCCAGCCACTTCTTGAGCGGGGCGAAGTAGTCGAGGATGGCGCGAGCATCCATCTGCCGCTGGCCGGTCATTGCCTCCATGGCGTCCGGCCAGGGCCGGGAGAGGCCCATCTCCAGGGCCCTCTTCAGGCGGTCCCCCGCGGCCTTGCTGCCGTAGATCGACCGCCGGTTCACCGGGCCCTTGACCCCGGCGGTGTCGGTCAGCGCCTTGTGGAACTGGAACTGGAGGATGTGGGCCAGGAAGTAGCGGGTGTAAGGCACGTTGGCCGGCACGTGGTACTTGGCGCAGGCGTCGAACGCATCCGGGCCGCGCGAGACCGGCGGCGCGATGCCCTGGTACTTCTGGCGCAGCTTCCACCACTCGGCGTTGGCGTTCTCGGCTGTGATCTCCCCCGAGAGGAGTTTCCACCGCCACTGGTCCACCACCAAGCCGAAGGGCAGGAAGGCCAGCTTGTCCAGGGCGAGCTGCATCAGCAGGCCGACGTCCTTCGAGGGATCGGGCTCGCCGTCGATGAGACCGATCTGCTTCAAGTAGGCGGGGGTGATGGAGAGGGCGACGGTGTCGCCGATGGCCTCGTGGAAGCCGTCGTGAGCCGAGCCCAGGAACAGGAAGGGCTGCTGGTTGTAGGCCCGTTGATAGAAGTTGTGGCCCAGCTCGTGGTGGACGGTGTCGAAGTCCTCCCCGGTGATCTCGATGCACATCTTGATGCGCAGGTCGTCCCGGTTGTCCACGTCCCACGCGCTGGCATGGCAAACCACCTCGCGATCCCGGGGCTTGACGAAGAGCGAGCGCTGCCAGAAGCTCTGGGGCAGCGCGGCGAAGCCTAACGAGGCGAAGAAGCGCTCGCCGGTTCGCACCATCTCCAATTCGGTCAGACCCTTGGCCTTCAGGCGGGTGGTGACGTCGAGGCCGGGGTCGGCATCCTTGGGTGCCACCAGGGGATAGATGTTCCCCCACTGCTGGGCCCACATGTTCCCGAGCAGGTGGGCCGGGATGGGGCCCTTGGCGGGCACCGCCTCGCCATAGGTCTCGCGCAGGCGCTTGCGTACGTAGGCGTGGAGCGAGAGGTAGAGCGGCCTCACCTGCTCCCACAGCCGATCCACTTCCTTGGCGAAGGCGTCGGGGGGCATGTCGTAGCGGGAGCGCCACATCGCCCCCAGGTCCTTGAACCCCAGATCCCGGGCCCCCTGGTTGGAAAGCTCCACATAACGTAGGTAGTCCTGCTTCAGGGGCGCACCCACCGCGTGCCAGCCCGCCCAGGCCTCGCGCAGCTCCTTCTCGTTGCGGCTCTCCGCCATCAGCTTGCCCAGAGCATTGAGGTCGAGGCACTGTTCCTTGCCGCCGGGGCCCGGCCGGCACCACTTGCCCTTGCCGTAGCCTCCCTCCATCCTGGCCACGGTTTCCGTCAGCTCCTTGGCCTTGCGTTCGTCGCTGGGTGCCGGCAGGTCGATCGACACCTTCAGGAGCGCCAGCTTGCGGGCCAAGTCGGGAGGCAGGTCGAGACCGTCGAAACGGGTGGCCTTCTTGGCATAGTCCATGGCCACCGCGATCTGTCTGCGATTGGCGGCGGCGGAGAGGAACTCGGTGTCGTCGGTGATGTGGGTCGACTTCACCCAATCGGCCTTGGCGGTTTCCACCGACATCTCCGCCAGCCGCGTCTCGACCTCGTCGATGAACTTCCGGGCCTCCTCCGCCGTCGGCTTCCCGCCCTGCGCCAGGGACGGCCACACTCCCGGCCCGGCCAAGACCAACGGGCCCGCCAGCACCCACGCCCCGAGGATTCCCCGTTGCCTGCCCATGAGACACCCCTCCCTTACGCCCAAGAGCGTACCGCAAGCCTGCCGGCCGGGCCACCCAGAACGGCGTGAGGCCCGAAACCCGGCGATCAGCTCTCAGCGTTCAGCAATCAGCTATGGCAGGTACACCGCGCTCCAACCTCTCGCTGCTCGTCGTCGCTGAAAGCTGATCGCTGACGGCTACCATCTGTGACGCATGGCCGAGCGTCGGAGCGCGGAGCGGCACCTCGATGCCAGTGCGGGCCGGAACGGAGCGGTCAAGGCCGCCACCCAACGGACGGGTTCACCACAAAGACACAACCCGGCAATCAGCTCTCAGCACTCAGCAGTCAGCTACGGCACGGCGTGAGGATGGAGCAGCCGGCGACGAACGCTACCCGAGGCTCCAGATTGCGAATCGGCTTGCGCTGCCGTGGCTGAGCGCTGAACGCTGTTTGCTGATCGCTACCGCGTGCGCGGTCGCCTGTCGTGAGGTCAGCTCTGGCGGCGGCGCAGGAGGTCGAGCGGGTCCCGGGGTGGCGGCTCCGGCTTCTCTGCCGCTTCGGGCCCAGGCTCGGACCCTTCCACCCCTTCGCCCGGGGCCAGGAACAGGTTGGACTCGACGCCGTGTTGGCGCGTGTACATCTCGAAGTAGCGCCCCTGCGCCGCGAGCAGCGAGGCATGGTCGCCGCGCTCAACGATTCGCCCGTCCTCCACCACCAGGATCTGATCCGCCCGTCGAATGGTGGAGAGCCGGTGGGCGATGACGAAGGTGGTGCGGCCCTTCATCAGGTAGGCGAGACCCTCCTGGATCAGCGCCTCCGACTCCGAATCCAGGCTGGAGGTGGCTTCGTCCAGGATCAGGATGCGGGGATCGGCCAGGATGGCGCGGGCGATGGACACCCGCTGCCGCTGCCCACCCGAGAGCTTGACCCCCCGCTCCCCCACCAGCGTCTCGTAGCCCTTGTCGAAGCCCAGGGCGAACTCGTCCACGCGAGCGATGCGACAGGCCCCGTGGATCGCCTCCTCGCCGGCCTCGGGTCGCGAGAAGGCGACGTTCTCCCGGATGCTGCCGTCGAACAGGAAGGTGTCTTGCAGCACCACACCGAGTTGGGTCCTGAAGGACTCGAGTCGCACCGTCTGGAGGTCGGTGCCATCCACCAGTACCCGGCCCGCGCTCGGTGCGTAGAACGCAGAGAGCAACCCGATGATGGTCGATTTCCCGGCACCCGAGGGACCCACGAAGGCGCTCACCGTCCCCGGCTCGGCGGCGAAGCTGACGTCGCGCAGCACCTCCTTGCCGGAATCGTAGGAGAAGGTCACACCATCGAAAGCCACCCGCCCGATCAGTCGGGGCAGAGCCACCGTTCGCCGCGGGTCTCGATCCTCGGGCCGCTCGCGCAACACCTCACGAGTCCGCTCCAGCCCGGCCAGGGCTTCGGTGAGCTGGCTGCCGATGGCCACGATCTGGAAGAAGGGGCCGACCAGAAAGCCCAAGAGCACCGTGTAGGTGAAGAAGCCTCCCAGGGTCAGGCTGCCGTCCAGGATCTGCCTGGCCCCCACGTACATCACCGAGGCGCCTACCACACCCAGGAGGACGGTGGAGGACAGGCCCAGAATGGAGGTGGCGGTGAGGGTGCGCAGCACGTTGGCCAGAATCCTCCCCACCCCGCCGGCGAAGACGGCCTCTTCGCGGTCCTCGGCGTGATAGCCCTTCACCACCCGGACCCCGCCCAGCGACTCGGTGAGCCGCCCCGCCACCTCGCCGTAGATCACGCTGCGCTCGCGGAAGATGGGCTGCAAGGTGGCCAGGGCCCGCCACAGGACCACCGCCACCAGCAGCAAGACGCCGAGCGTCAGGCCCGTCATCACCGGCGACAGCCGCAACATGATGAGGAAGGCGATGGCGGCGGTGAGCAGGCTGCCCGTGAACTCCACCAGGCCGGTGCCGATCAGGTTGCGGAGGCCCTCCACGTCGTTCAGGATGCGGGAGACCAGGTTCCCGGTCTTGTTGGCATCGAAGTAGGCTATCGGTAGGCGCAGGACGTGGGCCTGGAGGTTCTTCCGCAGGTCGGCGATCAGGCGCTGGGCGGCCTTGGAGAGCGATTGCAGGAGGGCGAAGGAGGTCACGCCCTGCAGCAGGGTCGCCGCCACCACCGCCGCCACCAGGGGCAGCAGGAGATCGACCCGGCGCTGGCCGATCACGTCGTCGATCAGGTACTTGGTGGAAGCCGGCAGCACCAGGCCGGCCGCCCGGTTGATGCCCATGAGCAGGAGGCCGAGGACCAGCAGGCGCCAGCGCGGGCGAACCAGCGCCAGGAGGTCGGGAAGCAGCGCCTTGAGCCGCTCGGTTTTCGGCGGCCGGGGCCGTTCGGCCTTCGGCTGTTCCATCAGAGGCCGCCCAGGAAGTCGGCCATCACCGGGCAGAAGCGGTCCATGTCCACCAGGAACGAGTCGTGGCCCTGGATCGAAGCCAGCGGCTCGAAGCGGACCTGTCGCCCTCTCTTCTTGAGGTGATAGGCGATCTCCTCTTGCTGGTCGATGGGGAAGAGGAAGTCGGTCTCGACGCCGATCACCAGCACCTTGGGGGCGCGGATCCTCGCCAGCCCCTCCCCGACGTTCCCTCCGTGCTCGGCCACGTCGAACAGGTCCATGGAACGCGAGAGGTACAGGTAGCAGTTGGCGTCGAAGCCGCCCACAAAACGACGGGCGTGCATCTCGAGATAGGCCTCGATCTCGAACTCGACGCCGAAAGGCCCGTCCCGCTCGTCGCGGACATCCACCCGCTCCCGGCCGAAGCGCTCCCGCCACTCTCGCGCCGAACGGTAGGTGATGAGGCCCAGCTTGCGGGCGATGCGCATGCCGCTGACCGGGCCGCCGTCATCCGGATAGCGGCCCCCCTGCCATGCCGGATCGCTGCGGATGGCCTCACGTTGCAGGGAGCGGATGGCAATGGCGAGCGGGGTGGCCCTGGCCGCGCCCGAGATCACCGCCAGGGCCTCGACCTGATCCGGAAAGAGGATGGCGTAGGCGAGCGCCGACATCCCACCTAGCGAGGGACCGACCACCGCCTTGAGCCGCCGAATGCCCAGGGCCTCGACCGCGGCGTGGGCGGCGGTGGCAATGTCCTCGATGGTGAGCACCGGAAAGCCCAGCCGATAGCGCTCGGCGCTCTCGGGGTTTCGAGAGGCCGGGCCGGTGGAACCGTGGCAACTGCCGAGCGAGTTGACGCAGATGACGTGGAACCGCTCGGTGTCGATAGCCTGGCCGGGGCCGATCATCTCCTCCCACCAGCCGGGGGTGGGGTCTTCCGCCGAGGACCGAGCGTGGGCCCCCGGCGAAAGCCCGGTGAGCACGAGGAGCGCGTTGTCCCGGGAAGCGTTCAGCTCGCCCCAGGTCTCGTAGGCGATCTCCACCCCAGGCAGCACTCCGCCGTTCCGCATGGCGAAGGGCCCGGGAAGCCCTACGAGTTTGCGCGCCTCGTGCATCTAGTACCGGTAGTGCTCCGGCTTGAAGGGCCCCTCGGCGCTCACGCCGATGTAGCCGGCCTGCTTCGGCGTAAGTTGCGTGAGGCGCACCCCGATCTTCTCCAGGTGCAGCCGGGCCACCTTCTCATCCAGCCGCTTGGGCAGGACGTAGACCTGCTTCTCGTACTGGGCCCGGTTCTGGGCCAGCTCGACCTGAGCCAGGACCTGGTTGGTGAAGCTGTTCGACATCACGAAGCTGGGATGGCCGGTGGCGCAGCCCAGGTTGAGAAGCCGGCCCTCGGCCAGGATCAGGATGCTGTGGCCGTCGGGAAAAGTCCACATGTCGTACTGAGGCTTGATGTTGGTCTTCTTGATGCCGGCGGTCCTGGCCAGGCCGGACATGTCGATCTCGTTGTCGAAGTGGCCGATGTTGCCCACGATGGCCTTGTCCTTCATTCGGGCCATGTGCTCGGCGGTGATCACGTCGCAGTTGCCGGTGGCGGTCACGAAGATGTCGGCGGTGGCCAGCACGTCTTCTAGCCTCTCAACCTGGTAGCCCTCCATGGCCGCCTGCAGCGCACAGATGGGGTCGATCTCGGTGATCACCACCCGGGCCCCCTGGCCGCGCAACGATTGAGCGCAGCCCTTGCCCACGTCGCCGTAACCGCAGACCACCGCCAGCTTGCCGGCCAGCATGACGTCGGAGGCGCGCATCAGGCCGTCGACCAGCGAGTGCCGGCAGCCGTACAGGTTGTCGAACTTGCTCTTGGTCACGCTGTCGTTCACGTTGATGGCCGGGAACAAGAGCGTCCCCGCCTTCATCATGTCGTAGAGGCGGTGCACGCCGGTCGTGGTCTCCTCGGAGACGCCGTGGCAATCGGCCGCCACCTTGCGCCAGCGGTCGGGCGTCGCACGCTGAGTCCGGGCCAGCAGCTTCAAGACCAGCGCGAACTCCTCGCTGTCGGCGGTGGAAGGAGCCGGCACCTTCCCCGCCTTCTCGAACTCGACGCCCTTGTGGATGAGCAGCGTGGCGTCGCCGCCGTCATCCACGATCTGGGTGGGCCCGCGGCCGTTACCGAAGTCCAGGGCGGCGGCCGTGTAGTCCCAGTACTCCTCCAGGGTCTCGCCCTTTTTGGCGAAGACCGGGATGCCCTGGGGGTTTTCCGTGGTTCCGTTAGGCCCGACCGCCACCGCAGCGGCGGCGTGGTCCTGGGTCGAGAAGATGTTGCAGGAGGCCCAGCGAACCTCGGCCCCCAGCGCCTTGAGCGTCTCCGCCAGCACCGCGGTCTGAATGGTCATGTGCAAGCTGCCGGTGATGCGCTGGCCCCGGAGCGGCTGCTCGGCCGCCAGCTCGCGGCGCACCGACATCAGGCCCGGCATCTCCTGCTCGGCGAGCAGGATCTCCTTGCGGCCCCACTCCGCCAAGCGGAGGTCGGCCACCTGGTATTCGAGGGCCCCCTGAGCGGAGGCGGTGGGAAGCGTCGTGGTCATGGGTTTGGTTCTCCTTTGTGACGAAGCGGGGTTGCGGATGAAGGGCCGGGGCGGGTGGCGGTGGCCAAAACCAGGGCCGGCCCCTTGGCCTCGGTTTCGGGGGGCAGCTCCAGACAGCGGACGGCGCTGAGGCCGGCCTCGCCGAGCAGGCGCGTGAGGTCTTGCGGCTCGAAGCCGGGGTGCTCCTGGCCCATCTGGCGCCGGAAGTCCTCGCGATCGTGGCGCAGGAGGTCGACGATCACCGCCCGCCCGCCCGGTTTCAGGATGCGCGCCATCTCGCCGAGCACCGGTGCCGGCTCGGCCACGTAGGCGAGGACCAGGAGCAGGAGCGCCCCATCGCAGCTTCCGCCGTCGATGGGCAGCGCTTGCAGGCCGCCCTTTCGCAGTTCGACGTTAGGCAGGCCCTGGGTGCGCCGGGCCGCCGCCTTGAGCATGGCCGGGGAGAGATCGACACCGATGACCCGGCCCAGATGGGGGGCCAGGGTGGCCGCCGCCCAACCGGTGCCGCAACCCAGGTCGGCGACGGTCCAGTCCGCGGGCAAGAGGCCCAAGAGCGCGGGCAGGGCGAAGGCTCGACCGTACATCTCCTCGCGCAGGCGGTCCCAGCGGCTGGCAGCCCCCGCGAAGAAAGCCTGGGACGAACCGTGGCGACGGCTCAGGCAGCGGCTGAGACGGAGCTGGTCCTGGTGGACGGTGGCCCACTCCTCGGTCTGCTCGCGAGCCAGCAGCCAGAGCTTGCGCGCGGTGCCGTCGCCGTTGCCGGACGCCATCCCGTAGAGGTTGGTGGTGCCCTGGGATCGGCTCCTCACCCAGCCGCGGTCCGCCAGCACCTTGAGATGGCGGCTCACCGTGGACTGCGGGAGCTGCGTGACCTGCACCAGCTCCGCCACCCCCAACTCCTGCCGCTCCAGCAGGCGGAGCAGGCGCAGCCGGGTGGGATCGGCCAGGCTTTCCATCAGCGACAGCAAGGGGGTGGGCGGGCGACTTGTCATCGATCTATCCGGATGAAAGGATAGATGGAATGGAAGGTCGAGTCAACACCGAGGGTGGTCAGCTTGGTGTGGTTCGCAGGCCTGGCGATGCGCACGGGGCCTACGAACCGGGGACCGCCTCCTCGACGCGGTTGCGGCCGGCGGCCTTGGCGCGGTAGAGGGCCTGGTCGGCCGTCTCCACCAGGGCCGGCGATTCCCCTTTCGCGCGCGGCACCAGACTGGCCACACCCACACTCACCGTCACCATCGGGGCCGCCCTGGATCGATGGTGAGCGATGCCCAGC
>DATECU010000080.1:0-2510 GCA_035286745.1 Vicinamibacteria bacterium | reverse complement strand
TCGCGCGACTGGTTGTTCTCCTTCACGCAGGCGTACACGCAGCGCCGGCAGCCGATGCAGCGCGAGATGTCGAGGGCGTACGCGAACTCCACTCCGGGCAGGGGCTGCGCGTCGGACACGCTCACCGTGGTTCCGAACTGCTCTGCATAGCGGCGCTCCAGGTCCCGTATGGCCGCCTTCAGGCGCTCGGGTGGCATCTGGTACAGCCGCTTGGGCCCGCAGCCGGTCAGGATCCAGCCGGCCGCCGCCGCCGCCGCGCACGACGTGAAGCCACGCCGGCTGATGCCCGGCGCCTTCCCCTCGGGGTCCATCAGTGCCTTCCTCTCTTCGCCCCTGGGTGAGCGGGGTGGGTGGGCCGCTGGGGCGCCGGCATGGGCTCGAGGGGCCGGAAGCGCGGCTGGTGCGGGTTGTGGCAGTGGGCGCACAGCAGGTAGCGCTTGTGGCCGTTCCAGTCCCCGGTACGCCGGCCGTGAATCCCCGCCCGCCAGTCGCGGAGCTTCTCGCCGTGACACTGGCCGCACAGCCGGTAGGACTCCTCGAAGGGGACCCGCTCGCCGCTGGCCAGGTGCAACCAGTCGCGGTTGTCGGCGTCGTGGCAGTCCAGACACCAGCGGTGTTCGGTGTCGTGCTTGAGCTCGATCTCGGTGTGCATGTCGGAGAGCGCCCGCCGCTTGCGGTTCACCGGCACGCCCTCGTGGCAAGCCGTGCAGGGGAAGATGCCCTCGCTGAAGGGGGGTGGGGGCACCTCCAGGTGCTCCTGCGCGGGCGTCGAGGTGGTCCGGGGCGGGCCGGCGGCGTTTGGTGCGGCAACCGTCGCCAGCACCAAGGCGAGGAGCAGATCGAGCCCCATCAATCCACCCCCCGAGTCACCGTCCGCGCAGCTCGACCACGCGCTGCATCTCGCGCAACCACATGGCCTGGAACACCTGCAGCCGGTGGCCGATCACCGAGGCCAGGTTCCGGGTCACCAGGTACCCCACGCCCGGCCGCGCGCTGAAGTGCTCGAGCAGCGCCATCCGCGAGAGGGCGAGCACCTCGGTCTCCAGCGGTGCGGTCGCCTTCAGCGTGAACTTGTGCGGCGGGATGAGAGCCGACCAGCCGACGGTCTGCCCGGGGAGCCTCTCCTCGACCAGGATGTCCTCTCCGCGGCCCAGCACCTGCATGGGCAAGGTGAGGGCGATGCGGCCGCGCTCGATGAGGTACAGGCTGCTGGCTTCGGACCCCAACCGGAACAGCTCGCCGCCGCTTTGCAGGCTGATCCGGGTTCCCAAGGCCAGCAACCCGGCCGTTTCCTCCGTGGAGAGGTCCTTCAACAGGTCCGGCTGACCGTTGCTCATCGGGCCCCTGCCTCAGTGAACGAAGGGGGAGGTGG
This sequence comes from Vicinamibacteria bacterium, assembly GCA_035286745.1. Classification (GTDB taxonomy): domain Bacteria; phylum Acidobacteriota; class Vicinamibacteria; order Fen-336; family Fen-336; genus DATECU01. The sequence goes on along the minus strand of DATECU010000080.1, from coordinate 1,138 downwards.
TCCGGCCGTGCAAGGAGGCCGGGGTGGGGCGCTCGATGAAGGACTCGGCCGCGGCCTGTTCCAGGCGGATGTGCTGCTCGATCTGAGCCAGCAACACCGAGGGCGGCACCGTGGGCCGATCCACCGGTGCGTCCGCAAAGAAGTGCTGCGGCAGCGCCCGCTCGGGCTTCAGCTTCGGCTGGGGAGCCGACTCGGCCTGGGCCCTGGTCGCTCCCGCGAAGGCGACGAACGTCACCGCCAGGGCCAGCAGGCTCATGCACAAGACCATCAGAAACATCGCCATGGGTTGCCTCCTGTCGCCAATCTGCCGAAGCAAGCCCAGTGCCAGCGGGAACTCCGGTCAAGACCCGCCAAAACCGGGGGTTTCGGGGTCAGCACCCGGTGCTGCCTGACAATCCGTCAGGCCGCGCTAGGCGCGGGACCTGACAATCCGTCAGGCTTTGACGGGGCGGAGCGAGTCTGGCAACATGCGCCCACACCGAACATGCGCTCGTGGCCTCGTTTCGGCAGCACGACCGTGGGCATGGCCGTGGGGATCACCGCGGCCGTCTCGGCCGCCGCCACCGCCGGAGCCTACCTGTACTCCGTCCACCACTTCGAGACCCTGCTGGGGATGGCGCGCGCCACCGCCCTGGCGGAGGGCGAGCTGATCCGCACCGCCCTCGAGCACCAGATGATGGAGAACGACCGCAGCCTGATTGCCCGCATGATCGAGACCTTCGGCCAGCAGCCGGGGGTGGAGAACGTCATGTTGCTGGACCGCGGCGGCGTGGAGCGCTTCGCCAGTTCGCCCCAGGCGCGCGGCACCGAGCTGTCGATCGAGTCGGAGACCTGCCAGTCCTGCCACCGCCTGCCCCCGGACCAGCGGGGCTCAAGCCGCGTGATCGAGACCCGGGGCGGCACCCTGCTCCGTACCGTGGTCCCCTTTCGCAACCTCGAGCCCTGCCACCGCTGCCACGACCCCAGCCACCGGATCAACGGCATCCTGATTCTCGACGTCGACGCGGGTACCATGCGCGCCAGCATGAACCGCGACCTGCGTTGGATGGTGGCCGGCAGCGGCGCCCTCACCCTGCTGCTGACCGGCTTGATCGCGGCTGTGGTGCGGGTGGTGGTTCTGCACCGGCTGCAGCGTTTC
>DATECU010000079.1:0-9883 GCA_035286745.1 Vicinamibacteria bacterium | reverse complement strand
GGTGCAGGACAAGGCCGGGCGCTTCGTGCGCGGCCTCAAGCCGCAAGACGTCGAGATCTTCGAGGACGGGGTTCGCCAGGAGGTCGCTTTCTTCCGCGAGGTCGCAGGCGGCCCCGAAGCGCGAATCCCCCTGTCCGTGGTGCTGGTGCTCGACGCCAGCGGGTCCATGAAGAAGAACTTGGGCTTCCTGCAAGAAGCCGCCACCGCCTTCCTGGGCAAGCTGGAGGCGGGTGATGAGGCCATGGTGGTGCAGTTCAACGAGAGCGTGAAGGGAAGCGCCGAGTTCACCGGAGACAGCGAGCGCCTGGACCAGTTCGTGGAGGCGGTCCAGGCCTGGGGCGGCACCGCTCTCTACGATGCGGTTCATTATGCGCTGGCTCGCATTCGAGACCGGCCCGGGCGAAAGGCGGTGGTGGTCTTCTCCGACGGAGATGACAACCGGAGCGGCCTCAAGGAGCAGGAGGTGCTGGACTACGCCAGGGCCGCGGAGGCGACCGTCTACTGCATCGGCATCCGAGGCGAGGGGGGCCTGTGGGCCCGCAGTCCCCGCGGCTTCCTGCGCAAGCTGGCGACCGAGAGCGGGGGCGCCTTCTTCTTTCCGGAGCGGGTGGGCGAGCTGATGAAGGTCTTCTTCGAGGTCGCCGGCGACCTGAGCAACCACTACCTGCTGAGCTACGTCCCCAAGCGCCCGCCCGACGGCTCCTGGCGGGAGATCCAGGTACGGCTCAAGCGGAAGGACGCCGAGGTGCGGGTGCGCAAGGGCTACTTCGCGGTGAAGAGGCGCGGGCGGTAGGCGGGCAGCCCCGCAGCACTCAGCGGTCAGCAACGAAGGGACTCACCATCTAACGAGTCGCGCCAGCTCCTTCAGGGCGAACCCGCCCGCCAGCAGGCTCACCCCCCAGGCCACCCAGCCCACCACCTGCAGGGTCAGCGGGTGCCGGTACTCCCCCATCAGATCGCGGCGTCGCGCGGCGAGCAGGACGACCCCCAGCGTCACCGGCAGGATCAGGCCGTTCAGACCCCCGGCCAGGATCAGGAGCGAGACCGGCCGGCCGAACCCCAGGTAGACCAGCAGCGAGAGGCCGATGAAGACGGCCAGCGCCTGGCGAGAGCGCCTTTCGAGAAGCGGGGAGAAGCTGCGCACGAAGCTGAGCGAGGTGTACGAACAGCCCACCACCGAGGTAATGGCGGCGGACCAGAGGACGACGCCGAAGAAGCGGTAGCCCCACTCCCCCGCTCCCAAGCGGAAGGCGCTGGCGGCCGGGTTCGCCGGATCCAGGGAACCGGCGTGGCTGACGACGCCGAGGATGGCGAGGAACAACAGCACTCGCATAGCGGCGGTGACGAGGATGCCGAGGATGGAGGCGCGGGTGAGGCGCCCCACCGCGCCGGGACCTCCGATCCCGGCGTCCAGCAACCGGTGTACGCCGGAGAAGGTGATGTAGCCGCCGACGGTACCACCCACCAGGGTGACCACCGGAAGCACCGCCACCTGGCCGGGGAGGAAGGCCCCGCGGAGTGCGCCCAGGTAGTCGGGCTTGGAAACCACCATCACCCCCGCGGTCAGGGCGATCATCACCCCGCCTAACACCTTGGTGAAGAGGTCCATAGCCTGGCCCGCTCGCGGCAAGGCCAGAAGGCCGGTGGCCATGAGCGCCGACAGCAGGGCGCCCCAGCGCTGGGACAGGCCCAGCACCTCGAGCCCCATCCCGCAGCCGGCGATGTTCCCCACGTTGAAGACGAAGCCTCCCGCCGCCACCAAGGCCGCCACCACCCCGCCCAGGCCCGGCAGCAGCTCGGACGCCAGCTCTTGTCCTCGGCGCCGCGCCACCCCCAGGATGCGCCAAACGTTGGCCTGGACGGCCAGATCGACCAGCACCGAGGCCAGGATGGCGAAGGCGAAGGAGGCCCGGAGCGAATCGGTGAAGAAGGCGGTCTGGGTGAGGAAGCCGGGGCCGATGGCCGAGGTGGCCATCAAGAAGGCCGCGCCCGCCAGGGCACCGGGGTTTCGACTTGGGGCCGGCGCCTCAGGCACGTTCGGGTCGGGCATTGGAGTGAGTGTATCCGAAGGCCCGGTGTAGAATCGCCGTCTCCATGCCCTCCCTGGTGATCCAGAAGCCCGACGGTACCCGGCAGGCTTTCCCCCTGGAGAAGGACCGCATCACGCTGGGCCGCTCCCGCGACAGCGACGTCTTCCTGCCCGACCAGTGGCTCTCCCGCCACCACGCCGAGATCCGGCGCGCCCAGGACAGCTTCGTGCTCGCCGATCTGGGCAGCAAGAACGGGACCCTGCTGAACGGCGAGCAGGTGTCCGAGGGGCACCGGCTGCGGGACGGCGACGTGATCGCGTTGGGCGAGCTGCGTCTCATCTTCACCGACAGCCGGGAGCCGGAGCCGGAAGAGGAGGCCCCGGAGGGCACCCGCATGTTCTCGGTCCGCGAGCTCTCCGACCTCAAGACCGAGCCGGTCGACCAGGTGGCGCTGCAGCGGCAGAACCGGGTGCTGCGCGTCCTGTCGGGGGCGGCCCAACAGCTCCTGGGACACCGCCCGCTGCCGGAGCTGTTCGAGCAGATCCTGAACCTGCTGTTCGAGGCGGTGCCGGCGGAGCGGGGCGCCATCCTCTTGCGCGAGGGCGAGAACCTGGAGGTCAAGGCCTCGCGCAGCCGCAAAGGGGGCGCCCTCACCAAGATCAGCCGTTCCATCGCCAAGAAGACGGTGGACGAGTGCCGGGCGCTGCTGATCCCCAACATCCTGGAAGACGCCAGCTTCCGGACCCAGGATTCCATCCTCACCACCGGGATTCGTTCGGCGGTCACCGTACCCCTCTGGTACAGCGCCGCCGGCCAGCAGGATGCGGTGATCGGCCTGGTCTACCTCGACTCCTTCGCCGGCGCCCACTCCTTCACCGAGGACGACTTGCAGATGGTGTCGGCGCTCGCCAACGTGGCGGCGGCCAAGATCGAGAACTCGCGTCTGCTGGAGGAGAGCCTGGAGAAGCGCGCGATGGAGGCGGACATGAAGGTGGCCGCCGACATCCAGCGGGGCCTGCTGCCGGGCGCCCCCGCCAAGATCCCCGGCTACGGCGTCGCCGGCATCAACTTCCCTTGCCGCGCCATCGGCGGCGACTACTACGATTTCGCGCTCCAGGGCGAGCGGCTCCTGTTCGCGCTGGGTGACGTGTCGGGCAAAGGCACCGGAGCCGCGCTCTTGATGGCCGTCTTGCGCGCCGCGGTGCGCGCCCACTGGGAGGACTACGGCCCGGCCGAGGCGGTTGCCCGCATCAACCGCACCGTGTGCCAGAACGTCCCACCTAACAAGTTCATCACCTTCTTCCTCGGCTGTCTGGATCCGGCCAGCGGCCGGGTCTCCTACGTCAACGCGGGCCACAACCCGCCCATCCTGGCCCGGGCCGACGGCAGCTGCGAGACGCTGGCCGAGGGAGGCGTGGTCCTGGGCCTGTTCGACTCCCCCGGCTACTGCGAAGGCAGCACCGATCTCCGACCCGGTGACGTGCTGGTGGTCTTCTCCGACGGCATCACCGAGACCTGGACCCCGGAGGACGAAGAGTTCGGCGAGGACCACCTGACGGAGACCGTGGTGCGCCATCGCTCCCTGGACGCAGCGGCCTTGCAGGCCGAGATCCTGAGGACCCTGGACGCCTTCGCCGCCGGGGCCAAGGCCACCGACGACCGCACGCTGATCGTGCTCAAGCGGGAGGCGTGACGGACGCCGGAGGGGTGCGCTGCTTGGCGCCCGCGCCGTGGCGACGCCCTGGCGCACAGCCGCCCAGCAGCGAAGGCGAAGGCGTCCAGCTCCCCGAGCGCTCGGGACGAGCTCGACGAGAGCAACTGGCGACCTGGATCGAGCAGGCGGCCTCCATCCCGGGCTGGGACGGCGGTTCTCCGCGCTAGGATGAGAGGATGAAGAAGTCGGGCGCGAACCAAGGCCAGTCGGCGTCGGCGCTCATCTCGAAGAGAATCGCCGAGCTCGGGGACTGGCGCGGGGACACGCTCGGCAGAATGCGCACGCTCATCAAGGAAGCAGACCCGGGCGTCGTCGAGGAGTGGAAGTGGATGGGCACTCCGACTTGGTCGCACGATGGCATCATCTGCACCGGCGAATCCTACAAGAAGGCCGTGAAGCTCACCTTCGCCAAGGGCGCGTCTCTGAAGGACCCGGCCCGTCTCTTCAACTCGAGTCTCGACGGAAACGTGCGCCGCGCGATCGACATCCACGAAGGAGAAGAGGTTGACGCGTCCGCCTTCAAGGCGCTCGTTCGCCAAGCCGTCGCCCTCAACCGTTCTGGGAAGGCGAAGCCCTAGTGTTCAGTTGTCATCGCTCTCTATGCCATGGCTCCGGACTGTGGCCTGCTCCGGCATGCCGTTCATGGCAGCCCCGTTCAGACTCAGGCCTGGTGATGAAGGGGGCCTCGGCGGCGGGCGGCGAAGCCGGTGGTTCAATGGGGTCTCAAGCCAGTGTCGAGCGAATGATCGAAGGGCGTGGGTCGAGCCCGGCGCAAGGAGGCGCATGAGTACTGCTGTTAGGCAGCTTGTCGGGACGGTCGAGGCCGCTCGCGGTAGGCTTCTTGACGTTGTCGGAGGGCTCACGGACGCCCAAGGCAGCTTCCGGGTGGGCGAGGGGCAGTGGAGTGTGCTTGAGGTCGTGGAACACCTCTACCTTGCCGAGATCTCCGGCGTCAGCAAGATCTGGGCTGCGCTCGATGGCGTGCGTGCCGGTCGTGCGCCAGAGGCGCAGCCGAACCAAGGCCTTTCGATCGAAGCGATCGTCACGGCCACCTGGAGGCCGAAGGAGGTCGCTCCTCCGATCGCCACGCCTCATATCGGCGGACCGCTGGCGTTCTGGACGTCGGCAACCCGTTCGCTGACAGGGATGCTGGCGGATCTGGCCGCTCAGCTCGAGGGGATCCAACTCGAGCAGGTGGTCTTCCCGCACTATCTGTCGGGACCACTCGATGGCCGGCAGCGACTGGAGTTCCTGCGTTTCCACATAGACCGTCATCTCGGGCAGATCGCCGGCATCTGTTCGGCGCCGGGATTCCCGTGGTAGCAGGCCTCCGCAGGGCGGGCCCTACTGGCGCACGTACTTCGCACGAGGCGTGCGGAGGCGCCGGAAGCGACTCTGGCTAGGGCTCCCAGCGCGAGAGATCGCCGCTCTCGAAGCCTCGCGGGCAACCGGGAAGAGCGCTCCGGCCACCCGGCCACCGCCCCAGGGTCGCCCCGAGGGCGCCTCTCGGACTACCATAGGCGGTGCCCCCTGGCGCGCCGGTTGCGGCGCGTTTAGGTGGGGGGTGTTCTATGACCGTGACCAAGAAACCGCCGCGACCGCCCCAGACCGACCTCTCGCTGCTCCGGCGCGAGATCAACCAGCTCTTCGAGCGGCTTTCCGGCATGGACCGACCCGACCCCACCGGCGGCGGCGAGTGGGTGCCGGGAATCGACGTCTTCGAGTGCCACGGCAAGCTCACCATCGTGGTGGAGGTCCCCGGCATGCAACCGGAGTCCTTGCGCGTGGTTCACCGGGACGGGGCGATGGAGATAACCGGCGAGCGGCGGGAAAAGCGGCCGCCTGGGGCGTTAGGCTACCTGTGCCTGGAACGGCCGCAGGGACGCTTCTCCCGCACCCTCACCCTGGATCTGCCGGTGGACATCAGCCAGGCCGAGGCTCGCCTGAGCGGAGGCGTCCTCACCATCACCATCCCGCGCCTCAAGGACCGGCGCGGACGCGAGATCGTGATACCCATCACGCGGGAGCAGACATCGTGAACGAAGAGCTGGACAAGGCGGATACGGACGCGGTCAAGATCCCGGAGAGCCTGCCGGTCCTTCCGCTCCGAGACATCGTGATCTTCCCCTTCATGATCGTCCCCCTCTACGTGAGCCGGGAGCGGTCGATCAAGGCGGTGGATCAGGCGCTGGCCGACAACCGGATGATCCTGCTGGCCGCCCAGAAGCGACAGGATGATGAAGAGCCCGGTCCCGACGACATGTATCGGGTGGGCACCGCCGCCATCATCATGCGAATGCTGAAGCTGCCGGATGGGCGGATTCGAGTGTTGGTGCAAGGCCTGTCGCGGGCCCGTATCACCGGCTTCGAGGAAGGCCCGCCCCACTTGCAGGCGCACATCGAGTCGCTTCCGGAACCGGATTCGCAGCCCAAGGGGCTGGAGGTCGAGGCCTTGATGCGCAACGTCAAGGGCGCGCTCGAGAAGTCGGCCAACCTGGGCAAGCCGCTCTCTCCCGAGGTGATCGTCATCGCCACCAACATGGAGGAGCCCGGGCGTTTGGCGGACCTGACGGCGTCCAACCTGGACCTCAAGGTGGAGGGGGCCCAGGAGATCCTGGAAGCGGTCGATCCGGTGGAGCGGCTGCGCCGGGTCCACGAGCTGATGGCCAAGGAGCTGGAAGTGCTGGCCATGCAGCAGGAGATCTCCTCCCAGGCCAAGGGGGAGATGGACCGGAGCCAGCGCGAGTTCTTCCTGCGCCAGCAGCTCAAGGCCATCCAGCAGGAGTTAGGCGAGGGCAACGAGCTGGCCGAGGAGATCGCGGCCCTCAAGGAGAAGGCGGGCAAGGCCAAGATGCCCAAGCCGGTGCAGGACGAGGTGGAGCGCCAGCTCAAGAAGCTGGAGCGCATGCACCCGGACTCGGCGGAAACCGCCACCCTGCGCAACTGGCTGGACTGGATGGTCACCTTGCCCTGGGGCAAGCCCACCAAGGACAACCTGGACCTGGTCGAAGCCCAGCGAATCCTGGACGAGGACCACTACGGTCTGGAAAAGGTGAAGGAGCGCATCGTCGAGTACCTGGCGGTGCGCAAGCTCAAGGACAAGATGAAGGGCCCGCTGCTCTGCTTCGTGGGCCCTCCCGGCGTGGGCAAGACCAGCCTGGGCCGCTCGATCGCCCGGTCCCTGGGCCGCAAGTTCGTGCGCCTATCGCTGGGCGGCGTCAAGGACGAGGCCGAGATCCGCGGCCACCGGCGGACCTACGTGGGCTCCATGCCCGGCCGCATCATTCAGGGCATTCACCAGGCCGGCTCCAACAACCCGGTGTTCATGATGGACGAGGTGGACAAGATCGGGGCCGACTACCGCGGCGACCCGTCGTCTGCGCTCTTGGAGGTGCTGGACCCCGAGCAGAACAACTCCTTCCGCGACCACTACCTGGGCGTCCCCTTCGACCTCAGCAACGTCATGTTCATCTGCACCGCCAACTTGACCGACACCATCCAGCCGGCCTTCCTGGACCGCATGGAGCTGCTCCCGCTCTCCGGCTACACCGAGGAGGAGAAGCTGGAGATCGCCAAACGCCACCTGGTGCCCAAGCAGCTCGAGGAGCACGGCCTCACCGCGGAGAACCTGAGCTTCGCGGAGAAGTCGCTCCGGACCATGATCAACGGCTACACCCGGGAGGCGGGCCTTCGCAACTTCGAGCGAGAGATCGCCACCGTGTCCCGCAAGGTGGCCCGGCGGGTGGCCGAGGGCCACCCGGAGCCGGTCCGGGTCTCCCCCGGATCGCTCAAGAAGTACCTGGGAGCGCCCAAGGTGCTGCCCGAGGAACTGCTCAAGCAGGATACGGTGGGGATCGCGCTGGGCCTGGCCTGGACCGCTACCGGCGGCGACGTGATGTTCATCGAGGCCACCGCCATGAAGGGGAAGGGCCGCCTAACCCTAACCGGCCACCTGGGCGAGGTGATGAAGGAGTCGGCCCAGGCCGCGCTGTCCTACGCCCGCTCCCGAGCCCGGCAGTTCGGGATCAAGGACGAGTTCTTCGCCGGCCACGACCTGCACATCCACGTGCCGGAGGGCGCCATTCCCAAGGACGGGCCCTCCGCCGGCATCACCATCGCCACCGCCATGATCTCCGTCTTCACCGGACGGCCGGTCAAGCGTTCGGTGGCCATGACCGGAGAGATCACCCTGCGCGGGAACGTGCTGCCCATCGGGGGACTCAAGGAGAAGATCCTGGCCGCCCGGCGAGCGGGAATCACCACCGTGCTCTGCCCCAAGCTCAACCAGAAGGAGCTGAACGAGATCCCGGCAACCCTGACCCGGGGGATGGAGATCCACCTGGTGGACGAGGTGCACGAGGTGCTGAGGCTGACGCTGGTGCCGCCTCTCTTGCCGCTGCCCGGGGCGGCTCACAAGCCGCACCCCAAGGCGTTTCCGGGAAAGCCGCGGGCGAAACCGGTGACCGTCTAGCGCGGCGAACGGAAGGCGATGTGCAGGGGACAGTGATCGGCCAGCGCAGGTCGAGCATCGAGGTGCCCGACACGCGAGGCGCGAGGCCCGGAAGCTGGCGATCAGCACTCAGCGGTCAGCGACGGAAGGCGTCCGAGGCTGTGGAGAGCGAACCGGCTCGAAGTGGCTGGCGCCGTTGCTGAGTGCTGACGGCTACCCCCGGGGGCACAGAGGAGCACCGAGAACGAAGTGGCAATCGGAGCGCAACCATCGGGAACTTGGGTGCTTGCGAGACCGGCACCAAGCGACCTTCGCGAAGGAACAAGAAACCGTCGACTAGACCGCCCCGCCACCTGACACAGGTCCGGCGTGGGCAGGACGAGGAGATCCAAATGGCTGAGAGTGTCTACAAGGTCATCGAGCTGATCGGCACCAGCACCGAGTCCTGGGAAAAGGCCGCGTCGGCCGCCGTGGCGCGGGCGTCCAAGTCGTTGCGCGAGCTTCGGGTCGCCGAGATCGCGGAGCTGGACATGCAGATCGAGAACGGCAAGGTCAAGGCCTACCGTGCCAAGGTCAAGGTCTCCTTCAAGTACGAGGGCGAGTAGGGTGGCGGTTTCCGCCCGCCCCCGCGAGGCGGGAGAGGAGTCTTCTCACCCATGAACATTCTGGTGGTCGGCGACGTGGTGGGCAGTCCCGGCCGCCACATCATGAAGAAGGCGTTGCCTGTGGTCTTTCGACGGTACGACATCGACTACTGTATCGCCAACGTGGAGAACGCGGCCGGCGGCTTCGGCGTCACCAAAGAGGTCTGCGAAGAGATCCGGGCCATGGGCGTCGACTGCATGACCTCGGGCAACCACATCTGGGACAAGAAGGAAATCGTGCCCGTGATGGGCCAGATGAGCGATCTGCTGCGGCCCGCCAACTACCCGGCCGGGCAGCCGGGGCGGGGGACCCACGTGGGCCGGGGCAAAGACTCGGGCGTTGCCGTCGCTACCCTGAACCTCTCCGGCCGCGTCTTCATGAACGGCGCCATCGACGACCCCTTCACGCGCGGCATGGCTGAGGTCGAAGCGCTGCGCAAGCAAGCCGCCATCATTATCGTGGACGCCCACTGCGAGGCCAGCTCGGAGAAGATGGCGCTCGGCTACTACTTCGACGGCAAGGTCACGGCGGTGGTGGGAACCCACACCCACGTCCCCACCTGCGACCACCGCCTGCTCCCCGCCGGAACCGCCTACTGCACCGACATCGGCATGACGGGGCCTTACGACTCGGTGATCGGTGTCGAGAAGGACACCATCATCGCCCGCTTCGTCACCGGGATGCCGATCCGCTTCGAGACCGCGAAAGGCGATCCTCGTTTGGCGGCGGTGGTGGTGACCGCCGATCCCCAGACCGGTCGCGCCCAACGCATAGAACGAATGCTGTTGACCGAGGGGGATCTGGCGGGGCTGTAGCGCAGCGTACGCCCAGCCAGCCAGGAAGGGCCCTCCGATGGTAGGATTCTGCCATGAGATCTGCCATCGATTCCGCGGGCCGCATCGTGATCCCCAAGGCGCTCCGCGACCGTCTCGGTCTCGGGCGTGGACGCGCGGTCGAGATCCGCGAGCGGGACGGGCGGATCGAGATCGAGCCCGCCTCGACCCCGATGTCCCTCGTCAAGCGGTCGGGGGGGCCGGTAGCCGT
>DATECU010000078.1:0-12652 GCA_035286745.1 Vicinamibacteria bacterium | reverse complement strand
GCCCTGACCCTGCTGATCGCGTTTCCGGTCCGCATCGGCCTGGCGGGGGAAGCGCTCTACCGGGTGGCCTTCAGCCACTCCCACACCGCCTCCGCGCTGGCGCTGTGGGCGATCGTGTGGTTCCTGGGGGGACGCCGGCTGCTGCCGATCCTGGTCTTGTCCCTGGCCGCCTACAACCACGCGCTCTACTCCGCCTACGTCCTGGCGCCGATGCTGGTGCTGGTGCTGTGGGAGAGCCGCCAGGCTGGCGCCCAACGCACCGCGTTGCTGCTCGCCGCCGCATCCCTGCCCTGGCTGCCGCTCCTGGCCTGGGGCCTTGGGCACTCGGCGCCCTTGTCGTCCGACTGGCTGACGGTGCTCCGGCTGCGGTCGGCGCACCACAGCTTCCCCAGCGCGTTTGGTGAGGACCTGCCGGGGGTGGCGGCGCTGCTGGTCCTGGCCAGCTTCGCCTTTCCCGGCCTGAGCCGTGACAAGCAGCGGCTCACGGCCGCCTTTCTGGCCGCGACCGCGCTGCACTTCGTGCTGGGCACGGTGTTCTCGGAGTTCCTTCCCGTCCGGCTGGTGCTCCAGTACCAGCCCCACCGATGCTGGCGCTTCGTGGTGGTGTTGCTGTGGGCGGTGGTGAGCGCCCAGGTGGTCACCGACTTCCGCCGGGGCGGGGTGGCCCGGGTCCTTTCGGCGTTGGTGGGCCTCACCCTGCTGCTTCCGGGCCTAACGCCACTGGTCCCGGTGGCGGTCGCGCTTCTCGCGTTCTTCGCCCGACCCGCGCCCCCGGCGTGGGCTCGCGCGCTGGCGGCGGCGGCCTTCTTGGGGGTGTCGGGCTGGGGGTCGCAGGCGGTGGAGCCCCTGCCTGAGGTCGATGCCATCGTTCGGCGGCTGACCAACGATGCGGTGATGGCGGCCGCGGCCCTCGCGCTCCTGCTGGTGGCGGCTCGGCAGTCTGGCGGCCGCGTGCGCGCCTTCGCGGTGACGGCGGTGGCGGCATTCGCTCTGCTCCGGCTGGGCCCGGAAGCCTATGGCAACGCCAGCCGGCGCTGGCGCGCGGACGCCTCGCCGTGGCATGACGTGCAGAGGTGGGTGGCCCTCACCACGCCGAAGGACGCGGTGCTCTTGACACCGCCCCGAGAAGCCGGCTTTCGCGTCTTCTCCGAGCGGGGCATCGTGGGCGAGTGGAAGGACGGGACCCAGCAGTACTTCGATGACGGGTTCGCCCTGGAATGGAATCGGCGCATGGAGGCGGTAGGTGTCGACGCCTACACCAAGACCCCCGGGCGCGACCTGCTGACCATCGCCCGTCGCTACGGCGCCTCCTACATCGTTCTACCTCGCCAGCCGGTGCGCCGGGGTCTGGTGCTCGCCTACCGCAACGACGTCTGGGCCGTCTACCAGGCCCGGTGGCGCGAAGAGGACCCGGTGGCTGCACCCAACGCGGCGAACCCCGAGCCGGCGGCCAAGGGGCGGGGGCGGTAAGTGACGGCTGCGGGCGCGCCTCAGGAGTGCCCCGCGCCACCGGGCGCCAGGTCGCGCCCAGCCTCCCTGCTTGCCCTGCTCTTCGTGGTTCTGCTGACCGCGCTGGCTGCGGGGGATCTCCACCGAACGCGCTACTTGATCGAGGTCGAGCCCTTCCGCGGGCGGTTTCTCTCCGGCACCCTGGGGGCCGCCGAACGTGTCACAACCGGCGTGGAGGACACCACCGACGGGCGCACGGACTTCACGGTTCGGCCCGTGCTGGCGGCGCTTCATCTGGCTCTCCCCCTGTGCTCGCGGGACGGAGCGATCTCACTGACGCTGCGCAGCTACACGCGGGTGTTTACGCTGGTTGACGTGTACCTCGGTGGCGATCGCCGGCAGACGCTGCCCGTCAAGCCGATGAAATGGCACCGCCACCGGGCGGCCCTCGTCCAGGAAGGGTCGTGCGGGCCGGGCCTCGGCCTGAGCCTGGCCATGAGACAGAGGCCGGAGGTGCGGGGTCGCGACGTGGAGCGACCCGAGATGCTGGTCGACTACCTGGAGCTGGAAGCGAAGACGGGCCTCACCCTTGCCTGGGGCGGTCGCCTGCTCATAGCCGCCATTCCCGTGGCGGTCTTCGCCTTCGCCTGGCTGATCGGCCTCTCGGCCAGGGCCAGCTCGATCCTCGCCGGCGCGAGTGCGCTGGCGGGGCTGGCGCTTGTGAGGCTGGATCCGGTTCCGGTGCTGCTCGCCGTGCCGCGCCTCCTGCCTCTTGCGTTGCTGGCCGGCCTGCTGGGGTATCGCATAACGAAGAGACGGGTGGAGGAGGTGACGGCTCGCTCCCTGGCCTTGCTGGTCTTCGCCAGCATCGTGGTGCACGGCGCCTGGGTCTTTCTGCCCGGCCATCTGCCGCCCGACATCTACATTCATCAGCAGCGGACGCTGGATCTGGCCCGCGTCCCCGTGAGCTACGACGGCCTTCTCACCTACGGCTCCCACTTCCCGACGCCGTCCCAGGACCGAGGCGAAGCCACCGAGGCGCTGGGCGCCCGCATGCGCATCCCCTACTCCCCGCTCCCCTATCTGGGCTACTTCGCCCTGCACCTCCTCGGCCTGGACCTGGCCTGGGCGATGACCGCGGCTAACGCGGCGGTCGTCTCGCTGATGGGCCTGGCCATGTTCGGCGTGGCGCGGCTGGTCTGGGGGGCCTGGGCGGGATGGCTGGCGGCCCTCCTCTACTGGGTCGACCTGGCGGTCTGGCATCACCTGGGCCGTTCGCACGCCCCGGCGGTGGTGGGCGGCGTCTTGACCCTCGCCGCCATGCTCTTTCTGATCCGGGAGGCCGCCAGCGGCGGCGCTCCCGCCGGGCTGGTGCCGGCGACCGCTCTGGTGGCCCTGGCCCTGCTCGGGTACTCGGCGTCGCTGCCCCTCTTTGGCCTGTTCGCCGGGCTCTGGCTCGTCTGCCTGCTGATCGAGACCCGGACCCAGGAAGCGGCGGTACGCCAGCGCCTGACGATGGCCGTGGTCCTGGGCGGGTTGGTCGCCGGGAGCCTGTTCTACTTCCACTACCTGCCGGGAATGCTGGGCGGCGTGCGTGGCATGGCCGCTGACGCGGATCCCTTTCCCGGGCGGAGCTTCTTCGTCTTCCGCAACGAGTCACGTCAGGCGCTCCGGGTCTGGTGGGCTGGCTTCTGGATCCCGTTGGCCGCCGGCTTGCTGGCCGCGCCGTTCGCCCTCAAGAGCGCCTCCGCCCGCGTCCGCCCTCTGCTTGTGTCTTGGCTAGGGGCGTGGGGCCTGTTCATGCTGCTCAAGGAGCTGCCCGCGCTTTCGAAGCTCCTGCGCTGGGCCAAGGAGGACCAGTTCCTTTCGCCGCTGCTATGCCTCATGATTGCGGGCGCGGCCGGTCGGACACAGGTGGCCTGGTTGCGATGGCTGCTCACCATGCTGGCGCTGGGTGCGGGCCTGTGGCTGCACGCTCGGGACTATTCGTTCCACGCAAACACACTGGGGCTTTGACGCCGCGGAAGGCCGGGGGAGGATGAAGGCGGTGAGGATCGCGATAACCGGCGTGGCCGGGTTCATCGGCTCGAATCTGGCGGTCCGTCTCCTGGAGCGCGGCGACGAGGTCCAGGGACTGGATGACCTGTCGCACGGGATCCTGCGCAACCTGCAGGGCATCGTGGCCCACCCGCGGTTCCGCTTTCGACAGGGATCGATTCTCGACCGTGCTGCGCTCGACGATGTCTTCCCGGGTTGCCAGGCGGTGGTCCATCTCGCCGCCGGCAAGATCCCCCGCTACCAGGACGCGCTCGACACCCTGACCACCAACGGCGAGGGCGGGTTCTCGGTGCTCAGGGCCGCGGTCGACCACCGGGTGCGGCGCATGGTGTTGGCCTCCACCTCCGACTGCTACGGGCGCAACCCGGAGGTGCCGTTCTCCGAGGAGAGCGTTTCCGTGATCGGATCTCCGTTGGTTCGTCGCTGGAGTTATGCGATCTCCAAGATGTTCGAGGAGCAGCTGCTCTTCGCCTTTCGCGAACGCCACGGCCTGGAAGCGGTGGCGCTCCGGCTGTTCGGGGTCTACGGCCCACGCCAGAACCCCACCTGGTGGGGGGGGCCCCAGTCGGTCTTCATCGCGGCGGCGCTCCGCGGCCAGGAGATGGAGATCCACGACGACGGGCAGCAGACCCGGAGCTTCACCTACGTGGAAGACACCGTCGAGTGCTTCGTGCGGGCGCTCGATGCCCCCGCCGCCGACGGGAAGGTGTTGAACGTGGGCATCGATCAGGAGATCACCATCCAGGGGCTGGCCGAGCTGTGCTGGAAGCTGGTGCGCGACGACCAGCCTCGATTGCGTTTGGTGCCGCTCACCAGCTTCGGCCGCTACGAGGACGTGAGACGGCGGGTCCCCGACAACCGCCTGGCCACCGAGGTCCTGGGGCACCAGCCCCGGGTGAGCCTCAGCCAGGGGCTGCCGCCCACCATCGCCTGGCAGCGGCAGGCCATGCAGGAGGACGGGCTCCTGTGATTCACGTGGTGGTGCCGCTCCTCAACGAGGAGGGCGGCGTCTCGCAGTTCATCGAGAACCTGCGGGGGCGACTGGAGGCGCTTGCCTGCCCGGCCCGCCTGATCGCCGTCGACGACGGCTCGACCGACGCCACCGCGGACATCTGCCGGCAGGCCTCCTCGGCCCGCCTACCGATCGAGGTGGTCTCTCACCCCCGGAACCTGGGCCCGGGAGCCGCCTTTCGCACCGGCTTCCTGCGCGTCCTCGATCGAGGCGAGGCCGGCGATCTGATGCTGACGCTGGAGGGCGATGGCACCAGCGACCTCTCGATCCTGCCCCGGATGCTGCGGCGGGCCCGCGAGGAGGGGGACCTGGTGGTGCTGGCTTCCTGCTACCTCTATGGCGGCGGCATCGTGGGGACCGACCTGCACCGGGTGGGCCTCAGCCACCTGGCGAACGGCTTGATGAAGAAGACGCTGGGGCTCAGCGGGCTCTCGACGCTCAGCAGCTTCTATCGACTCTACTCCCTGGAGGCCGTGCGCCGAATGCACGAGCGCTGGGGTGATGCCTTCATCCGCTCGCCGGGGTTCGAATGCCAGGTCGAGATCCTGTACCGCGCGGCCCGGCTTCGGCTGCCTATCTCGGAGGTGCCGATGGTCCTCGACAACAGCCGGCGGGTGGGCCGGAGCAAGATGCGGATCCTGCGCACCTCGCTGTCCTACCTTCGATTGAGCGCGCTTGCCCTCCGGGGCAAGCTCTGATCCCGGAGCGCGAACGCTGAGAGTTCCCGCCCCAAGGACCGCGGCCTGGCTGCTCGCCATCGGGCTGCTGGGCCTGCTGGTGGCCGACCTGGCCTGGAGGCGCTCGTTTCACCAGGTCGCCTGGCCAGACGAATGCATCTACCTTGTTGGTGCGCGCAATCTGATGGAGCGCGGCAGCCTGGATACCCACTTCTACCTCACCCACAGCCTGCTGGTGCGCGGCTACCCGCATCGCGACGTGCACCTCCCAGGCTACCTGCTGGCGCTCGCGCCCTTGGTGGGCGCGCTCGGAGCCACCCTCACCGCAGGCGTCGCCCTCAATCTGCTGCTCTTTCTGGCCTCCATTCCTCTGGTGTTCCTGGTGGCTCGGGCCGTGCTCCCCGACCGGACCGGCGCGCTGGTCGCCGCCGCTCTCTTCACCCTGCTCCCGCCCTTCCCGGGCTACCTCTACGTCGTCTATCCCGAACTGGCGGTGGCCTTCGTGTTCCTGGCGGGGCTGGCCTGGCTGTTCCACGGTCGTGGAGGGTGGCACGCGCCCTTGGCCGGTGTCCTCTTCGCCCTGGGCGCGCTCTTCCGGGAGACGCTGCTCTTCGCCTGGCCGCTCTACCTGGCGAGGTTGCCCCGGCGCCAGTGGCTTCGCGGTTTCGCGCCGGCGGCGTTGGCCACCTTGTTGTTGGTGGTAGCCCCTCTTTCGCGGAACCGCGCGGTTCACCCTAACGCGCTTTATCCCAGCCTGGTCGAAGAGGCGCTCCGCTCCGCCTCGCCCTTCACCTCTCTCGTCTCCGTGGTCGCGGGCAACGTCGCCGCCAACCTGCGGCTGGCGGCTCAGGCCCGACCCTGGGAGAGCGCCGAAGACCTAACGCTAGCGATGCTGGCCCTGCTGGCGCTGGCGCCGCTTCTCGCCTGGGGCACGCTCACCCCGGCGGCCCGCCGGCTGGCCGCCGCCACCCTCTGCTCGCTGGGCCTGCTGACCGCCGCGGTGTTGGCCGTCTACGTGGTGCGCCAGCGGGGAGGCGTGTGGGGAGGCGTGCGCGCCTACATGGGATGGGCTCCCCTGTTGTTGTGTTTCGCGCTGGCTCCCCTGGTCAGGCTGCGTGCGGCCTGGGGGAGGGCGGCGCTGTTGGCGGCGCTGGTTGCCGCTTTCGTCCACGTCGACCGCCGCCATCTGGACTTCTTCTACCGCTACAAGGCCGCCGACCACGAGGACCAGGATCGTCAGGCGCGCCTGATCGAGCGCTCGGTCGACCCCTTTCGGCCCCGGCGGGTGGTGGCTCGCAATTTCCTCTACGGTCTCAGCCACTACCCGGTGGAGGTGGTCTGGTCCCTGCCCCGGGACCAGCAGGAGCTGAGCCGTCTGGAGCGCGCCATCCCCTTCGATTTCCTGGTGATCCACCGGGTAAGCCCGCTGCGCCTGGCGCTGGTCGGGAACCCCCACTACCGGCGGGTGAACAAGGCGGACAAGGACGCGGAGCTCCTGATCTGGCGGCGGCTGTACTGAGGCGGCCTGGCACTGGTTCCCGCTCTGGTAAGATTCGCCCCTGTGATTCTGGCCCTGGTCTTCCTCCTGGGCGTGGCCCAGCCCCCCCGGCCCTTCGCCGACGAACGGCGGCTGCTGGACGGACGGCTGGAGACGCTGCGCCGCATCCTGCCCGACGGTCCCAACCCAGCTTCCGACCTGGCGGTGGTCAAGGAGCTGGCCCGGCCGCTCGCGCTTACCGGCCTCGAGGTCACACCTCGGGCGGCGCTGGAGACCGGCCATCGCGGTGACGTGCCGGTCGAGGTGGTGGGGGTGGGTCGCTTCGAGGAGATCGACCGCTTCTTTCGCCAGGTGGCGCTATCCCATCGCTTGATGGACGTCGAGAGCCTAACGCTTATAGCCGAACGGGAGGAACGGGTCCGCTTCGCGGCTCTGCTCCGCCTCCCCTATCGACCGCTGCGGGCCCCGCTGCCGGCGCCGCCTGAGGGTTCGCGCCCGCTGGGGGCGTCCCGGGCCGAGCTCGAGAGCTTCAACCACGATCTGGCCCTGGCCCTGGCCAAGTCGGAGACCATCGCCCAATTGCGGCGCGCCCGCCGCAACCCGCGGGTCTTCTTCTCCGAGCTGTCCTCCATCGTTCGCGAGCGGCCGGTGGTGATCCAGCGGGCCAGCCTGGCCGAGGACTTCAGCATCGCCGGGCTCACGGTAGGCGAGGCCTCCCTGCGGGCGCTGGAGAGCCGCCTGGAGCGTGGCTTCTTCCGGATCGCCGAGGTCCTGGTGGTGCGCCAGGGCGCCTGTCACCGTTTCGAGGCGCGGGGGAAGAGCCCGGTGGTCGGCATCGAGGCCGAGATCCCGCTGCCCAGCGAGGATCCTTTCCGCCAGGACGAGGCGTCCTGTCGGGTGGACCGCGACCCCACCGGCCGGGGGCTCAAGGCGCGAGGGCCCAGCGGCCGGACGCCGAGCAAGGGGCCGCTCACCCTCCGGCTTCGGGAGCTGGACGCGGCCGACGTGTTCCAGGTCCTGGAGCTGCTGACCGGGCAGGGCTTCCTGGTCGACGAGGAGGTGACCGGCCGGGTCAGCCTGGAGATGAGCCGCCTGGAGCTCAGGGAGGTGCTGGCGCTCTTGGAGAAGCAGTTAGGCGTGCGCATCTCGGAGACAGGGGCGGTGCGACGGGTGTGGCGGAGGCCGAGCCCGCCGCCTTCGTCGCCGGCCACCGGCGGTGAGGGCCCGCGGGCCAGCTTTGCGGTGAAGCGAGCGCCGCTTGGCGAGCTGCTGGCGGTGCTCAAGGAGGCGGACCCCGGCTTCGGCTTTGAGGGTTCGCCGGCGGGCCGGGCCAGCCTGTGGGCGAGGAACCTGACGGTGGCTGACCTGAAGTCGGCGGTGTTGACGGCCAGCGGCTTGAGCGAGCTCCGGGTGGAGCCTCCCCCCGGCAACGACGCCGACCGCGAGCCCGCCCCGGGACGTAAGCTGGTGCTCCGCCCTCAGGACCTGGCGGTCGGCGAGTTCGCCCTGGCCGGGCTGGTACACGGGGAGAGCGGCTGGCTGGCCCTGGCCTATTCCCCCACCGGAACCCTCTACGCCTACCGGGCCGGCGACCGACTGGGGGATGGCATGCTGGCGAGCGTGGAGTCGACCGACGTGCAACTGGAAACCGAAGACGGCCCGCTGCGCATCCTGCTGCCCGAGATGGGTCGCTAGTTAGGCACGCCGGCGAGCGCGGCAGACTGCGCCCTGGGCGTCCCTAAGAAAAGGACCCGGGACATTGCGTCCCGGGTCCAACTTCGGGGCTCATTCGCCCCAGCACACCAGAGAGGTGCGCTCTTGAGAGTTTACGGCTGAGGACGGGCTCCTCAGGCCCGCGCTCGGCCCGGCGGATCCTCCATAGGCGTCCCTCGGTCGTTAGAAGATCGAGTCACGAACTGAACGTCAACTCATGCCTACGTCTTCACATCCTCAGCTTGGGACTCCGCTCCTTTCAACGGGGTCATCTGCAAGCGCCCCGTCTACTTCCAATATGGGGCGCGCCCCCCAGCCTGTCAAGGACGCTTCGCGATGCGGAGGAGTCCAGCGCTGGAACGCACTGGGATCTTGACGCCAGGTGTCACCGAGCGTAGCGTCGGGTTGGCGCCGTTCGCGGGAGGTCAAGCGTGGGCAAGAACGAGACTCTGGAGAGGGCTTTCGTGCTCGCCGGGCTGGACGCGGTCAGAGAGGTGGGAGGAGAGGCGCTGGTCCAGATCCTGCTCTCTCAAGCGGGCACGCCCGACCTTGCCGAGGGCGTCGATCGTGTGCCCCTCAGTCGCTACCTTCACTATCGAAACGTGGCCCTGGATTTCCTGGGCCCGGGCTTCTGCGCAACCGCCTACGAGACCGGCCGGCTGCTGGTCCGGAACCTGCCCCCGGAGAGGGCGAAGGACGTCAAGCGATTGCTGGAGCAGTTTGAGCGAGCCGCCACCAAGCTGCCGGTGATAGGCCAGGCCGCGGTGCTGGCGGCCCGGGACGCGCCCGGTGTCGTGCGCGCTTCGATGAAGAACCCCAAGACCCTGGTGATCTCGATTGACGACTGCCCGGAGTGCCGGGACCTCAAGCGGGAGTCGCCCTTCTGCTTTCTGAATCAGGGTGTCATCGCCGAGTTCGCCGAGCGTCATCTGGGCATTCAGGTCACCACCGAGGAGACCAGGTGCCACGCCTGCGGCGACCCCCGCTGCGAGATCGAAGTGACCGAGGTCGTTTCCGCCTAGCACCAGGAGCCCCGCCTTGGGTAGTCTCAAGGTTGCCGCCATCTCAGGCATCGCCGTCGCCGTTCTGGTGGCGACCGCCTACGCCGTCCGCCTTTCGGTGGATGGCGCCGCGGCCAGCGCTCTGCTGAGTCTTTGCTTCCTGTCGCTCTGCGGTCTGGCTCTGGCGGTGGGTGGCGCTCTGCGCCACCGGGAGGAGTACCGGCCCCTGGCCGAGAGCCTGCTCGCCCTGGGCAACCTGCTGGTGCCGGTGAGCCTCTACGCACCAGCCCTGACCTGGGTGCCGCTGCTCGCGGGCCGGGTCCCGCTCGCCGCCTCGGCGGTGCTGGCGATCGGCCTGGCCTACCACGCCGCCTGCTACCGGCGAGCCAGCCCACCGCCGTTGCCGGCGGGGCTCTATCCCTGCCTTTTCGCCGCCTTGAGCGGCGGCTTGGTGTTGGCCCTCGGTCACGCCGTCCAGCTCCCGCCGCCCCTAACGGCGACGCTGCTGCTGGCTCTCGCTGAGGGCTTTCACTGGTTGGCCCGCGGCCGGGCTCAGGGCGGTGGTCCCTACCGGATCGGAGCCGCACTGCTGGCGGTGACCGCCACCGCCAGCCTGCTGCCCTCCTTCGCCGCCCGCCCCAACCCAACCTCGCTGCTGCTGTTCCCGATCTCCGCCGCCCTGACCCTGCGTCTCAGTCTGAGCAGCGACGCGTTGGGCGTGGCCGGGCGGGTTGCCGGGCTTCTCGGCTGGGCTCTGCTCACCACCGCCTGCACCACCGGCCTCTTCTTCCTGTCCGCGCCGTTCTGGGCCTACCTGATCGCCACCACCGCCTGGGTGATGACGCTGACCGCATGGGGCGTGCTGCTGCCAACCGAGCGTGCTGGCGGGCTCAAGGACGGCGCCGCCTGGCTCTCTCTTCTGCTGGGCTTGGGACTGGGGTTGCTGCTGGCTCCCGCCACCCTGGCCAGGGTTGGCCTTTCCGGCCCGCTGGCCTCTGTTCCTAACGCGTTGGTTGCCCCCGAGGTGACGCCTGGACTCATGGCCTCGTCCTTCCTGGGCGTCGGCCTGGCGTTGCTCACCTCCGCCTTCTGGCGGGGGCGTTACCCGACCATCGCTTTCACCCGGGCCGGGTTTGTGGCCGGGGCGATGGTCACCGGTCTCCTCTCCTACGCGGGCCCGCTCTTCGTGCTGCTGGGCCTCTGCGCAGCCCTAGCGACCTCCGCGGGCCTGCTGGTCCTCGCTCCCGCGGCTCTGGGTATTGGTTGCTTGCTGACCTCCAGGGCGGCGAGCCGGTGGCTGCCGCGCCCGGGGCTCGACACTGCTGGCTCGCTGGTGCTGGCGGTCGCCCTGTGGAACGCGCGGGGCAGCCGGGAGGGAGCGGCCTTCCTGTTGGCGGCGCTCGCCCTCGCCTGCCTCTGGCGCGCCTCGAGAGAGACCTCCTTACGGCCGCACCTCGCGTTCCTGGTGTCCGGCCTGGGCTGCGGCCTGCTGCTCAGCTCTCCGGGGAACCCGCTAGGCATGGTGCCCCTCGCCTTGCTGGCCCTGCTCCTTCTGTCGCTGGTCGGGCTGTCCCCAGCGGCCGAGACCACCCGCAAACGGCCGGCCACCCTGGCGGCCGCGGCGCTGGCGGGAGCCGCCGCGGGTCTCGCCGAGGCGATCGCCGGCGGCCCTTCGCCCTGGGTGTTTCTGACCTTGTGGGTCGGCTGCTGGCTCCTCACGTGCTGGCTGGTTCGGGCGCTGGACCCGGCGCCCAATCGGGTTGAGCGCGGTCTGCTCTTCGCGAGCGTGGTGCTCGCCAACCTCGCCGGCGGGGCCTTGCTGATGGTCCTGCTCCAGTCCTGGGGTCGGCCCTGGGCCTACGCGGTGGGCCTCGGCGCCTGGTCCTGGTTGCACTATGGCCTTTTCGCCGTTCTGCGACTCCGTAATGCGCCGCTTCCGCTTGCCGGGGCCACCTACCACTCGGCCCACGCTCTCGGCTTCGCCTCTCTACCGCTGGCGGCACTGCAGGGCGGCAGCCTGACCAGCGCCCTGTGCGCGTTGGGTTATGCGGCTCTTTGCTTCGAGTCCGCCAGCCTGGGCATCCCCAGCGCCTTCGGTCTGCGGGGCACCGCCCACGCCCTGACCCTCGGCGCGCTGGGCCTGGGCTTGGCGAGCGGCCTCACCGCCACCCTGGCCACCCTGAGCGGAGCCGCCGCCCTCTTCCTGTGGCGATCGTTGCGGGACGCCGCCAACGCAGCGCACCTCTGGTTCCTGGTGCTCACCACCGTGGGCACCGCGGTGGCGACCCTTTCTGGGCGCGACAGCTTTCTGCCCCTGGCGCTGCTGGCGGTGGGAGTGCTCGGGGTGGCGCGCCTGCTTCACTTCCTCGGGCAAAGCCCGGCCAAGGTGGCGCTCACCCACGGCTGGGCACTGACGGTGGCGACGGTGGCCTTGCCCGCCTCCTGGGTGACGGGCGACAGCTCGACCGCGGTGTCGCTCTGCCTCTGGCTGGGCCTGGCCGCCAGCTCCTGGAGGTGGCGGGCCACGCTTGCGGCGACTCCCCAGATCCCGCTGGCCCGCGGCGGCCAGTGGCTGCTTCATGCGTCAGGCGCCTCGCTGGTTCTGGCCGGCCTGCGCGACGCCAACCTGGCGGTGCTGCAAGCCCCCGCGCTTGCGCTCTGGGCCGGGGGCCTTCTGGGTCTCGACGAGGCCTTCAGAGGTAGGCTTCCCGCCACCGGTGTAGCGCCCGACCGGCATGCCACGCGTGACGCCGTGGCGGCCATGACGGGCCTCTCGCTGGGCCTGGCCGCCTGGCGCTTCGAGGAGCCGGCGTCGGCTGTCGCCTGCTTCCTGGGCGCCCTGGTCTTCGGATGGGCCGAGCGGCTTCAGGCTGTGCGTTGGGCCGGCCATCTGGCCGCCGCGGCAGCCATCGAGGGGGTGTGGGTGCTGGGGTTCGCCCGTGGCGTTTGGTGGCCGGAGGCCTACCTCATGCCCCTGGGCATCTACTTGGCGGTGCTTTCCGGCGTCCGCGCTCCGGCCGGCCGCGCCGCGCGGGGGTCTTGGATCGGACTCCACGCGTTGGCTCTGCTGGCGCTCTTGGCCACGGTGGGTTGTCCGCTGGTCGCCGTGCTGCTCTGGCCTGCCTCCGCCCACTTGTTGTTCCTGGCGGGCGGCTGCCTGCTCTTGGTTTACGTCTTCACGGCCAGCGGACAACCGACACCGCTGCTGGTCTCCGTCTGCGGGATGTTTGTGGCCGGGGTCGCG
>DATECU010000077.1:0-19088 GCA_035286745.1 Vicinamibacteria bacterium | reverse complement strand
CCGGAATGCCGATGGTGCGAGCCATGTCAGACAACATCTTCGTGGTCGTAATGATCCGAGCCGCATCAAACGAGACGGCGTCCTTGTGTCCGGCGCATACGAAGTAGCCGTCGCCGGCGCCGGAACAAATGGGGTTGATGTCTTGAACGGAGACGGTCAGGTAGGCGATCGCTCCCAGCAGTATCAAGGACGGGAGGACATGCTTGATGGATCTCTTCCCGCCTGGTGCCTGGCCAGTTCCGGAGAATCGCAAGTGGACCGACACCGATAGACAGGGAATGACAAGGGCCCACAGGGCCACAATGTAGAGATTGATGATGCCAACCTGGAGGGACTCCATCAACGCGCCCCGCTGAATGATAGCCGGTTGCTTCATCGCCCTCCAGTCGGCGGAGGCCCACTACTTCATTAGCTCAGCTTGTCGCGGGAGGGCGAGTGTGGCCACCGCACGCGGGTCCTGAATACACAGCTCGAGCTTCCGCGCCGGCAAGTCGACCCGCAGGTAGATCTCCGGATGCGGTCGGTTTCCGCGGTCGAAGACTCGGAGCGTGACGCAGCGGGTCAGCATTGTCCGGGGATCGCCTTCGACAGGCACCGTGCCGAAGCTCTGCGAAAACCCCACTCGGCGTGGATTGGGGCCGCCCGTCAGACCCAGAAGACGCGCCAAGAGCGGGCAGCTTGCCTCGCCGGCGGTGACCAGTTGCAGGGCTCCGGCAGGCGTCGCCGGGTGCAGGGCGATCAGCAGACCGAGAGGCCGTCCCTCGTAAGCACCGGCGGTCTCCAGCCAGTGGCTTCCAGCCGCGTCCGTGCTCAGCCGCTCGATCGCCAGGTGGACGCTGTCAAACCCGTTCACACAAGTCTCCGGTGGGTACCGACGGCCTGCAGTCGGCAGGCTCCGGCTGCGGCAGAGCTCAAGCGCTCGATGGCCTGGTCGCTGTCAAACCCGATCACAGACGCCCCCCCACAAGGGGTTCGGCGCTAGCCCTCGGGTGCGAGTCGTATTCGGCCGTCTGGTGCATGGGCGCGGTCAGGGGAAAGGTGACTCCCTTGTCTCTTGACGCGAGAGGGGAACGCCAAACGGCTCATGCGGCCTTACCGTCCGCGAGTCATGACGGCGACGTCGATTCGGGCAATCCGCCCGACGACGAGATCGGGGCGGGGCTATTTCGCGAGTTCTCGCTCGGCTTGGGTCAGGCCGGCTCGGGCCTGATCGGGCAGGTCGAGGTCCCCGCCAGCCAGGCGATGCTCAGCCTCAAGCTCAGCCGCGATTCGCAGCGCCTCGCGGTAGGCAGCCGCGGCCTCCAGTCGCCAGGACCTGGCCCCGGTCCCTCGATCCGCCCGGGGCGCCGATCCCAGAAGCGCACGGCCCAGGGCGATTTGTTCCCGGGCGGCATCAATGCGGAGCCAGGCGTTGGTCGGCTCCCTGGCCCGGGACGCCGAGCCCAACTGCATCGCCTTTCGGGCGCAGGCCAAAGCCTGGTCCCACTGTCGCAGCGTCGCGTAGGACTCGCTCCTGGCCCGGTAGATCTCTGGAAGCACATCCTGGTTCGCCGGCTGGGGACCCAGAGCCTCTTCGGCGCGCCGGTAGAAGGCAAGGGCGTCACGATGGCGGCCCGCCCCTTGAGATGCGCTGCCCAGGCGCACCAGGACAAAACCCAGGCCGAACCGGGCCAGGGCGTTTCCGGGATCGGCATGGACCAACGTCTCCCGGATCCCCAGGGCACGCTGGTACTGCTCGATGGCAGCCCGCTGGTCGCCGCTCCTCGCGAGCGCCCAGCCGTAGTCGACAAGGGAGACCGAGAGGTCGAAGCTCGCCTCGACGCTCGCTGGATTCTCGGCGGCGCGCGCCTGATCCCAGGCCACGACCTTCCGATAGTGCGCGAGGGCCGCCGATAGTTCGCCCTGGGCGGCCAAGATCGCGGCAAGGCGCTTGTGCGACAGGATCGTGGCTCGCAGAGTGGCCGCGTCCCCCGGGGCGGCGGCCAGCAGCGTCTCGAAGGCCGCTAGGGCCTTCTCGAGACAGGCTCTGGCTGCCGCCAGGTCACCACTCACGACCAGGGTCCAGCCCTCGGCGTAGAGAGCTCGCGCCCACAGCCTCCTGGACTTCTCGCTGTGGGACTCGAGGGCAACCAGCCGCTCGGCGAGGGCCAGAGCACGGCGAGCGTGGTCAACGGCCTTTGGTCCCTGGAGAGCGTGGACCATCTCGAGATGGCTCTCGATCAGCCGGCCCTGCCGGGTCAGGTCGGCGGGAGAGTCCGCGGCCAGTCGCTCCCGTATCGCGAGTCCCTGGCGGTGGGCGGCCAAGGCCGCCTCCCGCTCCCCGAGGTTGGCGTGCCCCCCCGAGCGAAGGACGGCTCCCAGCTTGTGGTAGGCGATGGCCACCTCTTCGGCCAGGACGGGATCGTCGGGCGTATCCACGGCCAGCGTGTCAAGCATCTCCGAAGCCCGCTTGAGCAAGAGAGCCCGAGGCTGCGTGGCACCCGGGAGGTCGCGAATCGCGTCGTGCAGCTCGAAGACCAGACTGTTGGCCAGGCGTTGCGCATCGCGGGACCGCTTCTCCGCCCGTAGGTGGTAGCGTTCAGCGATGCTGGCCTGGCGTAGGGCCATCCCGGTGCCCCCCAGCAGGCTGACCGTCACCAGGGTCGAGGCGGCGACCGCGCCCCGGTGGCGCCTGACGAACTTCCCCGCGCGATAGGTCAGCGCCGGTGGATGCGCGTTCACCGGCAGGCCCTCCAAGTAGCGCCGGATATCGGCGGCGAGTTCGTCGACCGAAGCGTAGCGCCGCTCGGGCGTCTTCTGGAGAGCCTTGAGCACCACCCGGTCGAGGTCGCCTTCGAGGTCGCGACGCCAGGAGCGGTTGAGCGGGTTCCCGCTCCGCGCCGCCTGCACCGACGGCTTCAACGGTTCCTGAGTCAGCACCAGCTGCGCCACCGCGGCTGGCTCTCGCCGAGTCGCTCCGTAGGGGCCGCTGCCGGTGAGCAATCGATAGAGCACCACGCCGAGCGAGTAGACGTCGCTCGCGGTCGCCAGGGGTTCGCCGCGCACCTGTTCCGGGCTCGCGTACTCGGGCGACATGGGCCGTCCTCCCGCAACCGTCAGCTCGGAGTCCTCGGGACCGGAAAGCACTTTGGCAATCCCGAAGTCCAGGAGCTTGAGCACCCCATCCGCACCCACCAGGATGTTGTCGGGCTTGAGGTCGCGGTGGAGCACCAGCTTCTGGTGGGCGTAGTGGACGGCGTCGCAGGCGGTCAGGAAGAGCCGGAGGCGCGCTTCCAGGCCAAGTCGGCGTCCATCGCAGTAGTCGACCAGAGACTCGCCCTCGATGGCTTCCATCACGAAGTAGGGTCGCCCTTCGGGGGTGGACCCGCCGTCCAGGAGGCGGGCGATGTTGGGGTGCGCCAGGGAAGCCAGGATGCGGCGCTCGGAGAGAAAGCGGCGCAGCACGGCGTCGGAGTCCATGCCGCGAAGGACCAACTTGAGCGCGGCCCGCTGCTCGAACTGGCCGTCGGCTCGGGTGGCGAGGTAGACGATCCCCATGCCGCCTTGCCCCAGCTCGCGTTCGATGCGCCAGGGGCCGATCCGCTGACCTGTGAGGTCGGGGACCGCGATCTCACTCCAGGCGGTGGGCTGCTCCAGGAAGTCCCCCGCCGCGCTACGGGCCAGAAGCAGGGACTCGACCTCGCTCCGCAAGGCCGGGTCGTCCGTGCAGGCGGAGTCCAGGAGAGCCAGCCGCTCAGCTCGCGGGAGCCCACTGGCCTCATGGAACAGGCTCTTCACGCGCTCCCATCGAGCCCGCGTCCCTTCAGGTGGCACAGGATCGATCCGCTACTCGCATCAACGGCGATGGGGTGTCCAACCGAACGCGCCCGCCCCTGGACTCAGGAGCGGCACACCTCCGCCGCACGAACGCCGGCGCGCTGCGGTCCTGCCAGCTCACGAAACAGCCAGGCCCGCGCCACCGCCCAGTCGCGCTTTGCGGTTGCCAGGGAGATACCGAGAATCTGCGCAGCTTCTGTGGCTGTGAGACCGCCGAAATAGCGAAGCTCCACCAGCCGAGCCTGCCGAGGGTCGAGGGCTGCCAGGGCGTCGAGGGCCCGATCCAGGGACTCCACGTCGACTGATGCGGCGGCAGAGGGCAGGTGGTTCTCCTCGAGGGTGACTCGGGTACGCCCCTCGCCGCGCTTGACCGAGCCGCGCGCTCTGGCCCAATCGACCAGAACCCGTCGCATCGCCTGGGCGGCCACCGCAAAGAACTGCTGGCGATTCTGCCAGCGGACCCGGTTCTGTCCGGCCAGCCTCAGGAAGGCCTCGTGAACCAGCGCCGTCGGCTGCAGGGTGTGGCCGACCTTCTCCCGTCGCAAGAACAAACGCGCCTGACGCCGTAGCTCGCCGTAGGCGAGCGTAATCAGTTGATCGAAAGCGTCCTGATCCCCGTCGCTCCAGGCGATCAGCAGGCCGGTCAGGTTCTGAGTTGTCCGCATGGAGGATGATCGCAGTATAGGGACCCGCAGGCGGCGGTGCAACGACGACAGCCCGCAGGACCCGCAGGCCCGCAGCCCACGCCAGCCCCTTGAGCCGGTGGCCCCTCTTGTGCGACCCTTGAGCTGCCATGCGAAGCTCACCCATGGACATCCAGCGCCAGACCTTCGGCCGCGCGTTTCGGGGCTACGACGAGCAGGAGGTGCGCACCTACCTGAACATCGTGGCGGAGGACGTGGCGGCCTTGCAGATCGAGCGCGACAACGCCGAGCAGGAGCTGCAAGCGCTCCGGGCCCTGGTCGAAGAGCACCGCCAGCGGGAGAGCATCCTCAAGAACACCCTGCTCACCGCCCAACGGGTGTCCGAGGAGATCAAGGAGAACGCCCGCAAGCAGGCGGAGAACGTGGTGAAGGAGGCCGAGATCCAGGCCGACCGCCTGCTGGAGCTGGCCCAGACGCGCGCCCACGAGATCGAGCGGGGCATCCTCGACCTCAGGAGTCAGCGGGCCGGTCTCAGGACCGACCTGCGGGCTTCCATCAACCGCCTCACCCAACTCCTCGACTTTCAGGAGGAGGCCGAGCTGGAGAACAACCTGCACTTCCTGAAGCGCCGCGAGGAAGGTGCCTAGCGGGCACCGGGACCGCGCCTTCCGTTCCGTCTTCGGCTCCGGATCGACTCGGCGGACCCTTCTGAAGCCATAACCCACATGCGGTCACATCCCTCCGACCCGACGGGCCCCGAGCTGCGAGAGCAGGACGCGGCGGTGACCCTTCGGGTCCGGGTCCAGCCCCGGGCTGCCAAGGACGGGGTTTCCGGCGTGCGGGAGGGGGCGCTCTGTGTGCGCCTGACGGCTCCCCCTGTCGAGGGGGAGGCCAACGCGGCGCTTCTCCGCTTCCTGGGCAAGGCGGTCGGCGTCCCGCCCTCGGCCTGTGAGCTGCTCCGCGGCCAGCACGGCCGCGACAAGCTGGTGCGGGTGAGCGGTGTCACCGCGGCCGCGGTCCGGGAGCGGCTGCGTGACTGGCTGCCCGCGGGGGGACGATGAAGGCGGACTTCGCGGTACGCAACGTCGGCGTCTTGGCCAGTCTGGCCGGGCCACGGCCAAGGTTAGGCGCGGCCATGCGGGATCTGGGCCTGATCGAGCGGGCGGCCCTGGCCTCCGCCGCCGGCCGCATCGTCTACGTCGGACCCGATCGCGACCTGGCCTCCCAGGTGGAGCTTGAGAACGCAGCGGTCGTCGACGCCGAGGGGGCCGCGGTGATCCCGGGCCTGGTGGACGCCCACACCCATCTGGCGTTCGCCGGCAATCGCGATGACGAGATCCGCAAGCGTTTGGCGGGTGCCAGCTATCGGGAGATCGCCGAGGCCGGGGGTGGCATCGTGCGCACGGTGGCGGCCACCAGGAGCGCGGTCAAAGAGGACCTGGTCCGCGGCATCCGCTGCCGGCTGGACGAGATGCTGCTCCAGGGCACCACCACCGCCGAGATCAAGAGCGGCTATGGCCTCGCCACCGAGGCCGAGATCCGCTCTCTGGAGGCGATTCGGGAGGCGGACCTGGCCCACCCGATGGTGGCGGTGCCCACCTTCTTGGGGGCTCACGAGGTCCCGGTGGAGATGAAGGGCGATCGCGAGCGCTACCTGGAGACGGTGTGCCAGGAGATGATCCCGGAGGTGGCGCGGCGGCGTCTGGCCAGCTTCTGCGATGTGTTCTGCGAGGAAGGCGTCTTCACGGTGGCGGAGAGCCGGCGCATCCTGGAGACCGCCCGCGAGCACGGCTTGAAGCTCCGGCTCCACGCCGACGAGCTGACCTGGACCGGGGGCGCCGAGCTGGCGGCGGATCTTGGTGCCCGTTCGGCCGATCACCTGATCTTCGTGTCGGAGGGCGGCATGCGGGCCATGGCCGCGGCCTCCTGCGTGGCCACCCTGTTGCCTTCGGCCGCCTTCTACTTGCGGCTTGATCGTTATGCACCGGCCCGCAAGTTGATCGAGGCCGGGGCCGCGGTGGCCCTGGCCACCGACGCCAACCCCGGCGGCGGCCTCTCTCCCTCCATGCCCTTCGCCATGACGGTGGCCTGTTTCGGCATGGGGTTGTCCCTGGAGGAGGCGCTGACCGCAGCCACCGTGAACGCGGCCTGCTCGCTCGACCTTGATGATCGCGTGGGCAGCCTGGAAGTCGGCAAGCAGGCGGATCTCCTGATCCTGCGTTCGGCGCGGCTGCTCGATCTGCTGCGGGTCGGTGTGCCCGCCGTCCGGACCGTGGTGAAGGGTGGCAAGGTGGTGGTGCGGGAGGGGAGGCTCCTGGCGTGACCGCCTCCCTGGTGGTCGAGGGGCTGGTCAAGACCTATCGGGGGACCCGCAAGACGCCGCCGGTGGAGGCGGTCAGGGGGATCTCCTTCAGCGTGGAGGCGGGCGAGTTCTTCGGCCTGCTTGGACCTAACGGAGCTGGCAAGAGCACCACCCTGGGCTGCATCACCACCCTGGTCCGTCTCAGCGCCGGCCGCATCCTGGTGGACGGGATCGAGGTGGGCCGGGATCCGTTGGGGGTGCGCCGGCGCATCGCGGTGGTGCCGCAGGTGCGCAATCTGGACCGCGACCTCAAGGTGCGTGAGGTGCTGACCTTCCACGGCCGCTACTTCGGGCTGCCCACCGCCGAACGTGAGGCGCGCGCCGATCGCCTGCTGGCCGAGATGCAGCTCACCGAGAAGGCGGCGGCCAAGCCGCTGGCGCTGTCCGGGGGCATGCAACAGCGGCTGCTCATCGCCCGGGCGCTGATGCACGACCCCAAGGTGCTGCTGCTGGACGAGCCCACCATCGGCCTCGATCCCCAGGCGCGACGCTTGCTCTGGGACACTTTGCGGGGCCTCCACCAGAAGGGCTTGACCGTGATCATGACTACCCACTACATGGAGGAGGCCGACCTGCTCTGTGAGCGGCTGGCCATCATCGACCATGGGCGAATCCTCACCTTGGACTCGCCGGCGAACCTCAAGGCGGGTCTTCCCGGGGGACAGATCCTGGACCTCTGGGTTCGAGCTTCGGCGCCGCTGGCCCCACGTCTAACGGAGATTGCGGGGGTCCTCCGGCTGGAGCCGGTGGCCGGCGGCGAAGACGGCGAGCGGCTGCGGCTGTTCGTGGATCCAGGCGACGGCCTGCTGGACCGGGTGCTGCACGCGGTCCGCGACGGCGGCGGCGATCTGCGTCACGTGAGCCTCACCGCTCCCAGCCTGGAGGATGTCTACATCCACCTCACCGGAAAGGAGCTGCGCGAGTGACCGCTTTCCTCGCCCTCTTGCGGCGCGACCTGTTGGTCTCGGGCCGCAACGCCGTGCCCTTGCTGATGGCCACCCTCACCCAACCGGTCCTGGTGGTCCTGGTCTTCGGCAACATCCTGCCCCGGCTGCACCTGGTGGCTGACGAGTTCCGCACCGTCATGGTGCCCGGTCTCATGTCGGTGGCTTGCCTGATGGCGGGCGTGCAGGGTGTGCTCATGCCCCTGGCCGGGGACCTCTCCGGCAGCCGAGAGGTGGACGAGCGCCTGCTGGCGCCGATCAGCGTCCTGGGCGTGGCGGTGGAGAAGGTGGTGGCGGGAGCCGTGCACGCGGCGACCGCGGGCCTGGTGGCGCTGCCCGCCATGATGCTGCTCATGCACAAGGTGAGCGGGGTCGAGGTTCATCCGAACTGGCTGGCCCTTCTTCCCCTGACCGTCCTGAGCGGCCTGCTTTCCGCGGCCTTCGGCCTGACCCTGGGATCGCTGGTGGAGCCCCGCATGAGCGGCCTGTTGTTCGCCGTCATCTTGGGCCCGCTCATGCTCTTCGGCTGCGCTTACTACCCCTGGAGCGCGCTCTCGGTGCTGGGGCCCGTGCAGTACCTGTTCCTGGTCAACCCCCTGGTCTTCATGAGCGAAGCGCTCCGTTATGCGGTCACCCCTGACGTCGCGCGCATGCCCCTTCCCCTGCTGCTCTTCGGCCTCTCCGGCTTCCTGGCCCTCTTCACCTTCTGGGGCGCCCGCGCCTTCCAGCGGAAGACCATCCTGTAGGCGCGGCAGCTACGCTGGCGGCTGGGTTCGAGCCGAGAGTCGAGCTAGGTCGGGACGATGGCGAAGCGCCGCCAACATGGGATCGACCCGCAGCCACACCAGCCAGGGGTCCCGTGCCTCGGCGGCCTGCTCCAGCGCGGCCATCGCAGCGTCGGCGTCGCCTAGCGCAGAGAGCACGGTCGCGCGCTGGTAGGGCGAGGCGTAGCCGGTGTCGGGACCGTCGAGCGCAGCCAGCTCGGCGCGCGCCTCCCCGCCTCGGCCCGCTTCGGCCAGGCTCCAGGCCAGCACCGCTCGCAGGAAAGGCGAGCCCTCGGTCAGCTCGACCGCGCGACGCAGGGCAGCCTCGGCTTCCTGGAAGCAAGCCAGGTGGGTGAGCCCGTTGCCCAGGCCCCAGTAGCCGAGGAACTGGTTGGGGTCCAGCTCGAGGGTGCGCCGGTACTGCTCGGCTTCGGTCTCGTGGTCGCCGGAGAGGCAGTGCAGGAAGCCCAGCATGGTGTTGGCGATCAAGGAGACCGGGTCCAGGAGGTAGGCCTCCTGGACTTCGCGTCGCGCCTCCGCGATCCGCCCGCGCATGGCCAGGAACAAGCCCAGCCACTGGCGCGCGGACGGCGAGAGCGGACTCTCCCGAGCCGCCTGGACCAGCTCGCGTTCGGCGAAGTCCCAATCCCAGGCCTGGAAGAGGCGAACATAGGCTCGGGCGATCCGGGGCTCGGGTAGGCGCGCGTCCAACGCCAGCGCCTTCTCGGCCTCGGCCAGGGCCAGCGGCCAAGCTTCGGACGGGGGGATCGCACCCGAGAAGCCCATGGCGACCAGGGCATCGGCCAGGCCGGCGTGGGGAGCCGCGTAGCCGGGGTCCAACTCGGCTGCCTCCTGGAAGCAGCCGATGGCCCGGCTCATGGAGGCGGCGGTCAGCCGGCTCCAGAAGTAGCGCCCCTTGGCGTGGGCCTCGTAGGCGGCCACGCTGGTGGTGGGGCGCCGGGCCAAGAGCTCCTGCTCCGGTCCGCCCAGCCGGAGCGCCAGTGCCGCCGCCAGTTGTTCGGCCACCCGGTCCTGGGCCGCGAAGGGATCGGAGGCGTCGGTCTCGATCATGTCGGCCCAGGCGGGACCGCCCTTCTCCACCGCGATCAACTGAGCCGTTAGCCGCAAGCGGGTGCCGACTCGCTGCAAGCGGCCGTCGACCACGGCGTCGACCCGGAGGGCGCGGCCGGCCTGCTGGGGGTCGCCGCCCGCGTACTTGGCCACCGCCCCGGTGGGCCGCACCAGGATCTGTCCCAGGCTGCTCAGGCGGGTGATCAGCGCGTCGGCCATGCCCAGGCCCAGGGCCGCGTCGTCCTCGCTCTCGCTCAGGGGCCGGAACGGCAGCACCGCCAGCGAGCGAGGGCCTGGAGTCGCCTCCGCCCGGCGGGTCTCGGCCACAAAACGATAGCCGCGGCGCGACAGGGTCTCGATGAAGGGCGCCCCGCCGGCCTGCTCGCCGAGCGCCTTACGCAGGAGCGAGACGTTGACGCTGAGGTTGGCCTCCTCGACGAAGGTGTCCGGCCACACCCGCTCCATGAGCTCCTGCTTGGTGACCACCTCCCCGGATCGCTCCACCAGGGCCAGCAGCAGGTCCAGGGCCCTGGGGGGCAGGGGCACGATCTCCGAACCGCGCCAGAGCACGCGCCGGGCGCCGTCCAGGCGGAAGCCGCCGAACTCGTAGCTGGTCACTCCTTCCCCTCCCTGCCGGCGGCCTTGGCGGCCGAGGAGGCCTCCCGGTCGGCTCCGCGCACCATGGCCGGAGTCTACGGCAAGTCGCCGCCGTCCCGGAGGTGCGTCCGCCTGCTGCAGCCCGGCGCTGCCTCCGTCTCTGCGCCCCGGCAACCCAGCCAAGCCAAGCGCCCGGGTATGCCGCTGCGTGTTAAGATGTATGCCTGGAGGGTGAGATGGCGAAACGGCCCGCGCGCGAACTCAGGAGGAAGTCGTTCTTCGTTGACGAAGCCGCACTGAAGCGAGCCCGCGAAGCGCTCTCCGCGGAGAGCGACGCCGAGGCGGTGCGGCTGTCTCTGACCCGGATTGCCGAAATGGAGGCTTTCTGGAAGTTCATGCAGGCCAGCCGCAAGAGCCTGCGCCCGGGGAGCTTCGGCACAGTCTAAGATCCCATGGCCTGGGCGATCCTGGACAGCAGCATCTACGTCGGTCACTGGGAGCGAGGGCTCTACGAGGACCTGATGCAATGGCTGCGAAGTGCGTTCGTAGTGCGGCACTCGGCCGTGGTCCTGTCGGAGTTGCGGCGAGGCGCGCGGACCCGGGAGGCTCAGGCGTTGGTCGCCGACCTCCGCGATCGGGCCACCACCTGCTGGGAGCCCGTGAACGCCGATTGGTGGGAAGCCGGTCTTCTGGTCAGAGTCATTGGGGACCGCCAGGGATGGGACCGCAGCAAGCGTCGCGAGTTCCAGAACGACGCCTTGATCGCCCTGACTGCCAAACGCTACGGAGCCACGGTGGTGACGGCCAACCGGTCCGACTACGACCTGCTCTCCGCCAGCCTCGGCATTCCCATCCTGGTCCCCTAACGCTTCTCCGAACCAACTCGCACCGGCTGGGGGCCAACGGACCGTCCGTTCGGCCCCGGCCGCGCGTATGCCGGGGCCGCGGATCGCACCCTATGGCATACTCCCGGCCATGACGGCCATCGAGACCCACATCGACGTCGAATCCCCCGACTTCCGCGAGAACCTGGCCCAGATGGACCGCCTGGAGGCCGACCTCAAGGAGAAGCTGGGCGCGGTCCAGGCCGGCGGTGGGCCGGAGGCGGTCAAGCGTCATCGCGAACAGGGCAAGCTCCTGGTGCGCGAGCGGATCGAGCGGCTGCGCGATCCGGGGACCCCGTTCCTGGAGATCGGGGCCCTGGCGGCGCACGGCCTCTACGACGGGGCGGCGCCCTCGGCCGGCATCGTCACCGGCATCGCCCGCATCAGCGGCCGCGAGGTGATGGTGGTGGCGAACGATGCCACCGTGAAGGGCGGCTCCTACCTGCCGATGACGGTGAAGAAGCACCTGCGCGCCCAGGAGGTCGCCGCCGAGAACCGCCTGCCCTGCCTCTACCTGGTGGACTCGGGCGGGGCCTTCCTGCCGCTGCAGGCCAAGGTGTTTCCGGACCGCGATCACTTCGGGCGCATCTTCTACAACCAGGCGCGCATGAGCGCCCTGGGCCTGCCCCAGATCAGCGTGGTCCTGGGCTCCTGCACCGCGGGCGGCGCCTACGTTCCGGCCATGAGCGACGAGACGGTGATCGTGAAGGGCCGGGGCACCATCTTCCTGGGCGGCCCGCCGCTGGTGAAGGCCGCCACCGGGGAAGAGGTCTCGGCGGAAGAGCTGGGCGGGGCCGACGTCCACTGCCGCCAGAGCGGGGTCGCCGACCATTACGCGTTAGACGAGAACCAGGCCCTGGAGTGGGCCCGCAGCATCGTGGGCGGGCTGACCTCGCGCAAGGAGCCGCCCTGGGAGGTGGAGGAGCCGCAAGAGCCCCTCTACGACCCGCGGGAGCTGGGCGGCGTGATCCCCGCCAACCCGCGCAAGGCCTACGACGTGCACGAGGTGATCGCTCGCCTGGTCGACGGCAGCCGCTTCCACGAGTTCAAGGCCCTCTACGGTTCGACCCTGGTGACCGGCTTCGCCCGCATCATGGGCTATCCGGTAGGCGTTTTGGCCAACGCCGGCGTGCTGTTCTCGGAGAGCGCGCTCAAGGCGACCCACTTCATCGAGCTGTGCTGCCAGCGCCGAATCCCACTGGTCTTCTTGCAGAACATCACCGGCTTTATGGTGGGCAAGGAGTACGAGCAGAAGGGAATCGCCAAGGACGGGGCCAAGATGGTGCACGCGGTGGCCAACGCCCAGGTGCCCCGCTTCACCGTCATCATCGGCGGCAGCTTCGGAGCCGGCAACTACGGGATGTGCGGGCGCGCCTACCAGCCGCGCCAGCTCTGGATGTGGCCGAACGCGCGGATCTCGGTGATGGGCGGTGAGCAGGCGGCCTCGGTTCTGGCTCAGGTCAAGATCGAGCAGGCGGAGCGGGCTGGGAGGAGCCTGTCGCCGCAGGAGGTGGAGGCGGTCAGGGCCCCCATCCTGGCCAAGTACGAGCAGGAGGGAAGCCCCTACTACTCCACCGCTCGCCTTTGGGACGACGGCATCATCCCCCCTGCCGACACCCGCACGGTGCTCGCCCTGGGCATATCGGCCGCGCTCAACGCGCAGTTCCCGGAGCCGCGGTTCGGCGTCTTCCGCATGTGAGGTGAGCGGTGAAGCTCGAACGCCTGGAGGTTGAGTACGACGGACCGGTGGCGCGGATCTGGATGAACCGCCCGGAGGCCCGGAACGCGTTCGACGGCCTGATGGTCACCGAGTTGCGCATGACGCTCTTCGACCTGCGCTCGGCCGACGCCACCCGGGTGATCGTGCTGGGGGGCCGGGGGCCGTCGTTCTGCGCTGGCGCCGACCTGGAGTGGATGAAGGCGATGGCCGCCTTCTCTCGCGACGACAACCTGCGCGAGGCTCAGGCGCTGGCCGATCTCTTCTTCACCGTGTACGAATCGCCCAAGCCGGTGGTGGCCCGGGTGCATGGCGCGGCGCTGGGAGGCGGCGCCGGCCTGGTCGCCGCTTGCGACGTCCCGGTGGCGGCGCTGGGCACCCAGTTCGGCTTCACCGAGGTCCGCCTGGGCATCATCCCGGCGGTGATCTCGCCCTACGTGCTGGGCAAGATCGGCGAGTCGGCGGCGCGGGAGCTGTTCTTGACCGGCGAGCGCTTCGAGGCGGTCCGGGCCTCCGAGATCGGCCTGATCCGGGCCGCGGTCCCGGAAAGCGATCTGGACGCGGTGGTCGAGAACCGGGTCCAGGAACTGCTCAAGGCGGGCCCCCGAGCCGCGGCGGAGGCCAAGGCGCTGATTCGCGAGATCGCCTACCGCCGGGTGGAAGACGTGCAACGCTACACGGTGGAGCGAATCGCCGAGCTGCGCGTGTCGTCCGAGGGCCAGGAGGGCATGCGCGCCTTCCTGGAGAAGCGCAAGCCCAACTGGGTTCCCTGAGTCCAGGGGAGCCCGCCAAACGAAACTATGCCCCTCTTCAAGAAGATCCTGATCGCCAACCGGGGCGAGATCGCGGTGCGGGTGGCTCGTGCCTGTCGCTCCCTGGGCATCCCCTCGGTGGCCGTGTTCTCGGAGGCCGACCGCGGAGCCTTCCACCTGCGGGAGGCGGACCAGGCCGTCTGCATCGGCCCTGCCGAGGCCGCCCGCTCCTACCTCGACATCGGCGCCCTGGTGGCGGCGGCCCGCGCCACCGGCGCGGAGGCGGTCCACCCCGGCTACGGCTTCTTGAGCCAGAACGGGGACTTCGCCGACGCGGTGGCCGAGGCCGGCCTCACCTTCATCGGCCCACCCGGGGACGTGCACCGAACGATGGGCGACAAGAAGGGGGCGCGGCGGCTGATGGCGGCCGCCGGGGTCCCGGTGGTGCCCGGCTACGACGGCGACGATCAGCAGGACGAGCACCTCGCGGGCCAGGCCGGGCGCATCGGCTGGCCGGTGATGATCAAGCCCTCGCGCGGCGGCGGCGGAAAGGGCATGCGGGTGGTCTCCCGCGAGGAGGACTTCCTGCCCGCCCTGGCAGCCTCGCGCCGCGAGGCCCGGGCTGCGTTCGGCGACGAGGTGATGGTCCTGGAGCGCTTCGTGGATCGCCCGCGACACGTGGAGGTCCAGGTGCTGGCCGACAGCCAGGGCTCCTGCGTCCATCTCCTCGAGCGCGAGTGCTCGATCCAGCGGCGGCACCAGAAGGTGGTGGAGGAGACGCCATCCCCAGCCCTCACCCCCGAGCTTCGCGAGTCGCTGTGCGCGGCGGGCGTTGCCGCCGCCCAGGCGGCTCGCTACTTGAACGCCGGGACCGTCGAGTTCTTGCTCGACCCCGAGGGCCGCTTCTACTTCCTGGAGATGAACACCCGCTTGCAGGTCGAACATCCGGTGACCGAGGCGGTGACCGGCCTCGACCTGGTGCGCCTACAAGTCGAGCTGGCAGCCGGCCAGCCGTTGCCCTTCCGGCAGCATGAGATCGTGGCTCGCGGCCACGCCCTGGAGTGCCGGCTCTACGCCGAAGACCCCGAGAACGACGACCTGCCGTCGCCCGGCACCATCCTGCACCTTACGGCTCCCGAAGGTCCCGGCGTGCGCTTCGACGGCGGCATCGCCACCGGCTCCGAGGTCGGGGTCCACTACGATCCGCTGCTGGCCAAGCTCATCACCTGGGGCCGGGACCGTCTGGAGAGCATCGAGAAGATGCGGGCCGCCCTCCAGCGCACCGCCATCCTGGGGGTGGTGACCAACCTGGCCCGCCTGCAGGCCATCGTGGCCCATCCCGAGTTCGTGGCCGGCAACCTGACGACCGGCTTCATCGAGGAACACCTGGGGGAGCTGACTCCTCACCCCTTTCCGCCTCCGGAGGCCATCGCTGCCGCCCTGGCCGCCCTGCATCGGGCCGCACCCGCGCGGGGCACGGCGCCGGCCGCGGCACCCGACGCCTGGGCCAGCGTGGGGTCCTGGCAGATCGGGGGCCGCTCATGATGCGTTTGGTGTGCGGCCAGGAGCACCGCGAGGTGGAGCTTCAGTCGTCGTCCGGGGGCTTTCGGGTTCGGGTCGCCGGCCAGGCGTTCGCACCCACCATCGAGGAGCTGGGGCCGGGGACCTACTTCTACCGCGAGAACGGCCAGGCCCACGTCTTCCACTGCGTGCGGGAAGGGGACGTCATCCATCTCTTTTGGCGCGGCAGCGTCTACCGCGTGGAGGTGGCGGCCAGCGCCGGACGGGCCGCCCCCCGCCACCCCAGCGGTGGACTCGAAAGCCCCATGCCGGGCAAGGTGATCGCGGTCAAGGTGGTGCCGGGCCAGGCGGTGGTCAAGGGTGAGGAACTGCTCTTGGTCGAGGCCATGAAGATGGAGAACGCCATCCGGGCTCCCCGGGATGGCGTGGTGGTGAGCGTGGCCGCCAGGGTGGGGGACATGGTGGCCCCGGGCGTGGTGCTGGTGGAGCTTCAGTGAAGCTTCCCCGCCACGTCACCGTGGTCGAGGTGGGACCGCGGGACGGGCTGCAAAACGAAAGGACGGTCCTTTCGATCGACGACCGGCTGGCCTTCTGCACTCGCCTCCTGGACGCCGGTCTGCCCATGGTGGAGGTGGGCGCCTTCGTCTCGCCGAAAGCCATCCCGCAGATGACGGGCTCGGACCAGTTGCTGAGGCGGCTCCGTTCGACAGACGGCTTCCGAACCCCGGTGCTGGTGCCCAATCGAAGGGGCTTCGAGGCGGCGCGGGAGGCCGGGGCGCGGGCCATCGCCGTCTTCACCGCCGCCAGCGAGACCTTCAACCGGCACAACATCAATGCCGGCATCGAGGAGTCGCTCGGGCGCTTCGCCGAATTCGTGCCCCAGGCGCTGGCCGAGGGGATGTGGGTGCGCGGCTACATCTCGACCTGTTTCGGCTGCCCCTACGAGGGCGCGGTCAACCCCGTCCGGGTGGTGGAGGTAGCGAGGCGGCTCGCCGAGCTGGGCTGCCACCAGCTCTCGATAGGCGACACCATCGGGGTGGCGGTCCCCACCCAGGTGAGCGAGCTTGTGGGCCGACTGCGGGAGGCGGTAGCCGCC
Source organism: Vicinamibacteria bacterium (assembly GCA_035286745.1). Lineage (GTDB taxonomy): Bacteria > Acidobacteriota > Vicinamibacteria > Fen-336 > Fen-336 > DATECU01. Next base: position 2,920 of record DATECU010000077.1, on the reverse strand, counting down.
GCCACTCTGGCGGTCCATTTCCACGACACCCGCGGTGCCGCCCTGGCCAACGTCCTGGCTGCCCTGCTGGAAGGCGTGAGCGTCGTCGACAGCGCGGCGGGCGGGTTAGGCGGCTGCCCCTTCGCCCCCGGCGCCAGCGGCAACCTGGCCACCGAGGAGCTGCTCTTCATGCTCCACGGCATGGGGATCGAGACCGGGGTCGACCTGGTGAAGGTGGTGGCGGCGTCCCGGGCCGTGGGCCAGCTCCTCGGTCGCAGCCTCCCCAGCCGCTACTTGCAGGCCTGTCCGCCTCCTAACGACTGACGCCCTCGAAGGGAACCAGGGCCAGACACTCGGCCTGCAAGAGGTCGGCGCTCAGGCGGACCTCCAGCGATCGGGCGGTCGGGATGGCCCGTACGCGTTCGGCGGGTACGAAGATGATGAGCTTGGGCGGCTGGAGCTCGGAACCGACGGGCTCGGCGTGAGAGCCGTTCGCGATCAGTGCCTCCGCCTCCGGGCGGGGGATGGCGTAGGCCTCCTTCGCATCGACCAGCACGCGGCGGAACCTGAACCAGACGCCGTGCGCGTGGTGTCGCTGCCGGTATTCCCAGGAACGCACCAGGAGCTGCGAGCGCAGTTCCCGCACTTGGCGATCGAGCGACGGAGTGGTCACGGCTTCTGCCCCTGAGCCTCAAGCCGGCGAAGAAGCGCCCCCACTTCGTTGCGCCAGGGCCGCGGGTCCGGCATCCCGTCCCGAGGGCCGAGCAAGGACAGTATGGTTAGGTGAGCGAAGACCGCATGGCGCGCTTCTGGTTTCAGGCGCCGGTAGAGTCCTTCCAGCTCTTCGAGGTCGGCTGGGCGCGCCAGGGTCAGCAGGGCCAGCGCGACCAACAGGTCGCGCTCTCCCTTCTCGCCGGTGCGGCCGGTGACCAGCTTCTCGAGGCACAGGCCAGCCAGGCGCGGCAGGCGGACCATTCCCCCTTCCAGCTCGATCTGTGGTCCCGGGGAAAGGAGGGCCAGGCCGCCGAAGACCAGCAGCGGCAATCGGTCGTCCTCCAGGACGTACGCCTCGGCCGGATCCTGCTTGCTATCCATGCCCACGAAGTTGAGCTCCAACAGGTCGGGCGAGCGGGGCGTCCACACCGAGGGCTCGTCGGCCGACGGTTCGAACTCGCGCAGTCCTGGGAGCCGCTCCTTCAATGCCGCATGCCCGTCCACAGGCACCCCGATGTCCAAGTCCTGGGACACAACCAATGTTGCGGCGAAACCGGGCTCCAGCAGGTTGGGAACTTCGGAGCCGACGACCAGGGTCCCGGGAGCCTCCAGCACCGGCCGCGCAGCTCGGATCGTGCTCAGCAGGCGATCGCGGAAGGCCACTGCAACCGAGTATAGCGATCTGACCGGCCGGGGTCCACGAACCCTCGCCGTTCGAGAAAACAGCGCTACACTCTGGCGCCGTAGGTCTTGTGTGGAGGAGCCATCAAGATGAAGAAGACCGTCCTTGTCGCTTTGGCGGCCGTCGCTGGATGGGTCGCTGTTGCCGCGGCGCCGGCAGCGGCCGGGACCAGTCGGGCTAGGGGCACTCGATCCGGGAAGGTCGCGGGGTCGGCCAAGAGCGCCCAGAAGCCGGTTGGGCTGCGGGTGGGAGTTCCCAGCCAGCCGGTGCTGGCGCCGGGTGTGGAGGTGATTGCCGTCGATTCATACGTCAGGGAGCCGGAGGCGACCTACGTCAGCCCGGCGCCGGCGGAGGCGCTGGGGATTCATGTCTCGGAGGAGCCGAAAGCCGGCCGGCGGCAGTTCGGGCGCGGACTCGGCGTGCTTCCGGACTCCTCCTCGCCGGCCCCAGTCCAGGAGGGGGTCGAGCGCGCACCCGCCATCGACCCGGGCGCGTTGATCACCTCCTTCACCGCCGGCGACTTCGACACCAACCCCACGGTCAACGGCGGGTACGTGTTCATTCCGCCGGACAGCCACGCGGCGGCCGGGCCCGACCACCTGGTCAACGTCGTCAACTGCTTCATTCAGTGGTGGGACAAGACGGGCGCCGCGCCCTCCACCTCCGCGCTCTCGGCCTTCTTCGCGGGCCTCACGCCCCTCACCGCGACCTTCGACCCCAAGGTTGTCTACGACCAGTACGCGGGCCGCTTCGTGGTGGTGACCCTGGAGGCGACCGATACCGCCTCGGGCGATCCCGCGAACACCTCGCGGATCTTCGTCGCCGTCTCCGACGACGCCAACCCCGCCGGCACCTGGTATGCGACCCAGATCGACGCCAAACTCAACCTGGGCGGCCTGGACCGCTGGGTGGACTACCCGGGCTTCGCGGTCGACGAGGAGGCGGTCTACATCACCGGCAACATGTTCAGCTTCGGCGCCAGCCCCGCCTACGGCGGCACCCGACTCTGGGTCGTCAACAAGGGTCTTTCCGGCGGCTTCTACTCGGGCGGGCCGGCTTCGGTCAGCCTGCTCAACCCCTACCTCACCGGCGTGCCCACGACCACGCAGCCCGCCCACGTCTTCGGTACCGCACCCGCCGGCCAGGGCACCTACCTCGTGTCCTACTCAGGCCTCACCGACAACGTCAACGAGTACGTTCAGCACGTCCGCATCGACAACCCCCTGGGAAGCCCCACCTTCACCCAGGGCTTCGTGAACCTCGGGGACTTCGAGGACGACCCCATGACCGACCTGGCCGATGCCGCCCAGAGCGGAAGCGCGCGCGCCATCGAGGTCAACGACCGGCGCGCTCTGAACGCGGTGTGGCGCCAGAACAGCCTCTGGTTCACCTTCACGATGAAGCCCAAGGCCGGCGGGCCCGACGCCGCACAGACGACGGCCGCTTGGCTGCGGCTCGACACCACGGCGGGTACGCCGGCGCTTCAAGACCAGGGCCGGATCGGCGGCGAGAGCATCGCTTCCACCACCCACACCTTCTTCCCTG
>DATECU010000076.1:0-10524 GCA_035286745.1 Vicinamibacteria bacterium | reverse complement strand
CCATGCCTGTCGGGCATGGCAAGCCTGACCGTCACGGCAGCCTCACCCTCGATGGCGCGACGGTTCGGTTCATCGGGGACCTGGGGCTGCTCCGAGACGCCGAACACCGGAGCCGACGAGCGGCGTTGTTCGGAGGGGGCCGCACGGATTCCGCGCCGCCCGGGGGGGACGTGAGAGCCAAACGGCACGAACAACAGCTGTGGGAGAATGGGCGCATGGCCAATCAATGCAGCCGCTGCAGCGAGCATTACCCCTCACACTACTACCTGGTGACGGGTGCGTCGCCCGCTGTATGCAACGGGTGCGTTTCCGCGCTTCCCCAAGTCGAGCGCGACAAGATCCTTGCGGCCGGCGCAACAGCCGTCGGGCAGACGCTGCGCCGGTGTCGTCACTGCGGGGCGGTCATGATGCGGGGCGAGCTCGCGTATTGGGACAGGGGCCCGAGTGACGCAACCCGAGTCCGGGAGGTGAGCTGGGTGCTGGCGCGCCGTGAGTCCGTGTTCCTGGGCCTGCTGTCGCATTGGGTGGTCGACAAGGCCCTTGCTCTCGATGCCTGGCGCTGTGGCGCATGTGGCTACGTCGAGCTGGCTTCCGACCCGGATCCAGCGAATGGCGAAGAGCACCATGTGCGAGCCCAGCGAATCGATGAGGACTCTACGTTGCTCTAGGGCGTTGCAAACGCGAGGTCTCGACGATGGGAGTGACCGAGTCGGATACCAAGCCGCGGTGGGCGATGCCAGCCCTCCTGGCGCTCGCGGAGGTCATCATCGCAGACTCGGGGGGAGAGTGACGATGCGCTGGCGAAGGGTGGCGATGGTACTGGGTGCGGCTGCACTCCTCGCCGGGGGGCTCAACGGACTGTACCGCCTCGCCCGCTCGCGCACCACGCAGCTATTCGGCACCTTGGTGGCGCGGGTGGATGCGGCAGAGCAAGTGGTGGCTCTGACCTTCGATGACGGACCCACGGAGGCAGTCGCAGACGAAGTGCTGTCGACGCTCAGTTCCCGTCACGTGCGCGCGACCTTCTTCGTCAATGGGGCGCACCTCTCCGAAGCTCCGCAGGTTGCCCCCCGTCTGGTGGCCGCTGGCCACGAGCTGGGAAACCACACCTACTCGCACGAGCGCATGGTGCTGCGTTCACAGCGATTCATTAGGTCCGAGGTAGAGGGTACCGATGACCTGATCCGCCGTGCGGGCCAGCAAGGTGAGATCTACTTCCGACCGCCGTTCTGCTGGAAGCTCGTCGGCCTGCCGTGGTTTCTCTGGCGCGCGGGAAGAACGACCGTCACCTGGGACATCGAACCGGACTCACCGGGACACGCTTCCGACGCCGCCGGAATCGCCTCGGAATGCGTGCGACGCGTCCGGCCGGGATCGATCATCCTCCTTCACGTCTGGTATCCGAGTGGATCCGCTTCGCTGGCCGCGGTGCCCCTGATCGTGGATCAAGTCCGGGCCAGGGGGTTTCGGTTTGTCACCGTGCGGGAGCTGCTCACGAAGCGGACAGCAATGGTTGAGGACTGAGGATCAGCGCCGAACGATGCGGGGAGGAACGATGGCCTACGATGAAAGGCTGGCCGAACGGATCCGGGGCATGCTGGCCGACGAGACAGGGATCTCCGAGAAGCGCATGGTCGGCGGTCTGGCGTTTCTACTCCGGGGCAACATGTGCGTCGGCGTCGTCAAGGACGAGCTGATGGTCCGAGTTGGCCCCCAGGCGTACGACGCATTGATTCGGCACCCCGACGCCCGAGAGATGGACTTCACGGGCAGGCCGATGAAGGGGTTCCTCTTCGTAGCTGCTGACGTCCTCGATGCCGACGCGGACCTCTAGCGTTGGGTCGAGCATGGAGTGTCCTTCGCACTCTCGCTACCGAAGAGGTAGTCTTCTCTCCCTCCCACGCAGTTGCTCGGCTGTCGGTGCCGCTCGGGAAGCAGTGAGCGATCAGGGCGTCCTAGAAGCCGTCGGCGAAGATCAGGTCCGTGTAGAGCACCACATCGAGGCGGGTGGCATCGCCGGTGGTGACCACCACGTTCGAGAAGTCGCGGGTCAGGTAGCCGGCGGCGCTGAAGCTCATGGGGTAGTTGCCCGGGGACAGGAGCCGGTGATAGTCCCCCACCTCGGGGTCGGTGGTCACCGAGGAGCCGGTGTGATCGTGGCCCGGAATCGTCACCTGGGCGGCGAGCGGCGCACCCAGTTGGTTGGTGACGCGGCCCCGCACCCCTTTGAGCGCGTTCTCCAGATACGTCAGCAAGGCGTCACGGTTGGCGGTCCAGAAGGTGGGGAGCTGCGAGGACGGCGGGTTCTTGGTCGAGGAGATCTCGATGGTGACCTCGCGGCAGCCTCGCCCGTAGTTCATGTAGTCCTGCCGGCCGCCGTCGACTTCGTACCAGTCGTAGCCGTTGGTGATGCCGTTGTCGAGATCGGTCATGTAGCCGGCGGGACCGTTGGTCTGGGCCAGGGTTGCGTACTGGCGGGAGAGGACCTGGTACCAGGCGTCGTCCGCGTGCCGCGCCACCCAAGTGTCCCAGGGGTAGTTGACCACCTCGGCGCCGCCGTGGAAGTTGGCGGAGATGATGAAGCTGTGGGCGGCGGCGAAGTTCATCATGGCCTGGGTTTCAGCCCAGTAGACGTTCCCGTCAGGATGAGGACCATCCTGAGGATCCGGGAGGTTCCGGTTCGGATCGACCCAGGAGTTGGTGCCGGTGGTGGTCGTGTAGTAGCGAATGGAGCCGCTGACCGACGCATCGCTCACGTAGTAGCTGCCATCGGGGTTGGCGAAGGGGTTGATCCAGAGCTCGCCTTCATTCACCAGGCGGGTGATGCGCTGCTTGTAGGGGTCGGTCGAGAGCGGGTCGTAGTTGGTGAGGATCTCGTCGATCAGGTGGAGCAGCGTCACCGAGCCGGTGGTCTCGTCGCCGTGCATGGTGGAGGTGTAGAGGACCTCGGGTTCGTCTTCCTCCGCATCCGGGTTGTCGCTGATCTTCAGGGCCAGGAGCTTGTGGGGCCGCGAGGTGTTGGTGGTGTTGCCGATCTCGACCAGGCGAGCGAGCAGCGGGTAGTTGGTGGCGTAGCCCTGCATCATGGCTACGTAGCCGGAGTAGGTCGGATACGAGTCCCACACGCCGAGCGGCGCTCGCTCCTCAAGGTCCATCCGTGCTTCCGGGTTCAACCCCGGATCGGGAAGGACTTCCCAGGCGTAGCCCAGCTCGGTCAGCCGCTTGAGGGCCAGCGGCGAGGCGTAGGCCCGGACCTCGAGCCCCCGGACGTCGTCGATGGAGACGAGCCGGGTCAGGGCGTGGATTTCGTCACGACTCTGGATCCGAAAGCGGACCACGGTCGGCCGGTCCGACGGCTCCGACGCGGAGAGGACGGCCGGGAGCCAGAGAAGCGCTGCGGCCAGACAGAAAAGCGAGCGTCGCATAGGGAGGGATCTCCGGGAAAGGGCCTGGACCGGACCGCTGGTCGGCATCGAAGGCCGAGTCTACGCGAACTCGGGGCGCGCCGGAAGGCCTGTCGCCCCGGCGCCCCGGCGCTCACGGCAGGCGGAGCAGGGCCGTCAGCTTGGCCTTCTCTTCCCCAGTCCAGTCGGGGCTCGAAAGGACGCTGGGCGGGCTGCCCTCCAGCTTGGCCATGGCCTGGGTGATGTCGCCGATCACCTCGCGAAGGCGCCCCTCCACCAGGCCCTTGAACACGCCGAGACGCATCACCATGTCGTAGAAGGCGTTCACCGGCGAAGCCACCACGCTGATGCGGTAGGCGAGGCGGCGTCCGGCGTCCACTGGCGCGAACTCAAGCTCCAGGAGCGCCAGGCCACGGAGCGACCAGAAGCCGACCTGGGAGGTCCCCAGACCGAAGTAGGTCAGGCGGCCAGGCTCAGGGTCGCGCGCGATCAGCTCCGCCTCGCCCGTGAGCACGCCTTTCCGCCCCCCGCGGAAGCGCCGCCGAGCCGGCCCATCCAGGTACTCGGCCGAGTAGTCCTTCGCCTGCAAGCGAGAGAGCAGCTTGGCGGCGAGAGGAAGCTCGTCGAGCAGGTAGAGAAAGCGGGGCTGGCTGATGGGCGCCTCGCCGACGACGGAGTAGACGACTCGGTAGCGACGCCCCAGCATGCGGTAGACGCGGCTCCCCAGAGGGTCGACGGGGGACAGGCCCTGGGCGAAGAGTCGGCGGCCCTCGGCGCATCGCTCGTCGTCGTAGACGACGCCGGGAACGCCGCTCGACAGGGGTCCCGTGCAAGCGGGCGGCGGAGCGGAAAGCCCGCAGCGCACCAACAGGCTGCAAGCCTCGATGCCGGCGCCGGGCGCAACCGCCGGCACCACCGCCTGCGCGGCCACGCCGGAGGCGCTGGCCAGCGCCAGCCCGAGCAGCGCGACCGGGGGGCGCCTCATCGCCGCTTCAGGTGACGCTTGATGGCGATCAAGACGCTATCGAAGCGCCGGGGGGTGAGGCGGCCGGTGAAGGTGTTCTGCTGCGAGGGGTGGTAGGAGGCGAAGAGCCACACCCCATCGCCGAGGTCGTGCGACACCCCGTGACCAAACGAGTACGCCTGTCGCGCCGGGATCCGGCCCACCTGCCGCAGCATGGCCAGGGTTCCGTCCAGGGCCACCTTGCCCAGGACCAGGATGGCCCCGACCGCGGTGAGGCTCGCCCACTCGCGAGTCAGGTACTCGCGGCAGCTTGCGATCTCCTCGCGGGTCAGCTTGTTGCCCGGCGGAGCGCAGCGCGCGGTGGCGGTGACGTAGCAGTCACGGAGGTCGAGGCCGTCGCCCCGATGCCGGGAAAGGGGCTGGTTGGCGAAGCCGGCGCGATGGAGGGCGGCGAACAGGAAGTCGCCGGAGCGATCGCCGGTGAAGATGCGGCCGGTGCGGTTGGCGCCGTGGGCAGCGGGCGCCAGGCCCACCACCAGGAGGCGAGCGCGCGGGTCGCCGAAGCCCGGAACCGGCCGACCCCAGTATTCCTGGTCCCGAAACCGCTTGACCTTGACGGCAGCCGCCTCACGACACCAGGCGCGGAGCCGCGGGCAGCGCTCGCAGGCCACCACGTCGCGAGCCACCCGGGCGAGCGAGTCGATGCCGGCCGCCACTGCCCTGCCGCTGACTGCCAACGCGGTAGGCTCAGCCGGCCGCGGCCTTCGGCTCGCCTTGGTCCTCGGCTGACACCGGCGCTGCCTTGGCGCCCTTGGAGGCCAGGCTCGCCTTGAGAGCGGCCATCAGGTCGATGATCTGGGCCCGCGGGGCCTCGGGCGGAGCGGCGGTGACCTCCTGACCGTCGACCTTGCGCTGGATGGCCTCCTGCACCCGCTTGCGCACCTCGTCCTCGTAGGCTTCGGGCTTGAACTCCTCGGCCGCGATCTGCTCCACCAGTTGGATGGCGAGCTTGAGCTCCGGCTCCTTGATGGCGACGTCGCCCACCGGGATCTCGTCGAAGGAGCGGACCTCGTCCGCATAACGAAGCACCTGCATGGCCAGGCCCTTCTCCAGGGGACGGATCATCACCAGGTACTGTTTGCCTCGGGCCGCCCACTTGGCAAGAGCCGCCTTGCCCGTCTCGCGCATGGCGGTCGCGAGCAGCTTGTAGGCCCGCTCACCGCCCTTGTCCGGTCCCAGGTAGTAGGCGTTGTCGAAGTAGACGGGATCCACCTTGGCCGCGGGCACGAACTCGGTGATTTCGATGGCTCGGCTGGCCTCCTCGCCCATGGCCTTGACCTCGTCCTCGGTGAAGGTCACGTACTGGTCCTTGGCGAACTCGTAGCCCTTCACCATCTGGTCCCTGGGAACCACCTCCTCGTCCTTGGGGCAGACGTACTGCTGCTTCAGGCGCGATTTGCACTTGCCGTGCAGCAGGTTGAAGGAGATCGCCGACTTGGACTCGGCCGCCGCGAACATCTTGATGGGGACGGTGACCAGGCCGAAGGCGATGGTGCCGGTGCCGATGGATTTGGCTGCCATGCCTGATGATAGCCCCGGTGCCCTCCACGGAGAAGAAGATCCTGGGGTAGGCTGTTGCCATGTCTACCCTCCCTTCCGGCTACTTGATCTACGGTGCCAACGGCTACACAGGCGAGCTGATTGCTCGCGAGGCGGTGGTTCGGGGCCAGCGGCCCATCCTGGCTGGGCGGTCCGCTGCCGCGGTTAGGGCCCTGGCGCAAGAGCTGGGTCTCGAGTCCCGCGCCTTCGGCCTCGATGACCCTGCAGCCCTCGACGCCGGGCTCCGCGACTCCCGCCTGGTCCTGAACTGCGCCGGGCCCTTCTCCCGCACCGCCGAGCCTGTGGCCTCCGCCTGCCTCCGCCGGGGCGCCCACTACCTCGATGTGACCGGCGAGATCCCGGTCTTCGAAGGCCTGGCCCGCCGGCACGCGGCGGCCCAGGAGGCCGGCGTGATGCTGCTTCCCGGCGTGGGCTTCGACGTGGTGCCCTCGGACTGCCTGGCCGCTCATCTGAAGCGGCGCCTCCCCTCGGCGACCCATCTGACGCTGGCCTTCCAGGCGGGCATCGGGGCCTCCCGGGGCACCGCCACCACCATGGTCGAGAACCTCGACAAGGGTGGCCTGGTGCGTCGCGACGGTCGTTTGGCGCGGGTGCCCACCGCCTGGAGGACTCGCGACATCGACTTCGGTAAGGGACCCCGGCGGGCGGTGACGATTCCCTGGGGCGATGTGTCCACCGCCTTTCACTCCACGGGCATCCCCAACGTGGAGGTCTACATGGCGGCACCGCGGAGCCTGATCCTCACCTTCAAGCTGCTGCGCCCCCTGGGGTCGCTCTTGGGATCGCGGCCCGTACAGTCCTTCTTGAAGCGACGGATTCAGTCCAGACCGCCGGGCCCCAGCGCCGAGCAGCGCGCCAGAGGCCAGGCTCGGCTTTGGGGCGAAGCTCGGGACGAGGCCGGCGGCCGGGTGGTCTCTCGGCTCACCACACCGGACGGCTACACGCTGACCATGCTGACCGCCCTGGCTTGCGTCGAGCGAACCCTGGCTGGGCAGGCGAGGCCTGGATTCGCGACCCCTTCCCTGGCCTTCAGCGCTGACTTCGTGCTCGAGATCCCCGGCGTCAGCCGGACGGACGAGTAGGACCTGGGACAGGACCAAACGGCGGCGCTAACGCTCCCGGCCGTCCGAAGCTGCCACCCGCGGCGGGCCGCCCCTACTAAAGCGGCTCGAAGGCGTCGGCGAAGATCAGGTCGGGACAGCTGTCGAACTTGAGGGACGCGATGCGCGTCCGCCACGGTGACGCCGGCGAATAGGCACCGTAGAACCAGAAGGTGCAGCCGTCGGCGGGGTCGACGCCCATCTGGAAGTAGTCGCCCCAGCGGAGGCTGCCGTTGGAGGCCGAGCCGTTGACGATGGTGGCCTCCCCCTGGGGCAGCGTTCCCAGAGGATCGCCATAGAGGCGACCCGCATAGCGCAGACCGGGGAAGACGCCGGAGCTGGACACGCTGAAGGCGACCGCGAAGTTGCGATCCTGGTCCATGGCCGAGGCGCCCATCCACCGGTGCGTGGTGGCGTCCGGCGAGTAGGTGCCTTCCTGGTGGAGCGTCCAGGGCCCGGAGCCCTTCTTGCGCAGCTCGAACCAGCGGACCCCCGCTCTGAGGCCGGGACTTGGGGGGGTGAGGTTGGTCGGGAGGTTGCCGATGAGCGACCGGTGGGTGCCGAAGTTGCGGTAGGCGAGGCGGTACATGATCACCTCGCGCAGAGAGTCGAGGGCATTGGTACCGGAGGGTTGGGGGATGCAGCTGAAGGTGGTGAACCCGCAGAAGTCGGAGCTGAAGTCGGTCACGGCGATGTTCAAGGGACCGGTGATGCTGGAGTTGGACGGCGTCACCCAGTCTACGTGGAAGTCCCAGATCTCGAGGAAGTCGCTCGCCGTTCCCGGCGGGTTGTGACGCTCATCGTCGCGGTGGCGCATGAAGGGCGCGGGCGCGCCTGCGGGCGGGGGCGGCCCATCCAGATCCGGCGGGGTCAGGGTTTGGAACGGGAAGTTGATGGGGGGAACGGTGAAGCGCTGGGAGGTTGCGGCCAGGCCCGCCAGCATCTGGGTGCGGTTCAGGGCGTAGACGGCGGGATCCTCGTTAGTCGAGACGTAGTACGCGTCCGGCCAGACCGCGTACTTCGGGTAGTCCGGAAAGGAGGGGGTGCTGAACGCGTAGCGATACCAGCCCCCGGACACGGGATCCGCCGTCTGCGAGATGTAGACGCAGAGCGCGTTGGCGAGGTCCGAGAACTCGCTCAGCAGCCAGCGGTCGGCCAGGTGATCGTAGAGCACCACCGGGTCCCCGGCGCCGACCGAGCAGTTACCGATGCCGCCTAGCGTCGAGGCCAGCGTGAAGGGGCCGGCGAGGATTGTGCCGCTCTTGTTGTAGATGGTGGCCGAGGTGCCAGGGCCGCTGTTGATGAGGGTGATGAAGTGGTTGGGGCCCACATCGGCCGAAGGGTCCGCCGGATTCACGCCCGTGTAGTTCTGCCCGTCCATGTTGAGGGTTGGCGTAGTGAAGGCTCGGTCGTTCCCCGCCGCGGCTTGATCTTGCGCCAGCAGTAGGGCGTCCTCCGCGCCTTGGATGGGCAGCGCCGGCGGGGCCTCGGAGATAGGGCGGGTGTGGCGGCGGGGGATGTCCTTGATGGGATCGCCGGGCTGCCACTCCCGTGCCTTGGGAACGGTGCCCAGGTCGATGTCGATGACGGCCGGTCTCACGACCGGGTAGGCCGTAGCGCCGCGATAGGTCTTCGTTTCCTGGTCGGCCGCGGCGGCTCCGGCAAGCGCAAGAAGCACCGCAAGGCCGAACCCGTGCCGAATCGAGAGCCGCGCGAATCTCGAAGACATGTCACCTCCTGGGCGAGGGATAAGGGGGGGGGGCAAAGGGCACCGAGGGCGAATCTCAACACATCCGAGGGCTTGACTCAAGCGTGGCCGCCGGCGAGGCGGCCGGGCTATAGTGATTGGATGCCCGCCGACGATCGCTCGCGCACACCCGACGACATTCCCGTCTCCGAGATGGAGAAGCTCATCTCCCTGGCCCTGGGCCGGGGAGGCGACTTCGCCGACCTCTACTTCGAGCACCGCCGCACCTCCTCGCTGTTCCTGGAGGAGGGGATCCTGCGCAGCGCCTCCGCCGGCGTCACCTGCGGCTTGGGGGTGCGCGTGGTCTCCGGCGAGCGCACGGGTTATGCGTACACCGACGACCTCTCCTGGGCCGCTCTGACCCGGGCCGCCGAGACGGCAGCTCACATCGCCTCCGGCTCCAGGACGCTGCCGCCGCAAGCGGTCTCGCCGCGGCCGGTCGACCGGCGCTACGGCAAGGCCACCGTCTCCAGCCTGGAGGTGGCCGACCGCATCGCGCTGGTGGAGCGCGCCGACCGCGCGGCCCGGGCCTACGACCCGCGGGTGGACAAGGTGATGGTGAGCCTGTCCGACGAGATCAAGAAGGTGCGCATCGCCAACTCGCTAGGCGTGCTGGTGGAGGACGTGCAACCGCTGTTCTCGATCCGGGTCTCGGTGATCGCCGCCGAGAAGGACCTGAGGCGCGAGGGCTCGGCGGGTGGAGGCGGGCGGGTGGGGCCCGAGTTCTTCGCGAACAAGCCCCCCGAGCACTTTGCCCGGGAGGCGGCGCGGGCCGCGGTTACCCTGCTCTCGGCGGTGGAGGCACCCGCGGGACCCATGCCGGTGGTGCTGGGCCCGGGCTGGCCCGGCATCATCTTGCACGAGGCGGTCGGCCACGGCCTGGAAGGCGACTTCAACCGCAAGGGCACCTCGGCCTTCTCTGGCCGCATCGGTCAACGTGTGGCCGCGCCGGGGGTGACGGTGGTGGACGACGGCTCCATCCCCGACCGCCGGGGCAGCCTGAACCTCGACGACGAGGGCAACGTCCCCGGGCGCACGGTGCTGATCGAGGACGGGATCCTGCGCGGCTACTTGCAGGATCAACTGAACAGCCGCCTGGTGAAGATGGCAGGGACCGGGAACGGCCGCCGTGAGAGCTACGCCTCTTTCCCGCTCCCCCGCATGACCAACACCTTCATGCTGGCGGGGCAGGACGATCCCGAGGACATCGTGCGTTCGGTGAACCGTGGCCTCTACGCCAAGCACTTCGGCGGCGGTCAGGTCGACATCACCAGCGGCAAGTTCGTGTTCTCGGCCACCGAAGCCTATCTGATCGAAGACGGCCGCCTGGGTCCCCCGGTTTTCGGTGCCACCCTGATCGGCAACGGTCCCGACGTCTTGACCAAGGTGACCCGCATCGGCCACGACTTGGCCCTGGACGAAGGGGTCGGCACCTGCTCCAAGGCGGGTCAGCAGATCCCGGTGGGGGTGGGCCTGCCCACGGTCCTGGTCTCCGAGATCACGGTGGGCGGTACCCGACAATAGGGCCGCCAACACAGCGAGGGCGGCGTGGAGGGACGGCGGCAATGGCGAGGAACGTCAGTTGCTGGGACGCCTGAAGTCCGCTGGCCGGGGAGTGTCATCCTCGGCCGCCTGCCCAAGTCGCAAGCAAGGGCGATCGTGCGCCCGTTCATGAGGGTGGCGAGCACG
>DATECU010000075.1:0-6419 GCA_035286745.1 Vicinamibacteria bacterium | reverse complement strand
CATTCATCAGGTCGCCCCAGGCCCTCACCGTCTCCACCTGGGAGACCGCACCGAGCACGATGAGGCCGCAGTAGATCCAGCGATAGGGCAAGACCACCCGCGGGCCCATGATGTGCTCCAGGAACTGCTCCCCGTAGTAGGCCCAGCCAATGAGCGTGGTGTAACCGAAAAGGAAGGCACACAGAGCCACCATCCAGCCCCCCACCGTGGGCATGGCGGAGTTGAAGGCGCTGGCCACGGCGGCGGTGCTGGTGAGGCCCGACCGCCAGGCCCCGCTCAGCAGGATGGTGAGAGCGCTGATGGAGGAGGTCACGCAGGAGACGATGAACACCTCCATCACCGCGTTCAGCCCCTGCTGCACCGGTTCTTCGCTCCGGGCGGTGCCGTAGGCGACCGCCGCCGTGCCGTAGCCGGCCTCGTTGGCGTAGATCCCGCGGGCCAGGCCGTAGCGCATGGCCACCATGATGCCGGCCCCGGTGGTCCCGCCAACCACTGCACCTATCGAGAAGGCCTCACGGAAGATGAGGGCCAGGATCTCGGGGATGCGGTGGCCGTGAGTGACGATGACCACCAGCCCGCCGGCCAGGTAGAGGAAGACCTTGAGGGGGGCCAGCTTCTCCATGGCCCGACCGATGGCGGTGATGCCACCGATGATCACCAGCCAGGTGAGAACGGCCACGATGACCCCGGTGACCCAGGTGGAGACGCCGAACTCGCTCTGCCATACGACCGCAACCGAGTTGGGCTGGGTGAAGGGTGTCGTGGTCAGGGCGGCGACGCCGGCGATCAGGGCGTAGGCCCAGCCGAGCTTCGGGGACTTCAGCCCATCCCGCAGGTAGTGCATGGGTCCGGCGGAGAGCCGGCCCGCACCCAGGACGCGATAGCGAACGCCCAGCACCGCCTCGGTGAACTTGATGGTGGTGGCGAAGAAGCCGTAGCACCAGATCCAGAACACGGCCCCGGGACCGCCCGACACCACCGCAGTCGCCACGCCGGCGATGTTGCCGGTGCCGATGGAGGCGGCCAGCGCGGTCATGAAGGCCTGAAAGGGCGAGAGCGCACCCTTGGCCCCCGCCGCCTGGGGTGGGATGAGGGTCAAAGCCGCCTCGCGGAACCGCGTGAGCTGCACGAACCGGTAGCGGATGGTCAGGTAGAGGCCGCTTCCGAAGAGCAGGATGGCGAGGACGGAGGGGAACCTGTAGCCGCCCAGGTGCAACGGGCCCCAGAGTGCTTCGTCGGCGGCCCACTGGATGAAGCGACGAACGGGTTCGGGCAGCATGGAGCCGGAATGATACGGCAAAACGGAGCGGGCAGCAGCGGGGTCGCGCGGCGGACAGCGGGGACTGGCGACACGAAAAGGGCGGGGGCCCCTGGCCCCCGCCCGGTCCGTCTGCGGCTTCGGTTGAGTCCTAGAACTCCACGCGGAGCCCGAACTGACCGATACGCTGCTCGCCACGCTGGAAGTCGCCCGCATACTCCGTCGGTTGCCCGAAGGTCGACGACCTCATGTTGCCGTTGTAGCCGCCGGGGTTCTTGGCGTTCAGGACGTTGAAGGCCTCGGCGATCAGATCGAGCTTCACCCTGCCGGTGAGGCTGAACTTCTTGGAGACGCGCAGGTCGAGTTGGCTGAAGTCCGATCCCCGCGCCTGGTTGACGGTCTCGGTTCCGGCGGGCAGGTCGAAGTTGACGCCGTCCTTGTTGTCGTCGTTTCCAGTGGTGATCGTGTACGGCGTCTTGGAGCGGTACCGGAAGACCGGGGCGACGGTCAGCCCGAAGCCCGGGCTCCACACCCCGCTCAGGTTGATGCGATGCCGCGCATCGTTGTTGGTCGGCCCTTCCTGCACGTCGGCAAAGGGATCGAAGGCATTCACCAGCGTATCGCCAATGAACTCGTCGGTGGCCCGGCGCGAGGTGGCGGTGGACTTGGAGAGCGTGTAGCTGGCCAGGAACTGGAGCTTGCCATCCCAGCGCTTCTTGAAGGCCAAGCTGATCGCCTTGTAGTGGCTGCGACCTTCAGAAACGTCGGCGGCGAAGTTGGAGCTGCCGACGTTGGGCAGGATGGTCGAGAAGCGCCGCGGCCCGCCGTTGATGCGAACGTTGAGCCGGGGCCGCACGCCCAAGTCCTTGCCCTCGGCGTAGATGGCATCGAACTCGATGGCGTAGCTCTTGCCCAGGGACTTCGAGAAGCCCAGGTTGGCCTGATCGGTGTAGGGCTGCTTGATCCGCGGGGATGCCCCGTGGTTGAAGTGCGGGCGGGTGGGCGTGAGCTGGTTGGGGGGCAGCGGCTGACCGACCTGGTAGTTGCTGCCGTCGGGGTTCTTGATGCCCGCGGTGTTGTCATGGGAGTAGATCTGCCCGAACGACGACTGGGCGCTGATCACCGCAAACAGGATGTTGGCGTTGGTGTAGGCAAAATCGTAGTAGCGCCCGGCACCCCCGCGCACGACGAGGCTGCCGTTGCCGTTCGCGTCGAAGGTGAAGCCGGCGCGCGGGGCCACGTTGTTCTTGTCCTCAGCCGGCTCCTGGCCGAAGTCCTCCAGGCCGATCACACCGTCGAGCTTCCCGGCCCTGCCGGCCGCCTGTAGATCGGCGAACACCGGGTTCTCCTCCTGGTCGAAGGCGAAGCCGGAGACGTAGTCGTAGCGAACGCCCAGGTCGAACGTCAGCTTGTCGGTGGCTCGCCAGGTATCCTGCAGGTAGAGGCCGTATTGCTTGTTGGGGATCTTGCCGATGTTGCCGCCCTCGCCGCCGCCGATGGAGCCGTTGTAGGTGATGCTGCTGATGGGTGAGTTGCGGCTATCCTCGAGGTGGACGTAAGACGGCTGCTGGCCAGTGGAGAAGGTGATGTCGAGCACCGGTTCGTTGATGAAGCTCACCCCCGCCTTCAGCTCGTGGCGGCCCTGGTTCCAGGTGAAGTCGTCGCGCAACTGGTACTTCTGCTGGTCGGTGCTCTGCGGCGTGTTGACGCTCTGACCCACGTACACGCCGCTCGGGAAGGTCTCGGACGGCAGGGTCGACATCTCCGTGATGTGGTTGCTGAAGAACGAATACTGGAACATGAGCTCGTTCAGCTTGCCGCCGCTCAGCACCGAGTTCAGGTTCAGGTTGGCCGAGTGGAAGGAGTTCTTGTTGTCGCCCCAGGATTCGGGAGCCGACTGCGGGCTGGCTCCGTAGATCTGGCTGTTGTTGTTGAACCCGTAGCGCACCGAAAGGTAGTTGTTCGGGGTGAGCTGATGAGTGACCTTGCCTACGAACATGTTCTCCCGGTAGGGGAGATCGTAGACGCCGTCCTTCTCGGGAAACAGGCCCAGCGTGTCGACCGACTGCGTGGTGTCCTGCTGGACCCGCTCGAAGGAAAGGAAGAAGTGGGTCTTGTCCCTGACGATCGGCCCACCCAGGCTTCCGCCATACTGGTACTTGCGGTAGGCGCCCTTTTCCACCTCGTGCAGCTTTTCGGTCTCGGTCTGGGAGTTCAGGCTCTTGTCTCGGAAGTAGTTGAAGGCGGAGCCGCGGAGGTCGTTGGTGCCGCTCTTGGTCACCACCGTCAGCGTGCCGCCGTTGGCGCGGCCGTACTCGGCCTTGAAGCGCTGGGTCTGGAAGTTGAACTCACCGATCGAGTCGAGCGGGAAGTTCTGCACCAGGCCGCCGACGGTGTCGTCGTTGTTGTCGCCGCCGTCGATCAGGTAGTTGATGTTGCGGCCGCCGCCGCCGCCCGCCTGGGGCGCAAACTGCGTCGACTTGGTGGGGTCGGTGTGGAATCCCAGGCTGACGCCGGGCACCAGGGCCGCCAGGTTGCCGAACTGCCGGCCGTTGAGCGGCAGGTTCTCGATCTGGGTCGAGGTGACGATCTCACCCACGCCGGAGTCCTTGACGTCGATCAGGGGCGCCTCGGCGGTCACCACCACCTCTTCGGTCTTGCCCGCCACCGCCAAACGGAAGTCGACGGTGGTGGTGGATGCCACGTTGATGTCCAGGCTCTTCAAGGTCTGAGCGGCAAAGCCCGACATCGTGGTCTTGACCTCGTACTTCCCGATGGGCAAGCCGGGCACCCGGAACACGCCGGTCGTGTCCGAGGTCGCCGACCGTTGGAAGCCGGTGGCCGAATGGCGCACCGTCACGTTCACCCCGGGCAGGGCCAAGCCCTGCTCGTCGGTCACCTTCCCCTCCAGCACGCCGTTGACTCCCTGGGCGAAGCCCGGGGTGGCCACGGCGAGACCGAGGAGAACAATCGCCAACAGGCGAAGTCTGAGCATTTGAAGCGTCCTCCACACAAACGACCCCGGGGGGGTTCTCTGGCGGCAGCGCACCCGGGATCAAACCAGAAACCAGCGGCTGGACACCCCAGCCACGAACGAGGTACGGGACGAAGCTGTGCGTCCGAGTTGCAAGCTCCGGGCCACTCGGAAGAGCCCAGCAAACCGCTGGAAAGCCGGGGTTTCGGTGAATAGGGTCCCGCGACCTTCGGCATTTTGAATTCGGCCCCCTGGACGACTCCAAGGTCTTGGATTAGGGCCGGGTGCCGAGAACGGCCAGCAGGCCCTCCGCCTTGCGCCGAACCCCCGGCTCCGGGTTCGTGCGCAGCAGAGCGATGAGCCGAGCCCGGGCGGCGATCGACTGCCCACTCTGCGCTTCGACGACGGCCAGATTGAGCGCGGCATCGACATGGGCGGGCTGGATCTCCAGCACCTCGCGGAACAGCCGGGCGGCCAGAGCCAGATCTCCTGCCGCCACCGCCTGCACCCCCAGACCGTTGCGGGCGTCGACCGATCGCGGGGCCAGGTTCAGCGCCATTCGATAGGCGCTCGCGGCCTCCCCCGGCCGCCCCAGCCCTTGCAGGGCGTTCCCCTTGTTGCACCAGGCCTGGGCGTTGTTGGGGTCCAGTTCCAGGGCCCGCTCGAATGCCCCCAAAGCCTCCGGCAGGCGGCCTTGTCGCGCCTCCAACACCCCCAGGTGGTTCAGAGGTTCGGGCAAGAGCGGGTTCAGGGCAATCGCCTTCTGCTCGGCGACGATGGCCTCGGCCACCCGCCCGGCTTCGGCCAGGGCCACTGCCCGCTCGTGCGCTGCCACCGGATCGCGGTCGTCGTCTGGTCCCAAGACCGCCACCGCTTCGGCGAGGCGGCCGCCCTTTCGCAAGGCCGTCGACAGGCTGCGCCGGAAGCTGACGTTTCCGGGCTCCCGCGCCAGCAGCGCCCGCAGGCCGCGGATGGCCGCTTCTCGGTCGCCTCGGGCCTCCGCCCCCAGCGCCTCCTCGAAGGCGGTCCACAGGACCAGCGCGTCCTTGGGGTCCTTGCTCGGCCCGGAGGCGATGACAGGGGCGGCGGCGCCCACGTAGCCGAGCGCTCTCAATCGTTCGGCGGTCTCGGCGTCCGCGGCTCGCGCGCTGGCCCGCTCTCCGCTGCGCAGGGCCTGAAGCGCCGCCCGCAGCCGCTCCACCTCTCGCGGCCGCTCGGCGCTCAAGTCGCGGGTCTCCGCGGGATCGCTCGCCAGGTCGAAAAGCTCCGGACGGGGCGCCTCGATCAACTTGAGCGATCCGCTGCGAAAGGCATGGAGCGGCGCCCAGCCGAGCGTCTGCGGGTACACCGTCTCCGCATAGGCCTCGCGGGGCGACGGCCCCGCCAGCAGATCGGTCCCGTCGAAGCTCGGCGGCTTCGCGGCCGGCGGTGCCACCAGGCCGAGCAGCGTGGGCACCAGGTCCGCCGTGCGCACCGGCCCGGCACGGGCTTCCGCCCTCACGCCGGGTGCCGAGAGCAGGAACGGGACCTTGAGCGTCGACTGGTAGATGAAGAAGCCGTGCGTGCGCTCCCCGTGATCCCCCAGCCCTTCGCCGTGATCGCCGACCACCACCACCACCAGCTTTCCCCGGGCTCGAGCCTCGGCGGTGGCGAGGGCCCGGCCAAAGCAGGCGTCGGCGTGGGCCACTTCCCCGTCGTACGGCCGCCCCGGGCTGGCCTCACCATAGGGCGAGACCGGATCGTAAGGCGCGTGCGGCTCGTAGAAGTGGAGCCAAGCCAGGAAGGGCCCCTGCTGCTGGCCAATCCAGGAGCGCGCCGCTTCCACCACGGCGTCGCAGCTTCGCTCGGACTCCAGCACGCTCCCCCCCTCGCTCCGCCGTTCGATGCGGTCGTCGTAGAGGTCGAAGCCGCGAGCCAGGCCGAAGCGGCGGTCCAGCACGTAGGCGGCGACGAAGGCACCGGTGGCGTAGCCCTGGGCCTTGAGCAGGCCGGCCAGGGTGTCCCGGTCGGGCGGAAAGACGTAGGTCCCGTTGTCGTGGACGCCGTGATGCGGCGGC
Organism: Vicinamibacteria bacterium; assembly: GCA_035286745.1. GTDB lineage: Bacteria > Acidobacteriota > Vicinamibacteria > Fen-336 > Fen-336 > DATECU01. The sequence continues at coordinate 130 of DATECU010000075.1, read as the reverse complement.
TCCAGGCCGGAGAGAAGGGTCGCGTGCGAGGGGAGGGTGAGGGGCACTGAGGCCAGCGCCTCCTCGAAGCGCAGGCCTCGGCGGGCCAGCGCGTCCAGGTTCGGGGTTCGCGCCTGCGCATAACCGTAGG
>DATECU010000074.1:0-10069 GCA_035286745.1 Vicinamibacteria bacterium | reverse complement strand
AACGGCTCTTCCTCTACACTGACGGCATCACCGAGGCCTTCGACCCCCGCGACAACGAGTACGGAGAAGACCGCCTTCGGGCCTTCCTGGCTCGGAGTGCGGGCCTCGGCCACCGCGAGCTGATCGAGGCCGTGCGCGCGGACGTCCTTGCCTTTTGCGGAACCGCCTCCCCCCGCGACGACATGACGCTCCTGGTGCTAGCCCGCGACGCGGCGCGCTAGCATCCTATCGACGCAGGCGCTTGACTTCGGCCAGGCGGATCTCGCCATCGGTCCGGGGCTTGACCAGGAGGCCGTCGCGCACCCCGAAGATGTCGTCCTCGATGAAGAGGGGGAGCAGCGGCAGGTCGCGCATGGCGATGCGGGCCGCTTCCCGCAGGACGGTCTGGCGCTCCAGGGGGTTGAGCAGGGCGGCGTTGGTCTCGGCGATCTCGTCCAGGCGGCGGTTGGAGTAGAAGCCGTAGTTGCCGGCGCCCAGTCCACGGCCGGGCGTGTGCAGGCAGAACTCAAAGAACTCGCTGGCCTCGCCGGAACTACACGACCAGCCGCTCATGAAGAACGCGCTCTGCCCCTCCTTGGCCAGGTCGTGAACGCCGTCTCCGGCCAGAGGATTGAGGGCCAGGCGTACGCCGACTCGTGCCAGTTGTTCCTGCACCAGACGAGCCACCTGGCTGCGCGCCCGCGGGAAGTCGAGCCGGACGGAAAGGTCCTGGGCATGGCCCGCCTCCGCCAGCAGGCGCCTGGCTCGAACCGGATCGTGTCGGGGCGCCGGCAAATCGGGCTCGAAGCCAAGAACCAGCGGCGCTACCGGCTGGGTCGGTACCAGTCCGCGACCGCGCAACGCCTGCTGCACGATCGCTTCTCGATCCAAGGCCAGGTGGAAGGCCTCCCGGATCCGCCGGTCGGCGAAGGCATTGCCCGGCCGCTCGCGCAGGTCGAAGCCCAGGTAGAAGACGCTTAGCCCTGGCCCGTGGAGGAAGCGGAAACCCGGCCCCGCTCGCTCGGCCAGTTCCGGCGTCATGCCGTAGGCGATGTCGGCGTCACCTCGTTGCAGGAGCCGCAACCGCTCCCCGGCTTCGGGGATCGGCTTCACCAGCAGCTCCGGGAACTCGGGCCGTGCCCCCCAGTAGCTGTCGAAGCGGACCAGGCGGATCTGCTGGCCGGGCACCCTCTCCGTCAGCCGGTAGGGCCCGCTGCCCAAGAAGGGTGGAAACACACCTACTGAGTTAGGCTTGGTGACGTATACGAAGGCCAGGCTGGAGAGTAGGGCTCTTGGCTCCCGGGTGGCGATCTCCACCGTGCTTTCGTCCGGGGCGGTGATCTCCTGAGCCGGCCGCAGGAACTGGGCGGCATCCAGGGTGGCGTCGTCGCGCACCCTCAAGAGCGCGTCCCGGACCATCGGGGCGGTGACCGGCGTGCCGTCGTGGAAGCGAGCCTCTCGCAGGTGGAAGCGCCAGCGCTCAGGTGTCGGGTGCTCCCAGGACTTGGCCAACTGAGGCTGAGGATGGAGGTTCTCGTCCAGGGTCACCAGACCCTGGTAGGCATTGGCCAGCACCGCGTCGGTCGACAGCTCGACCGACCGGTTGGGGTCGAGGGAGAGCGGGTCGGAGGCCATGAGGACGACCAGCGTGTCCTTGGCCGGCGCGGTTCGCGTACAGGCCAGGCCGGACGCCAGCAGCCAGAGGCTCATGCAGCCGCTCAGGGTGCGCCTCATGCCGCCACTATAGCCCGAAGCCCGGATCTGATCTAAACTCCGGGCTTCGGTCGGTCCTTGTCTCTTCCTCTCTTCTACCGGAGGTCTCATGGCTCACGCCGCAGGCGGGGTGAAAGCCGCCCTCAAGTACCTCGATCAGCACTTCGACGACTTCAAGAACACGCTGGTGGAGTTGTCGCGGATCCCCAGCATCTCCGCCGACGGCTTCCCGCCGGAAGCGGTGCGCCGCTCCGCCGAAGCCACCGCCGAGGCCATGCGTCAGGTGGGCCTGGAGAACGTGCAGGTGCTCGCCATCGAAGGGGCGCACCCCTACGTGTATGGCGACTGGATGCACGCCGAGGGCGCGCCCACCATCTTGCTCTACGGCCATCACGACGTGCAGCCGGAGGGCCGCCACGAGAAGTGGATCTCGCCGCCCTTCGAGCCCACCGTACGCGCGGGCCGGCTCTACGGGCGCGGCACCGCCGACGACAAGGCGGGGGTGATGGCCCACGTGGCGGCGGTGGCTTCCTATCTCAAGGCTCACGGCTCGGTGCCGTGCAACGTGAAGTTCCTGGTCGAAGGTGAGGAGGAGATCGGCTCCGAGAACCTCTCGCGCTTCCTGAAGCAGTACAAGGGGATGATGCAGGCCGACTTCATCGTTCTCTCCGACACCGCCAACTTCGACACCGGCATCCCCGCGCTCACCTACCAGCTTCGTGGGATTTGTCAGGTCGACGTCGAGGTGCAGGGCCTGCAGCGGCCGGTCCACAGCGGCATGTGGGGCGGGCCGGTGCCCGACCCGGTCCAGATCCTGAGCAAGCTCCTGGCCGACCTCCAGGGTGCCGACGGGCAGCTGAACGTGCCCGGTCTCTACAAGAAGGTCGCCAAGCCCTCGGCCAAGCAGCTCATGCGCATCCGCGCGCTGCCGTTCAGTGAGGCCAAGTTCAAGCAGGAAGCCGGAATGATGAAGGGCATGACCCTGGCCGGCGAGAAGGGCTACTCGGTCTACGAGAAGCTGTGGACCCGTCCCTCGCTGACCGTGATCGCCATGGAATCGCGCAATCTCAAGGGCTCCTCGAACCAGATCATCGACGCGGCGCGGGCGCGGCTCTCCTTGCGGACGGTTCCCAACATGGACCCGGTGGAGGCCGGCAAGCTGCTCATCAAGAAGCTCACCGGCAAGCCGCCTTACGGGGCCAAGGTCATCGCCAAGCTCAACGGCACCACGCCGTGGTGGACCACCGATCCCGAGGGACCGGCTTTCGAGGCGGCGCGCCGGGCTCTCAAGGCTGGCTTCGGGAAGGAGACGGCCATGATTGGCGCCGGAGGCTCGATCGGTTTCGTCCAGCCTTTCGCCGACCTCCTGGGCGGCGCCCCTTGCCTCTTGATGGGCGTCGAGGACCCCAAGTGCAACGCTCACTCCGAGAACGAGAGCCTGCATCTGGGGGACTGGCTGAAGTGCATGCGAGCGGCCATTCACCTCTACGATGAGCTGTCGCGGGTGCAGCCGGTCAAGAAGCGTCGCAAGAAGTGATGGGCTCGTCGCCACCCTCCGCCGGACGGTGAGGCGATTCGTCCTTCGTGCGGTCTCCTCAGCCCTTCTCGCTCTGGCCGGGGCCGGAGCGGGGAGGGCCGACGAACCGCGCCGGGGTCCCTTGGAGATCCGGGACGGCTGGCTCCTGGTTCAGACGCGGCTCAGCCTGCCGGCGCTGTCACCCGATACCGTTAGGGGCGGCCAGACCCGGATCCGCCTGGAAGGCGACTGGGGCAGCGACTTCGGCTGGCGAGGCGCTCCAAGCTCGGGCCAGGACCTGCGCTTCATGTTCGACGGTGAGCACCGCAGTGCGGCGCTCACCGTGAGCCACGGCCTGGGCCGCGGCCTGGCCCTGGAGGCCCGGCTTCCGCTTCTCTGGCGAGGCTCCGGTTCGCTCGATGGCGTGATCGACTGGTGGCATGAGACCACCGGCTTTCCCGACAACGGCCGGCCGCTCTTTCCCACCGACCAGTTCGGAGGTGAGGGCCGGGACCAGCAATCCCAGCAGCTCCGTTGGACCGGCCTGCCGGGCACCGGTCTCGGCAACGGGGAGCTAGCCCTCCGCTCCTCGTTTGGCGACCGCCGAGGCTGGGGCCTCGCGACCGCCTTCCGGGCGACCGTACCCACCGCCACCGGCCCCTTTCATGCGGCCGCTCCCGACCTGGGCCTGCAAGTCGCCGGGGCCCACCCGTTGGGAAACCGCGCCGATGTCTTCGTCGGGGTGGGGGGAGTTCGCTTCGCCGCCACCGAGAGCGATGGTCTTCGCTACCCGCGGTTCCGTGCCCAGGGTTTCGTGGCCCTCGAAGGCCGTCCGCTCCGGCGCCTGAGTGTTGTGGTCCAGGCCGAGGCTGCCTCACGTTTGGTGACGGATCTGCCGGCGTACCCCGGCCTGACCGCCTACCTGAGCTTCGGCCTCAGAGCCGATCTGGGTCGAGGCTACGGGCTCTCCCTGGCCGTGGTCGAGGGCTTGATCGGCCTCCAGGGAACCACCGACTTCGGGATCGGCATGGGCATCGCCAAGCGCTAGACGAGCGATCAGCGTTCAGCAGAAAGCAGCCAGCGCAAGCGACCACTCGTCGCATGTGGTAGCTGTCAGCTGTCAGCGGTCAGCGATCAGCCTTCAGCTACGGCTGACGGCGAGGTTGGAGTGCGGCGCACCCTGCCGTGGCTGATGGCTGACTGCCGCGTTCCGGGCCCCCCGCGTCGGCGCCCTGGAGTGGTGAATCCGTTCGGTGGTTGCGGCCATGCTGCGCCGAGGCCTCTCGTGCCTCCGTGTGCCTCAGGGCACGGTCTGCTTGCCGAGGAGCTCCAGCACCCCCAGCGACATCCAGGGAGCGTAGGTGATGAGCAGCACGCCCAGGCCGAGGATGATGAGGAAGGGCACGACATCGCGGTAGATGTCGAGCAGCGGCTTGCCGAAGCGGGACGAGGCGAGGAACAGGTTCATTCCCACCGGCGGGGTCAGGAAGCCCAGCTCCAGGTTGGCCAGGAAGATGATCCCCAGGTGCACCGGATCCACGCCAAACGCGGCCCCCATGGGAGCGATCAAGGGCACCACGATCACGATGGCGGAGAAGATGTCCATCAGGCAGCCCACGATCAGCAGCAGGAGGTTGAGCGCCAGCAGGAATACCACCCGCGAGTGGATGTGGCCCTTTACGAACTCGAGCAGCCACTCGGCCACCTGAATGTCGACCAGGTAGGCGGTGAGGCCCATGGCCAGCGACAGGAGCACCAGCACGGCTCCCAGAAGCGCGGCCGCCTTGGTCAGCACCCGGGGCAGCGCGGTCAAGGGGATGTCACGGGTGATCAGGCACTGAGTGACAACCGCATAGGCGACCGAGGCCGCCGCCGTCTCCACCATCGAGGCCCAGCCGCTGACGAAGAGCAGGATCACGAACACCGGTAGGAACAGCTCCCACTTGGCTTCCCAGGTGGCCATCGCCAGCTCGCGCCCCACAAAGGGCTGGCTCTCGGCCTTCGAGCGCCGCCCCATGTAGATCCCGTAGGCGGCCACCAGGGCGACCATCACGAACCCGGGCAGCAGGCCCGCCAGATAGAGGGAGTCGGCGGGCACGTTCATCTTGGCGCTGCTGGCCACCACCGCATACAGGATGACCGGCAAGCTGGGGGGGAACAGCAGGCCCAGGCTGCCGGAGGCGGTGACCAGGCCCAGGGAGAAGCTCTCGGGGTAGCCGTCCTTCTTGAGGATGGGATAGACCAGGCCACCTAGCGCTATGATGGTGACGCCGGAACCGCCGGTGAAGGTGGTAAAGAGCGCACAGACCGCGGCCACCATGACGGCCAGGCCTCCCGGCAGCCAGCCGAAGAGGGCCTTGAAGAAGCGGAGCAAGCGGGTGGAGGCTCCGCCTTCGGCAAGCACATAACCGCAGGCGGTGAGCAGCGGAATGGCTGGGAGCGTGGGTGAGGCGATCAGTCGGTAGACTTCGGCGGAGACCGCGGCCACCGGCGTGCCATCCTTGAAAAAGAGCAAGAGCGCCAACCCGCCCATGACCGCGAACACCGGGGTGCCCAGGAAGGCGGCGGCCACCAGCATCAGGCCGAGTGGCCAGGCGGCAAGAGCGGCCTGGGTCGGAACCAGGCCCAGGCCGAAGGCGAGAGCCACCACCGAGGTCGCGGCCAGCCGTCCCTTCCAGCTTTCCGACGACTGCCACAGAAAGCGCAGGGCCATCAGGGCGAGACAGAGCGGCATGATGCACTCGCTCACCCAGATGGGGATGCCGCCGGGCAGCACCCGCGCTTCCTCGCGGTTGGTCTTGACCACCAGCAGGCTGGCGTAGGCCAGGACCGCCATCACCGCCGCCGCCAGCGCCGCCGAGACGCCGAGGGCGATCCTCTTGGCCCGGCCCTCGCCCAGGAACTCGGTTGTGGACAGCGTCAGGTGCTTACGTTCACGGGTGGTGAGCAGCCCTCCCACGAAGGCCAGCCAGAGCGTGAGCTGCTGGACGTAGGCGGCAGAGCCGGGAACGTGGAAGCCGCCTAGCGGACGGCCCAGGGCGTCGATCAGCGGCAGCAGGGTGGCGAAGGCCAGGGCCCCGATCACCGCCCCGTCTTCGGTCCGCCTGAGCAGCCCGGCCAGCTTCAATGCCCGCGCCCGCCCGCCTTGCGGTACTCGTCGCGGAAGCGCTGGGCCTCGTCGAAGGCGTCGGCGGGCACGATAAGGCCGCGGATCCTCGGGTAGAGGCCCTCCGCCGTCTTCTGCCAGGACGCGCGGGTCTTGGCATCCACCGGCACCACGTTGAGGCCCCGCTTCTTCATGGCCTCGATGTCACGGCCGGCGCTCTCGCGGATCTCGGTTTGCAGGCGCCTGCCGGCTTCCCGGGCCGCTTCCAGCAGGGCCGGCCGAACGTCGGCGGGGATCCTATCCCAGGCGCTCTTGCTGATCAGAGTGGCGCCCAACAAGAGCTGCCACCGCAGGTCGGTCATGTTCTTGGCGCTCGTGTAGTACTGGGAGATCACCGCCACCTGAGGCGGTGAGCCTAACGCAGTGACCAGCCCGGTCTTGAGGCCGGTGGCGATCTCGGTGGCCGGCAGTGGCACCGGGTTGAAGCCGGCCGATTTCCAGAGCTCCACGGCGTCGGTGTCGCCGGCCCAGGTGAAGAGCTTCAGAGCCCGCAGGTCGTCGGGGGTGGCCACCGGCTTCTGAGTGAAGAACTGCACCCAGCCGCCGTCGGCCCAGTTGAGGACCACGAAGCCCTTGGCCTCCAGGCTGGCTTCCAGTCGGGGCCGCATCTTCTCCAGGACGTAATAGACCTCCTCGTAGGAGTCGAACATCAGGGGCACGCCCAACGCGTAGACCGACTTGTCCACCTCGGCCAGCCCGACCGACGTCAGAACCCCCGCGTTGATGGTCCCCAGCCGCATCTTGCGCACCACGTCGGGGTCGTCGCCCATCACCCCGCCCGGGTAGATTCGGACGATCACCCGGCCGCCGGAGAGGGTCTTCCACTTCTCCCCGGTTTCCTTCAGGATCTGATGCCAGGAAGACCCATCGGGCACCAGCGTCGCCATCTTGATCACGATGGGTTGGGCGCTTGCGCTCTTCATCGAGAAGGCGCCGAGTGCCAGCAAGAAGGCGGCGGCGGTACGGCTGGACCAGGCCAAACCCATGGTTCTTCTCACTCGAGGATGAGCTCGTCGGTCCTTTGCAGGAGCCAGCGAGCGCGCTTCTGATACACGAGGTTGCTGAGACGCAGCTCCTTGGCCTGATCCACATCCACGGCCAAGGCCTGTTCGAGGAGCTTCGCGAACTCCTGCCTGTCCTGCCGGCTCACCGACACCATCTCGGCGTAGGTCACGAGCGGCGCCGCCCGCCGCCCTCGGGCGAAGTGAAGCGCGCGCTCCAGGTGGCCGGCCGCCCTGTTCAGCGATCCGCCCGCGGATGCCGGGCGCCCTCCTTCGAAGGCGATGAAGAAGTCGTGAATGGCCCCGTGCTCGTACCCTTCGTCGAGAGCGAGGGCGCGGCGCATGATGGCCTCCACAACGTACTGATCGGCGGTCAGCTCTGCGTCCTCTTTCGAAATGGCGATTGCGGCAGCCCAGGCCAGGCCGGTCCAGTAGAGAAGCGGCACTTGGCGTTTGGTGGTGCGCGCGAGGGCGGCCTCGGGGTCCGCCCGCAGGCGAACTCGCAGGCCCGGAACCTCGACCTCCAGGCCGCGGAGTCCGTACTCGACGGCTCGCTTGTAGTGCTTGCGCGAGCGATCGCGGAGCGCGGTGGCCGCTCTCAGGTCCTGGCTTTCCACGAAGTCCGCCTCCTGCTGGATGAAGGCGTAGCCGTACTGGGTGAAGCCGCTGACTGCCGCCAGCAACAGGCCCCGATGGCGCGGGGACTCGGCCAGCAGGCCCTCGATGGTCTTGAGGCCGAAGGGCACCGCCTCGCGCACCAGATCGGGATCGTCGTCCTCGGCGTAGGTGCTGCCCCCGCTGGCCAGGGCGTTCCCCAGCGAGTTGATGGCCAGCTTCTTGATGGAGCAACCCGGAAACGCCAGGAAGGCCAGCGCCCCCAGGACCGGCAGGACTTGTCGGTTCATGGCGAACCTGACGATTCTAGCACCGGGCGCCCCCGCCCGTCCTCACGCGGGGAGCGGTCGGGCCTGCGGTTCTTGTCAGGTCTGTTGCCACGACTGCAACTCGACGACGTTGCCCTCCGGGTCGCGAACGTAGCACCAGACGACCTGTCGACCATCGGCGGTGGTGAGCTCGACGACCTCCCCGACCGGAGCGCCGCCTTCGCGGAGAAGCTCCTCGCGTGCCTCCAGCACCGTCAGGCGAACTGCGCACCGCACTCCGCCAGGAGCTCCCTCAGCACCGAACGGTGACAGCGGCTCTCCTCTGGGCAATAGCAGCCGACCGAGAAGTCGGCGGCGTGCGACATGGCGGCCAGCAGATCCAGCAGGCGGCCTGCCGGGGGCCGCTTCATCTCGCTCCGGTAGCGCGTGACGAAAGACCGCCAGGCCCTCTGGTTGCCGGCCAGGAGCGCAACCTTGACCAGGGCTTCGCTGGGAGCCAACTCAGGCAGCCAGACGTCGTAGAAGTCGCGTGAGGCGTGCTCGGCCTTGGGCACCCCACGCGGAGGGCGCCGAACGGTGCCCAGGCGGAGCCCCTCTTCGCTTCCCCTGGGGCTTCCCAATCGAACCACTCGAATCGCCACTCCCCGACAGCTTGCCGCAAGTCGTGACCTGGGGCAAGAGCGAAAGACCGGAAGACACGCCCCTCGAAGGGTCGCCCAGTGAGACCCCGACCCGCCCACGCAACCCTGGTGGGTGCTCAGTCTGGGGGCTGCTCCTGGTCGGGCTGCCAACCGCGGTAGAGGGTCCGGAACCCCACAGGTGCCGACGTCTCTGCGTTCGTCGCGTGCGTTGCTCCCTCGGTAAGATCCGCGCTCCAGCGAAGGCCGCGAGGGGCGTGCTGCCGCAGGGTGGTGACAGCGCTCCGATAGGCAGCCATCATCTTCTCGTTCTCTTGGCTGCCCATGCTCATGTACAAGAAGCTGTCCAGGTCCGCGCGAGACAGCAGGGTCTCCCTGAGTTTCGACACCATGACCTGGTCATCGCGCCACAAGGCGGGGCTGAGGGCAATCCTCGCATCGAACAACCCAGGGTCGGCGATCAGCGAATAGACCGCAAGCAGGCCACCGCGCGAGTGACCGACCAGCACCCGGAACGACGCCGTACGGTATTCCCGTTCGATCCAAGGCATGACCTCGCTCCTCAGGAAGGCGATGAAGCGATCGCCTGCTCCGGGAGGGCTGTCTGACTTGTCGATGTCTCTGCGTATGAACGGCGGCGTATAGTCGCGCTGGCGATTCGCGCCGCTGGTGTTCGGCAAGCCGACCACGATCACCTCCGGCATGACGCCAATGCGAGCCATCAGCGCGGCACTATGCGCGGTGTGGACGTCCACCGACGACCCGTCGAGTACATAGACGACCGGGTACCGTTGGCCGGGCTTCCGATGGTAGCTCTCGGGCAGGTGCACCAGCATCTCGCGTGGCTCGCCAAGCAGCTTCGAGTCCATCGTCCTCGGGACCACGCTCTTTCCGAGCGATGGCCTCTCGTGCAAGTACACGTTGACGCCGGTCGTCACGGTGGCCGTGAGGGCAACCGCGAAGCAGATCGCCAGGACAGGGTGCTTCTTCACGATCGTCCTCCTCGAACGGCGGTGCAGTGCGATTCGGTTCTCATCGGCGGCCTCGATTCGGTGTCGATCCATACCAGACTGCAAGCCGTCGCCAAGCACAGCGCAGCTACGATCGCTTCCGGTGTGATGGCAGGGAAGGGCAACGTCGGCATCGGCGCCAGGGAGGTGGCGATGGCGGCG
>DATECU010000073.1:0-11649 GCA_035286745.1 Vicinamibacteria bacterium | reverse complement strand
AGAATCGCCATGGCGGTCAGGATTATAATCCGCCGCCGAGATCTGCTCGATGAACCTCTTCCGTGCGGTCGCCTACTTCTTCGAAGAAGCCCTGCAGAGCCTGTGGCGGAGCCGCCTGCTGAACGCTCTCTCCGTCGTCACCATTGCCGTCAGCCTGTTCGTGCTGGGGGCCTTCCTGGCGGTGGCCAGCAACCTCTCGGAGGTGGTCACCCGGTGGACGCGCAAGGTTCAGGTCACCTTCTACCTCGAAGACGGCCTGGCTCCCCACATCCGGGAGAGCCTGGTGAATCAGCTCCAGGGCGACCCGGCGGTGGCGGAGGTGACGGTGGTCTCGCGCGAAGAGGCGCTGGCCCGCTTCAAGGCCCTCTTCAAGGACCTGGCCAGCCTCCCCGACGAGCTGGGCGAAAACCCCTTCCCGGCCTCGGTGGAGGCCACGCTGAGGCTCGACCACCAGGCCACCGATGAGGTGCTGCGCCTGGTCCATGCCTTCGAGAAGGCGCCCGGGGTCGAGGAAGCTCAGTACGACCTGGTGTGGATCGAGCGCCTGGGCACCGCGGTGGGGCTGGTGCGGGGGGTCGGCGCCTTCCTGGGCGGCATCCTGATCCTGGCCGGAGTCTTCACCATCTCCAACGTCATTCGCCTCACGTTATACGCACGTCAGGACGAGCTGGACATCATGCGGCTGGTGGGGGCCACCCAGGCCTACGTCAAGGGCCCCTTCGTGGCCGAGGGGATGACACTCGGGGGGCTGGGGGGGCTATTGGCGGTGGCCTTGCTCTGGGTCGCCTCGCGGTTCGTGGCCCACGGCCTGCTGGCCGCCTCCGATCTCCTGGGCCGCACCGTGGTGCCGCTGCCCGCCTCCCTGGGCGTGTCCATCGTCTTGGGTGGCGTCGCCGTGGGTCTCTTGGGCAGCCTGGTCAGCCTCGGCCGGTCGCGGGTGTAAACGCGGCGCCCGGACGTGAATTCGGGCGCCGCTACTGAAGCGCGGGGCTACCGCCCCCGAACCCCCGGACCCGAAGCGCCACGACTTCCCGCCACGTAGAGCCCTGCTGTTTGAACGCCCGTTCAGGAAACACCCCAGCTTGACTCTCCCCAGGGCGCGGTGTATCTCGCTTCGGAAGTCCGGTTCCTTTCGCCCCCAAAGGAGGAGAGCAGCATGCACTCGTGGAGAAGAAGAGCCTCTGTACTGGCGGTGCTCTTGGTTCTGGCGGCGCCTCTGGCCCGCGCCCAAGAAACCACCGGGACCATTGTCGGCACCGTCTTCGATCAGACCGGGGCCGTGCTGCCCGGCGCCGCCGCGGTGGTGAAGAACCTGGGCACCGGCCAGGTGCGCGAGTTCACCACCTCGGAGAGCGGAAGGTACGTGGCCTCCCTGCTGTCGGTCGGCCGCTACGAGGTGACCTTCCGGCTCACCGGGTTCAAGAGCAGCACCGCGAAGGGCATCACCCTTCACGTCAACGACCGCCTGGAAATCAACGGCACGCTGGGCCTCGGCGAGGTGACCGACGTGGTGGAGGTGACGGCGGCGGCCCAGATGATCCAGGCGACGCCGGCGGTGCAGAACCTGATGGGCCCGACCCAGGTTCAGGAGCTGCCGCTCAACAACCGCAACTTCGTGCAGCTCGCCACCCTGGTTCCGGGCGTGAACAGCTCGTTGCCGGACGAGGTCGGCATCGGCCTGACCAGCCTCGTGAGCATCTCGATGGCGGGGGCCCGGCGCAACGGCGTGAACTGGTTCGTGGACGGTGCCTCGATCGTGGACGTGGGCTCGAACATCACCCTGCTCGCCACGCCCACGCTGGAGTCGATCGAGGAGTTCAAGATCATCACCTCGAGCTATGCCGCAGAGTGGCCCCGGAGCGGGGGCGGGATCATCAACGTCGTGACCAAGTCGGGGAGCAACACCTTCCGGGGTTCCGCCTACGAGTACTACCGGAACGACGCGCTGAACGCCAACAGCTTCTTCCGCAAGCAGAGCAACGATGCCGCCATTCGCGACAAGCCGGCGCCTCTCGACTACCACAACTTCGGTGCCACGCTGGGGGGGCCGATCATGAAGGACAAGCTCTTCTTCTTCGGCTCCTACGAGCGCCGCAAGATCGAGCGCGCGCCGTCGTCCTTGACCGCCAACGTGATCGATCCGGCGTGGCTCAGCAATCCCGCCAACGCGAACTACGTCGCGCCTGCACAACGCGACCCAAACGCGGTGAGGTTGCTCTCCGCCTGGCCCCAACCCAACACCGGCACCAGCCAGTTCAAGTCCAACGTGCCCAACAAACAGGACACCACCCAGTTCGTGGGGCGCGCAGACTGGCTCATCAGTCCCAACTGGAGACTGATGGCCCGCTACACCCACGACCTTTCGGAGACCACCGAGGCGGGCGGCCTGTTCTTCGGCACCGCAATTCCGGACATCGCGACCACGCTGACCGATGTTCCCGGCCATGTCGCGGTAGCCCAGTTGACCACCACCATCAGCCCGCAGATGCTGAACGAGTTCTCGTTCCAGTTCTCCGGCAACGCCATCAAGTCGGTGTACGGCGACAACGTGAAGAACACGCGCAGCGCCTACGGTCTCAGCATCCCCGAGCTGTACGCCGAGAACCGCAACGAGCTGATCCCGACGGTTGCGATCTCGGGCCTGTCCAGCATCGGTGCGCCCCAGCTCTTCGACAACAAGTACCGGAACTACACCCTGGCCGACAACCTCTCCTACCAGTGGGGCAACCACCAGATCAAGGGCGGCCTCCTGTTCTCCTGGGAGATCAAGGATGAGCTGAGCGGGAGCGGCACCCAGGGCAGCTTCAGCTTCGCCAATGCGGGCGGCCGCACGGCATTCCAGAACTTCTTGACCGGCAACGCGGATGGGGTGTGTGGGCCGAGCTGCACCTACAACGAGCCCACGATCGAGATCGCCTCGCAGGTCCGCTTCTCGCGCTACGAGTTCTACGTGCAGGACTCCTGGCGCCCGCGGCCCAACGTGAGCCTCGACCTCGGCCTGCGTTACTCGCTGCAGCCGGGCGTGAAGGACGCGGACGACCTCCTCACCAACTTCGACCCCGACCTCTACAGCGCCGCGCGAGCCCCCCAGTTCTCGAGCTCGGCGGCCAGCGCCGTGCTCGCTGGTACCGGCGACCCCCTCAACGGCATCCTGACAGCCGGCCCGAACTCACCGCATGGGCGCAGCATCTATGCGACCGACAAGAACAACTTCATGCCTCGTCTCGGCTTCTCCTGGGACCTGGGCGGCAAGGGCACGACCGTCGTCCGCGGCGGCTGGGGCATCTACTACGACCAGGTGCTGATCGGGATCTTCCTGCAGAACGCCTTCGTGAACCCGCCCTACGTCACCAGCCCCCAAGTGCTCAACCCGCAGCTTTCCAACCCGGGTGCTGGCAGCACGCCGGCCACGCGGCCCGTTGTGTCGCTGATCGCCAGCAGCGATCCGTTTGTCACGCCGAAGACCCAGCAGTGGAACGTTGGCGTTCAACGCAAGCTGTACTCGCGGGGCGTGATCGACGTCGGCTACGTGGGCTCGGCCGGTGACAACCTGATCCAACCCGTCGACATCAACCAGGCGCAACCCGCAGATGTGGTGCGCACGGGGGCGATCAACTCCGCGCGGCCCTATGCCGGCTACGCGACCATCAACATGCGCCAGACCACCGCCAAGTCCCGCTATCACGGATTGCTGGTCGGGTTCCGTCACGACGCCGGACGCGCGGGCTTCCTGAGCATTGCCTACACCCTGAGCCAGACCAAGACCGACGCCACCAACGACCGCGACGCGGTGGACTTTCCGCAGAACCCGCTTGACCTGGGGGCCGAGTACGCGATTGCGCGCACCGACCGCACCCACGTCTTCACCGCCAACTACGTGTACGAGTTGCCGTTCTTCCGGGAATCGAAGGGGTTCGCCAAGCAGGTGCTGGGCGGCTGGCAGGTCTCGGGCATCACTCAGTTCTGGTCCGGTCCGCCGATCTCTCGCGTCGTCAACGGCACCACCAACGGCAGCCGGCGCGGGATTCGCGTGAACCAGGTCGGCGACCCCTTTGCCGATCTGCCCGCGGACACGGCCGGAGGCGTCTACTACTTCAACCCTGCTGCCTTCGCGCCCCCCGCGGACGGGAACTACGGCGACACCGGTCGTTCCATCTTCCGGCTGCCCGGCGTCAACCAGTGGGACATCACGCTCTCGAAGAACTGGTATCCGTCGAAGAGCACCCGCCTCCAGTTCCGCGCCGACTTCATCAACGCCTTCAACCACACCCAGTTCGACCCCGCCTCGATCCAGAACGTCTGTTCGGTCGCGACCACGGCGACAAGCTGTGCGGCTTCGACCGGCAACTTCGGGAAGCTCACCGGTACCCGCAACCCGCGGGAGATCCAACTGGGGCTGAAGTTCTTCTGGAACTAGGCGGGAGCGCCTAGCCGTTCGTGAGGGGCCGGGGCAACCCGGCCCCTTTCTTTGCCAGAACGACAGCGGTCAGCAAAGGGCGGGAAGACGTGTGGCTGTCGGAACGCGCGCAGCCAGCGAGCCGAGAGAAGAGGGGCGGTCCGGGAATGCTGGCTGCTTCTGTGTTGCCTGCTTCCGCGGCGTCCTTGGCCGTGGCTGAACGCTGACTGCTGCCGTGGCTGATGGCCGCCCTAGAACTGGTACGTCCTCCCCTGCACCAGCAAGTGCAGGTTGCTGCGCTTCAGGGCCTTGATCTGGGCCTTGAGCGTCTTCAGGTGCTTGGGCTTGAACCCGTAGAGGTAGACGGGGACCTTCTGCTTGAGCTTCTTGAGCTCCCGGTCCAGAGTGGCCGGGGTCAGGTGGCCGGAGACGTGGGCCAGGTCCTGCAGCTCGTTGGGGAACGAGGTCTCGGTGATGACCGCCTTCAGGTTCTTGATGCCGTTCACCACCTCCCAGAAGCGGTGGGTGGGGCCGGTGTCGCTGGAGTAGGCGATGGCGCCCTTCTTGTCCTCGACGATGAAGCCGGTGGTGGGGATGAGGTGGGACACCGGCACCGCCCGAAAGACCAGGCCGTTGATGGTGAACGGCTTCTCGGGCTCCACCTCCACCAGCTTGAGGACCGGCGTCATGTCGTTAGGCAGGCAGGTGAAGTCGGGCCAGGTGTGGTTGTTGAAGAGGTGGTTCTTCATCGAAGAGATCACCTCCCGGATGCCGTAGATGCGGAGGCTGAAGCCGGGAGAGCTGAAGTTGTTGTCGATGAGAAAGGGCAGGCTGCACGTGTGGTCGAGGTGAGGATGGGAGATCAGGATGTCCTTGACCCTCACCTGTTGGCGCAGGGAGAGGGCCTCGCTGGTCCAGCCGGCATCCAGGCAGACGGTGTCGTTCACGAGCAACGAGGTCATGCCATGGCCGGGGATGTTGCCGCCGTAGCAGCCGAGCACCTTAAGCTTCATGGTCGACTCCCGCTCGGTCCAAGTAGCTCGTGTTTAGGCATTTGGAGGGGAGATCCAGTCTGGCGAACGTAGCACGCGGTCTTTCGGGGTGTCAAGTGCGCTACGTCACGGGTCGCGCCCCGGTGAGCGGCCGGCGCGGCCGCAAGCGGTGGTGGTGAGCGGGCTCCAAGGCTCGACAGCTTGCGGTTGCCTCTTGACAGCGGGCCCGAGGCGTTCGTACACTCAAACCACGCGAGAAAGGAGGTGGTCCAGTGGACAGTTGCAGTCCCAGTAAGCCCCGCGAGGTGGCTGACGCTTAGGTTTGCGCAGGGCGTGAGCAGCTAGGCAACGCGTTCAACTGGAGCGCCTCCAGGACCGGACGTTTCGATCGGTCCAGACGCCCGACTTGGGGGCAACGCTAGGCGGAAAACCTGGCGAATCCCAACAGCTTACCGACCCCGGAGGGTGGAAGAGCCCTCCGGGGTTTTTTTGTCTTCTTGGGCGCGCCAGCGCTGGTTCTACTTCTCGTTCTCCAGCGGCTTGCGGGCGAAGTGGTAGAGGGAGAAGCCGAGCGCGGCAAAGCCGATCATGCCGATCAGAGAGCTGGTGTCGAGACCGAGCCTGGGGCCGATCTTGATCGCGTCGGTCGGCAGCCAGCCCTGCCCCTCTGCGAGCTTCACCGCAATCGCCAGCAGCCCCACGATGCCGCCGGCGGCTATCAGTCCGCTGGCATAGAGAGCGCCGGGGCTAGCCTCGCCCTCCTCGGTCTGGGGTCGGTCTCGCTCCGCCAGCCACTTGGCCAGCCCGCCGCAGAAAATCGCAGCCGTGGTGCCGATCGACAGGTAGGAGCCCACCGCGAAGCTCAGGGAGCGAATGCCCAGAAGCTCGACCGCAATCACCAGAAACACCCCCAGGAGCACCAGGCCCCAGGGCAGCTTCTGGGTCAGGATGCCGTTGATCACTACCGACATTAGCCGAGCCTGCGGCGCCGGCGCAGCCTGGCTGCCGATGCCCTGGATCCACTGAAGCTCGATCTGTTGGGTGTCCGGGTTCACCAGGTACTTGCCTTCGGCAACCGTCTTGGAACCGATGGCGTTGAGCAGCGTGTAGCTCTTGCCCTTGTACTCCTTGGTCCCCTCGACCACCACGCCTTCCGTCAGCTGGTTCATGTCGATGCTGATCGACACCGGCTCGTACTTCTCGAGCCCCTTGTTCATGCCGATCAAGGTCGCTCCGATGATCAGGGCCGAGGCGGTCACACCGGCGAAGAGGCCCAACTGCTGGTAGGAGGGCGTGGCCCCCACCAGGAAGCCGGTCTTGAGATCCTGCGATGTGGCTCCGGCGTTGGCGGCGGCGATGCACACGACGCCGCCGATGGTCAGCGCCAGGACAGCGTAGGCGGGGCTGGTCCAGCCGGCAGCCAGGAACAGCGCGCAGGTCGCCATCAGCGTCGCGATGGTCATGCCGGAGACGGGGTTGGCTGAGGTGCCGATCAGGCCGCAGATGCGCGAGGAGACGGTCACGAACAGAAAGCCGAAGACGACGACCAAGAGCGAGGCCACGAAGTTGTTGCCGGCCCCGGTGGGCGCGCCGGGGACGGGCTTGAAGGTCAAGAGGGACCACAACAGCAGCACGATCAGGGCCGCGCCGCCAAGCACGACGGTCCCGGGAAGGTCTCGCCCCACCCGCCCCTCGGGGGCTTCCCCCCCTCCCTGGCCCCGCTTCAGACCGGCCTTGAGCGCCGCCACGATGGTCGGCAGCGTCTTGACCAGCGTGATCAGCCCGGCGGCGGCAACCGCGCCGGCACCGATATAACGAATGTAGTAGTTCCAGAGGTTGTCCGAGGTCATCTCGGCGATGGGCAGCGGGCTGGGGTAGATGGCCGTCGGGACCAGGCTGCCGAAGAACTTGATGGCGGGCATCATGACCAGCCAGGAGAAGACGCCCCCGGCGAAGATCACGCCTGCCACCTTGGGTCCGATGATGTAGCCCACCCCCAGATACTCGGAGGTGATGGCGGCGCGCAGCGACGCGCCCGGAAGCCAGGAGGGATTGTAGGTGGGGGTTTCCCGGATCACGCCTAGCGCGTTGCTGTTCTGGAGCAGCGTATAGACGCCGCCCAGGCCCAGGCCATAGAACACACGGCTGGCGAAGGATCCGCCCTTCTCTCCCGCGATCAGAACGTCGGCGCAGGCGGTGCCCTCGGGGTAGAGCAGGTTGCCGTGCTCCTTCACGATGAGCTGGCGCCGCAGCGGGATCATGAACAGCACGCCCAGCCAGCCGCCGAAGAGGGCGAGCAGGAAGATCCGCGAGTACTCGAGCGGGAAGCCCAGGAAGATCAGAGCCGGTAGCGTGAAGATCACGCCGGCGGCGACCGATTCGCCGGCCGAGCCGGTGGTCTGAACGATGTTGTTTTCCAGGATGGTCGCCTTGCCGAGCATGCGCAGCAGGCTGATGGAGAGCACCGCGATGGGGATGGATGCCGACACCGTCAGGCCGGCGCGCAAGCCGACGTAGACCGTGACCGCGCCGAAGATGACCCCGAACACCATCCCCAGGAACACCGCGCGCCAGGTGAACTCGGGGATGAACGTGGAGTTGGGGATGTACGGCTTGAACTCCGGCGCCGGGGCGACCTTCTCTTGGGCCATGAACTCCTCCGGAAGGAACGAGTTGACCGGGGTGGTGGACGCGTGCGGCGGGGGGATCGTACTCATGGGACCGCTCCCCGTCAACGCGGGCGACCGACCGACCGGCCGACCACCCGCCGCGGGATTGGGGCGCACGCTCGCGCGTTGGCGCTGGCCCGGAGCCGCGCCCTATACTCGGGCATGCGCCCGCGCCTTGCCTTCGCCTCCGCTGCCTTCCTGCTCGCTGCGGTCCCGCTCCCCGCCCAGACGGGCGGAGACATCTCCACCATGGGTTCTCGCTACCAGGACCTCTACGGTCCGCCCTCCGAGGTCTCGGTCGCCGACATTGCGCAGGGCATCCAGCAGACGCGGGTGGTGCGCACACAGGGGGACCTGGACATCCTGGGCTTTGGTTCCGCCTACAGCCGCCTCCGTGACGAGGGCGCCGAGGTGATGCTGATCCCCGTCCCCGAAGTCGCTGCCGACCTGCGACACCTCATGGGTCGCCGGGTGGAGGTGGTTGGCCTGGTTCGCGTCCTCCCCGAGCGTTGCGGAGACTGCTCCGATGGTGTCCTCCCCCCGCTGCCGGAGCGCCAGGGCCACCCGGAGTGGCCGCAGGTCTCGGTGACCATCTGGCGCATCAGCGATGTCGGCCGCGACGAGGCGGGGCCCAAAGCCAAGCCCCTGGAGATGACCCTGGAGGCGCTGGTCTCCAGCCCCGGCAAGCGCGACGGCCAGTTGGTGCGGGTGGTCGGCAAGTTCCGCGGCCGCAACCTCTACGGCGACCTGCCGATCAAGAGCCAGCGCGCGAGCTCGGACTGGGTGATCAAGGACGAGCTGTGGGCGGTCTGGGTGACCGGGAAGAAGCCCAAAGGATCCGGCTGGCAGCTGGATGAGAACGCCAAACGCGACACCGGGCGTTGGATCGAGGTGGTGGGCCGACCCCTGACCCGTGACGGAATCACCTACCTTCAGGCTCGCCAGGTGCTGCTCACCACCGCCCCCACTCCCGCCGCGGAAGCGTCAGCGCCCCCCCCACCTCCGGAACCGCCCCGGATTTCGCCGGTGGTGGTCTTCACCCTGCCCCTCGACGGCGACACCGAGGTCGGCACCGACAGCCGTTTCCTGGTCCAGTTCAGCGAGGACATGGACGAGGCCACCTTCAAGGACCGCGTGGTCCTGCGCTATGTGGGACCGGTTCGCCCTGGCGACCGCGCTTTCGTGGGTCTGAAGCTCAGCTACGACGGGGGCAAGCGCGCTCTCACCGTCGACCCCGGCGATCTGCTGCGGCCGGGCAGGCAACTGGAGCTGCTGCTGCTGCCCGGCATCGCCGACTCCCGCGGCCTGACCCTGGTGCCGCGCGTCGGCCACGACGCCAGCGAGGCGGTGGAGGTGCTGCGGTACCGGGTGGGGAGTTGAGGTCCCCGCCGGCCCCAACCTCTCGCCGCCTGTCGTAGCTGAAAGCTGATCGCTGTTCGCTGACCGCCCTTCTCTGACCGCTCAGCTATGCTGTCTCGTTCTACTTGGCGCCCGGTGCCTGTTCTGTCTCTGTGGCGCCGGTTGCTCTTCTCAGCACCACGATCTCTGGATCCAGAAACTCCGCCTCCGGCCTGAGCCAGCCCTGCTGCTTGAAGCGCGCGGCGACCACGAAGCCGCCGCGCCCTTCCAGCAGGTCGCGGAAGAAAGCCGCCCGCTCCGGCCGCTGGTCAGGGTGATCGAGGAAGCGCTCGTAGTAGGCTGCGGTCAAGATCAGCCAGGGTGAGGCCTCGGTCGGGTAGCGAGCTGCGGCCTCCGCGAAACGCTCTCCGGGGGCCATCTCGCGGGAGAGGGTGGGCACCAGGCGTAGGCTGCGTCCCTGGGGGATGCGGGGGGCGTAGCCGGGGTTGTTGGCAATGAGGTCGATGGTCTCGCCGGCGAGGACCTGCTGCTCCAGCCACCGCGAGGCCAGGATCCGCGAGTCGACGAAGAAGAGCCGCAGCACCAGGCCGCAGGCCAGCGCGGCCCGCCCCGCCACGAGCAGGGCGATGGACAGCCTAACCCGTCTTGCGGCAACCGCCTGGAGCGCCAGCCCGGCGAGCGCCGCCGCCGCCGGAAAGGCGGGGGCCAGAAAGCGAAGGGCCTGGTGGCCGGAGGAGGCTACCAGGAGGTAGGGCGCGACCAGGGCGGTGAGCAGGACCAGCGCTCTTCTGTCCCGGCGCAGCGTCCGGCCGGCGGCGATCAGCGCCCCCAGCAGGGCGGCTGCCAGGAGCGGGCCGGTGAGGGCGTGACCGAGGAGGCGAAGGTAGGGGCCGTACGAGGTGGAGCCGCCGAGCAGGCCCTTGTACTCGAAGCGCGTCTGATGATTGAAGGCCAGGTCGCTCAGGAAGGCCAGGGGATCGAGGACCGCGTAGGGCGTTCCCAGAACGAAGCCCGCGAGCGCGGCCCCCGCGACGATCGCCGTCTCCGGGCGGGCCAGGCGTCGGGCCCAGGCCTTTTGCCGCCAGGCGAGCCCGGCCACCACCAAGGCCAGGACTCCCGCAGCCAGCGCCGCGTGTTCCAGCGAGCGGACAAAAGCGAGGGCTCGCTGGGGGTGAAGGAGGCGAACGTCCTTCAGGTGCAGCCGGCCGGCCAGCGCCAGGTCGAGGCCACCGGCCAGCAGCGCGCCTACCGCGAGTGAGCAAGCGCCCAGGGCCGCCAGCGCGGCCGGCCGCGCCGGGCGCTTTTCGGGGGCCAGCCAGACCGCCGCCAGCACCGGCGCCAGCAGGGCGGCCGCCGTGTACTTGGTGGAGGCGGTGAGCCCCAGAACCACACCCAAGGTCATGGCTGACGCCCGTCCCTCCAGATGGGACAGGGCCAGCGCCAGGGTGGCCGCCGCGCCCAGGAAGAGCCACGCCTCCGGCGTCGCGAAATGGCAGAGGTTCACGAAGCCGGGGGCCAGAGCGAGGAAGAGCGGAGGCGCCCAGGGCAGCCGGTCCCGGCGCCGCGCCAGGGCGAGACCCAGCACCAACACCGAGCCAGCCCCGGCCAGCGCGGACAGGCCTCGGCCCGCGACTAACGGGTCGGCCAGCTTCTCGGGCAGCAGGCCGCCGCCGGCCAGCCGAGCCTGGAGCCAGGCCACCGGCATCATGGCGTAGAGGGGCAGCGATGGGTTGATGAAGGAGTCGGGCCGCAGCCGGCCGGCCAGCGCCATGTCGCGGGCCAGGTCGGCCTTCTCGTCGGGATGCCAGCGGGCGGGGAGGCCCCAGGTGAGGCCGGTGAGGTTGAGGGCCAGGCTCAGCAGAGCGATCGCCCAAACCGTTCGGCGCGACCCAGGCGGTGCGGATGGCTTGCTCAGGCCGTCCCCCAACAAGAGAAGGCCGCGCTACCTGCCCGCCAGCAACTCCTGCAGCCGGGCGGGGAGGTCTTTGGACTTGGCCAGGACCTCATCGTTCATCCGCCGCCGGTGCTCCGCCAGCTTCTGGCCCAGGCCGGGATCGGACAGAGCCAGAATGCCCGCGGCCAGGTGGCCAGCGTTGGCCGCTCCCATGGCCCCCACGCCCACGGTGGCGACCGGAACCCCCGGTGGCATCTGCACGGTTGCGAGCAGGGCGTCGAAGCCCGACAGGGGGGAGCTGGCCAGCGGCACTCCGATCACCGGCAGCGTGGTGTGGGC
>DATECU010000072.1:0-2002 GCA_035286745.1 Vicinamibacteria bacterium | reverse complement strand
CTCCTGGCCGGCATCGCGGTCGTCGAAGAGGAAGCGGTGGGCGTTGACAATGGCCGCCGGGCCCAGGTAGTTGGGGTTCGACCAGAACGACGGGCAGGAGGTGGTGCAGGCGGCGCAGAGGATGCACTTGGTGGTGTCGTCAAAGCGCTCGCGCGCTTCCGGGCTCTGCAAGCGCTCACGAGCGGGCGGCGGCTCTTTGGCCACCAGATAGGGCTGCACCGACTCGAACTTGCGGAAGAAGGCCTGCTGGTCTACCACCAGGTCTTTGACGACGGGAAAGCCGCGCAGGGGCTCGACGCTGATGCGCTTGCCCAGCTCCTTGACCAGCACCTTGCAGGCCAGCCGGTTCCGCCCGTTGATGAGCATGGCGTCGGAGCCGCAGACGCCGTGGCCGCAGGAACGGCGGAAGGAAAGCGTCCCGTCCTGGTACCACTTGACGCTGTGCAGCAGGTCGAGGACGCGGTCGGTGGCTTCGGCCTCGAGCTCGTACTCGGCCCAGTAGGGCTCGCGGTCGCGCTCCTTGTCGAACCGCCTCACCCGCAGCTTGACCTGCATGCGCTCTCGGCCTCCCGTCAGTACTTCCGCTCCTGGGGCTGGAAGCGGGTGATGCTCACAGGCTTGTACTTCAGCTCGACCTGGCCGCTCGGGGTGCGGCAGGCGAGCGTGTGCTTGAGCCAATTCTGGTCGTCGCGCTTGGGGAAATCCTCGCGCGAGTGCGCCCCGCGGCTCTCCTGGCGGGCCAGCGCCCCGGTCACCACCGTCTGGGCGCAGTCGAGCAGGAAGGCCAGCTCGAGAGCTTCGACCAGGTCGGTGTTGAAGACGCGGCCGCGGTCCTGGATGGTGACTTCCTGGTAACGCTGCTGGAGCTCGCGCAGGATCTCGTTCATCTCGCCGAGGAGCTTCTGCTCGCGGAACACGGAGGCCTTGTCCATCATCTCGCGCTGCAGGGTGTCGCGCAGCTCGGCCACGGTGGTGCGCCGCCCCCCGGAGCCGTTGCGGCCGGCGCGCAGGCGGGCCACCCACTGCTCGGTGTTTTCTTCGGGGCGCGGCGGGAGCGGAGGAAAGTCGTTCTCGCTGACGTAGCGCACCATGTCGCGACCGGCGCGGCGGCCGAAGACCAGGATGTCGACCAGCGAATTCGTCCCCAGCCGGTTGGCCCCGTGCACGCTGACGCAGGCCACTTGGCCGGCCGAGTAGAAGCCCGGCAGGACCCGGTTCTTCTCATCCACGACCACCCGCCCCCAGATGTCGGTGGGGATGCCGCCCATGGCGTAGTGAGCGGTGGGCTGCACGGGGATGGGTTCCTTGACGGGGTCGACCCCGAGGTAGGTGCGCACGAAGTCGGTGATGTCGGGCAGCTTCTTTTCGACGACCTCCCGGCCCAGGTGGGTCAGGTCGAGGTGGACGTACCACTTGCCGCCGATGCCGTGGCCCTGGCGCAGCTCGAGGTAGATGGAGCGGGAAACGATGTCGCGGGGGGCGAGGTCGAGCAAGGCGGGCGCGTACTTCTCCATGAAGCGCTCGCCGCGGCCGTTGATGAGCTTGCCGCCCTCGCCGCGCGCGGCCTCGGTAATCAAAATCCCCATCCGGTAGATCCCGGTGGGATGGAACTGGAAGAACTCCATGTCCTCCAGCGGCACGCCCGCCCGCCAGGCCACCGCCATGCCGTCCCCGGTCAGGGCATGGGCGTTCGAGGTGACCTGGTACATGCGGCCACAGCCGCCGGTGGCGAACAAGACCGCTTTGGCGTGGAAGACGTGCAGCGAACCGTCGGCGATCGAGAGCGCCACCACCCCCGCCACCCGCCCGGACTCGACCAACAGGTCGAGCACCAGAAACTCGTTGAAGAATTTCACGTGATGGCGGATGCATTGCTGGTAGAGGGTCTGCAGGATCATGTGGCCGGTGCGGTCGGCGGCGTAGCAGGAGCGGCGCACGGGCCCTTTGCCGTACTCCTTCGTATGTCCACCGAAGGGGCGCTGGGCAATTCTCCCGTCGCTGG
>DATECU010000071.1:0-3733 GCA_035286745.1 Vicinamibacteria bacterium | reverse complement strand
CGGTCCGGCCTGGCGCACGCAGGATGGTGGTCAAAGCTGGGTGTCGCTGGAGGGCTCGCCTTGGTGGCAGGATGAGATTTGGTTCAATGACGGCCAACACGGCTGGAAGGTGAACGGCGAAGCCTTTGGAATGAGCTTCCCAGGATACGACATCGACTCCTTCTCAACCACGCAAGATGGAGGCCAGACCTGGGAAGCGGCGATTCCGCCGACAGGCGGGGGCTTCCCCTTCTTGGCGTTCCCGGACGAACGCACGGCCTGGGTGATCTGGGGCGGGAAGCGGGCGGCCATGGAGGGCTGGGCCAATCTAGGCGTGCCGATCAGGGTGCTCACCACATCTGACGGCGCTGAGACCTGGACATCTCGAATGCTGCCGCTTCCGGCCGAAACGTTCACGGTTGAGACCGAATATGAGGGGAACTACCTGGGCGGCGGGGGCAACTGCACGTTCATCTCCCCGGTCTACTCCTCAACCGCCATCTGGAAGGCGGCCCTCACCTGCGAAACCAAGAGCTGGATGTACTCCTCGGCCAACCAGGGCAAGACCTGGATTATCAGCCCCATGCCGGCGGGGCTGTACGCGGACATACAGTTCATCAACCCGACCGTCGGGTGGCTGTTCGTGCTGGACTGGGACGATCGTCAGGGGCGCCTGTACCAGACGACCGATGGCGGGCAGAGCTGGACGCTGCTCAAGCGCACAGGGTGGATGGACGTCGAATTCAGCTTCGTGGACGCCCAGAGGGGATGGGCGGTGGCCTGCACGGAAACGCTCTGCTATAACTTTGACGCCGTGTTTGCACTGGTCAAGACCAGCGACGGCGGCCAGACCTGGCAGACCCTTGAGCCGCGGCTCATACCGTGATGGGGTCATCATGAACAAGAAGAGCTTCCGAATGCCGCTGGCTGCGGCGGCACTGTCCTTGCTTTCGATGGCCGCGTGCGACCGCGCCCCCGAGGCTGCGCCGACTCCTGCGCCAACGGAGACGCCCACCGCAGCGCCGGTCGAGCCTACCAGCACGCCGGCCCCTGAGCCGCCTCCGGTACACCGCATCGGCGTGCGGGTCGTGGAGGGCGTGGGTGAGTTCTACGACCGCGAGACCGGGGAGAGGTTCGTCCCGCGTGGCAACAACTACATCCGCCTGGCGGACCAGCAGTCTGCTTCCGGAGAGACGTTCTTCTATCACTCCACCTTCAACGTGGGCCTGTACGACCCGGCGCGCGCCGAGCAGGCGCTGCACCGCATGCACGCCGACGGCTACAACGTGGTGCGGGTGTTCGTTCAGGGCAATTGCCTGCCGGTGTGCATCGGCGACCCCGCCGGGGGCCTCGCCCACGCCTACGTCGCCAACGTGGTCGACTTCCTGCGCAAGGCGAAGGCCAGCGACATCTTCGTGATCCTGACCACGGACGCCGAGCCGGCCACGACCTACTACATCGACCTGCTGGACACCACCTGGAGCCAGGACTTCGGTGGCGCCAACACCAGCTACCTGAGAGGTGGCGGCATCCTGGTCGGCCAGGAGTTCTGGCAGGATCTCATCGAGGCGCTGTTGGCGCAGGACGCGCCGCTGGACGCCATCTTTGCCTACGCGCTGCGCAATGAGCTATTCTTCGAGGCCAACGCCCCGCCATTAAGCTTAACCGCGGGGATGGTAGACACGGCGGACGGCCTGACCTACGATATGGCCTCCGCAGAGGACCGGCAGCGCATGATGGATGAAAACCTGGTGCTGTGGATCGACCAGATCCGGGCCGCCATCCGGGAACGTGACCCCACCGCGCTGGTGACGGTGGGGTTCTTTCCGCCGGACCAGCCCAACCCATGGCCCAGTGCGCCGCGCTACATCCGCACCGACGTAGCCATTTGGGAGTCCACGCTCGATTTCATCGACCTGCACCCCTACCCCGGGGGCTATGGCCTGGACCGGCTGGTGGAGAATTTCGGCATGGCCGGCATGCAAGCCAAGCCGATCATCATGGGCGAGTTCGGCGCCTCCCGCTCGACCTACACCTCCGCTGCCGCCACGGCCGGCGCGCTGCACGACTGGCAGGTCGCCTCCTGCGAGTTCGGTTTCGACGGCTGGCTGGTCTGGACCTGGGACTCGGACGAGCAGACCGACTTCTACAACGCACTGAGCGACCAGGGCCAGATAAACCAGGTCCTGGCGCCGGCCAATCGCCCCGATCCGTGCCGGCCGGGTGAGTTCGCCTTCCTGGAGAACAATATCGCCCTGGGGAGGCCCGTGCGCGCTTCCCGCTCTCTCCCGGCGAACCCACCCCAGAGCGCGGTCGACGGCTCGGGGAACGATTGGTGGGGGGCCGGCGACTTCGCGCCGCAATGGATCGAAGTCGACCTGGGCCAGCCTTCGACGGTCCGTCTCATCCGGCTGCTGATCTCCCAATCCCCGCCGGGAGACACCCGCCATCAGGTCTGGGTGGGCAGCGTTCCCGACCAGCTCTACCTGCTGCACACCTTCGAGGGCTGGACCGCCGACCTGCAAGCCCTGGAGTTCAAGCCGGAGGCGCCGGTCTCGGACATCCGCTACGTCCGCGTGGTGACCCGGCTCAGCCCGTCCTGGATTGGCTGGAGGGAGATCGAGGTCATTGCGCCCTGAGCCAACCCTCGGGGCTGTGCGCCTCGCCATCCGGGCTGAGCATCACCGCCTTCTGCTTGCCCAATTTGGACAATTCCGATACTCTTGAGTGAGCCGCGACTTCGCGTGCAGGCGGGGCGATGGCAGCTTGCCACCGGTGCGGGCACTCCAATCCAGATAACGCCAAGTACTGCTTGAACTGCGGGGCAGCGCTGCACGCCTCCCGTGAGCCCGCTCCCGCGAAGACCGAGCTGGCGCGGCCGCCCGGAGTCCTTTCTGCTCAGCCGCAGCCACACCAGGTTCCATCCGCGCAGCCGCGCCCGCCCGTCGCGCCATCGGCCTCCCCTTCCGCGGCCTCCTTGGACTCACCCGTCGCCGCCTCCCCCGCCTCGGCCGCCAAGCCCTCCTCGCTGCTGGACTCTCTCCGGGGGCTCGGGCTGCGCCCGACCTGCGGCCAGATCGCCGGCTTCGTCGGCGCGGTGGTCTTCGGTCTTGTGCTGGCCCGGGCCCTGCCGTTCGTCTTCCCGGTGTTCTACCCCGCTCTGAACTTCGTGTTTCGCGAGGTTCTGGGCAGAGAGCCGGACGCGTTCAACACCGCCGCCATGACCTGGCTGACCTGCCTGGGCAGCGCTGGAGTGGCCTTCGCTTCCACGTTTCTGCTCGGCCGGATGCGGAAGAAGGGCGGCGGATGATGCGTGCCGCGCTGCTGCAGGTGCCCCGCCGGCCGGCACTCACGCTGATCGGGGTCGCCTGCGCCTCCGTCTCCGGGCTGGCCATCCTCCTGCATGCCGCCGGCTGGCTGCCGATGTACTTCGTCATCGACGTCCTCGGGCCGCCCTCGCTGGTGCTGCTGGTGCTGGTCGGGATCTACGCGCGCCGAATCGAAGAGGCGCTGTTCCTCAACCGACTGCTAATCGGCGCCGGTGCCGGCCTGGCCGCCACCGGCGCCTACGACATCGCCCGGCTGGCGCTGCGGGCGAGCGGGGCCATCGGCTTCGATCCGTTTCGCACCCATCCGATCTTCGGGATGCTGATCACCGGACAGCCGCTCACTTCGCCCACCGCCCTCGCCGTCGGCTGGGCCTACCACCTGTGGAACGGGATCGGTTTCGCCATCATGTACACCCTCGTCGCCG
>DATECU010000070.1:0-22430 GCA_035286745.1 Vicinamibacteria bacterium | reverse complement strand
CAGGGCCTCGAACTGCCGGATCCGTTCGGCGGTGAAGCCGCCAGTGACGGCGATCTTCACCTCCTTGCAGTAGCGCTCGGCCAGCCGGGCCTCTTCGCCATCGAGGCCCCAGCTCTGCCACTCGCGGTCGATCGCCTCGCGCATGGCGAAGACCAGGCGCGGGTTGACGCCGCAGTCCAATCGACGGTCGCCGAGCGGTGGGACCGAGATGTCGCGCAGGTTCGACGAGGTGTCGGGACGGACTCCAAAGAGCTTGTACTTCCTGGCTTCCTCGGGCCGGCCTTCTCGGACCAGCGCGAGGTAGCGGCGAAACAGGGTGCGGATGACCTCGAGCGAGGTGCCGACGCAGTCGTTCCGGAAGTCGACCAGAGCAATGCGCGGGATCTCGGGGGGGCGGGTGGCAGCGAAGGCCATGGTGGCCTCGGCGGTGTCGCCCAGGAAGCAAGCAATGGCGGCGTGGGCCACGGTGCCGCCTCCGGCGCCGCCCCACCAGTCCCCCTGGGCGTCGGTCGACACGTAGGCGGAGAGGCTCTTGCCGTAGTTCTGGTTGAAGAGCTGGACCGCGATCTGGTAGGCGTACCCATCAGCAGCCTGCACCTCGTGAGCGTCGAAGCGGGCCGGGAAGAACAGCACCTGCTTGCCGCGAGCGGCCTTCATCACCTCGTAGACGCTGGTGGCCACCCGGCTGCCTCGGGTCAGAGCGCCCAGGGTCGGCGTTTCCAGGATGGCGAAGTCGCGGTAGCGGCCCCGGACCTTCATCACCGGGGTGACGTTCAGCGGGTCGCCGTCGAACGCAGCCTCGCTGCCGTCCTGGACCGCCCACACCTCCATCTGCTCGAAGGTGTTGATGAAGCGCCCGCTCTGGTCGAAGTGGCCGGTGCACTCGCGCAGGATGGCCAGAGCCTTGTCGACCCCCACCACCAGGCACGAGGGTTGCCGGCGGGGGAACCACTGCATCTCCACCTCGATGCCGCCCACGTCGACACCGGCCAGGTCGAGCTCGAGATCTGAGAGGTCGGGAGCCTTGCCCCCGAAGCGATAGCCCTGAGCCGCGAGCTGGGCCAGGGTCTCAGCTATGTTGATGAAGTACTTGTCGGAGTACCAGCCCTGCCGCATCCGTTCGACGTCGAGCTTGAAGACCGAGGGGGGCAAACGCCGACGATCGAAGACGCTCATTGGTCAAGTCTACAGGAGCCGTCCCCCGGCTTGGTCCGCCCAAAGACGCCGGTCACCCGGCCCAGTACCAGTTGAAGAAGAGAAGATTGTAGAGCCCGAGGAAGATCGCGAGCGTCGACACGATGAGGCGATCCGCGAACTGCCTCTTCCCCAGGAGGGCGAGGGCGAAGAACGCGGGGAAGGCGACGACCTCGAACCGCATCATGGAGAGGACGCGACCGGTCGAGAGCGGCATGAGCACGAGCAACAGCGAGTACAGGATGAGCGAGACATCGCACCGCCCCAGCAAGAGGAGCGGGAGGACGAGGAAGAGGAGCGAGGTGATCAACGACATGAGGATGTCGGTGTTGCCCAGGTCGCGCGGGAACGAGAAGTCGATGTGCGCGTACTCGTCGAGGAGCGTCCTGAGGGGGAAGGTGAACGACCGGCCCCAGCCCTCCTGTCCCTTCACGAACGCCATGGGGTCGCCGACCTGGGCCCACAGGATCGCCATGAAGACCAGGAGCCCGCAAGGGATGAGGAGGATCCAGAGGATGCGGGCGTTCATCTGCGAGGGTCTCGCCCGCTTGTTCCAGAGGTAGCCCAGGAGGAAGGCGATGAAGAGCGCCACTCCCGTCGGCCGGGTCATGGTTGCGAGGAGCCCAAAGCGCCCACACCAGAAGTACCTCGCCTTCAAGTAGAAGTAGAACGACGTCGCGGTCGTCAGCAGAAAGAGCGCTTCGGAGTAGTAGGCCGAGAAGAAGAACGAGGTGGGAAAGACGAGCAGGTAGACGAGCGAGCGCTGCGCTCCCTCCTGGTCGAAGTACATCCGCGCGATCCCATTCAAGAAGAACAGGGCGAGCAGCAGCGAGGCGTTCGAGACCAAGAGCCCCGCGGCCCAGGGGTTCCTCACGACCTTGGCCACCGCCTTCGTCACCAGGGGGTAGAGCGGGAAGAAGGCGACGTTGCTCTGCCCTCCCTCGAAGTAGTAGCCCCTGTCCACGATCCGCTTGTACCAGCCGGCGTCCCACCGCGCCCAACCATCCCAGAACCAGTTGTCCTTGAACGCCTGGTAGTCCTTGTTCGGGTTGGGTCTGCGCTGTGTGGTCATGGTGGTGCCGACGAAGTCGAACGCGAAGAGCATCCCACGCCAGAGCACAAAGAGCACGATCACCGTGAAGGCGACACGCACGGTGTCCGACGGCCCACCGGCCGCCAGTGACCGAAGGAGTTTCATCAGGGGCGGTTATACACCGATTCCGACGACGGCCGCATTCGCGACCGGCCAATCGGTGGCGGGCCGCGCGGCGCGCGAGAGCGACCTCACCTGCGAGGGGCGCACCAGCGTCGTGCGCGTGCAGGAACGGGAGCCACGGGAGCCCCGGTCGCTTGGAGCCCACGGCGGCGTGTGGTCTACTTGGGCGCGAACGAGACGAGCCCATGAACTCGGGCGCCTTCAAGATCAAGGACGTCGAGCTTCACCGCCACCGCCAACTGGTGACGGCGCTGACGCGATGGCTCTCCGTCGCCTTCGGTCTGCTCGCCCTCTTCTACCTCTGGGACCACCCGGGGACCCACCCCATTCCCTGCCTCACGGTGGCTCTGGTCTATCTGGCCTTCAACTTCCTGGCCACCCGCCCCCTTCTGCTGGGCGGGCCGCATCGGCGAGCAGTGAAGATCAGCCACGACCTGGCCGACGCCCTCGCCATCGGGGTCGGGGCCGCCTACTCGGGGGGCCTCTCGAGCCCGGTCTGGCTGCTCCTCTACCCGCACGTGGTGGCGGTCTCGGTGCGGGGCGGTCTCCGCTATGCCATGGCGCTCGGTGCCCTGGATGCCGCCATCGCCGGCATCCTGGCGTTGCAGGGAAGCAACCCCCTGCTGACTCTGCACCCCTTGGCCATCCTCTTCTGTGCCTTCATGGGCGGTGTGACCAGCTCGCACCTGCACAAGGTTCAGCGCCGCCTGACGGAGGCGAACCGGGAGCTCCAGGAAGCCAACTTGCGCTTGACGGAGACGATCGCCAGGCAGGAGGCCGCGCAGCGGGAGCAAGAAGCGACACTCAGCCAGTTGCGGGACAGCGAGCAGCGCTATCGTCGCCTGCTGGAGCGCATCCAGGATGGAGTGGTGATCATCCAGGACGATGGGCGGGTCGCCTACGTCAACCAGCTCTTCGCGGAGCGCGTGGGACGACCTGGGGAGGAGATCGTGGGCCGGAGCTTCCTGAGCCTGGCCGCGGAGGAGGACCGGAAACGGCTGCACAAGGCCTACGCCCGCTGGCAAGAGAGCCAGGGCGTGCTGGGCGGCCTGGAGGTGCGCCTGCTGGGTCCCGAAAGCACGACCCTGCTGGCCAACGTGCGCGCGGGCTCGGTGGAGTTCGAGGGGCGCCGCTCGGTGATCGCCACCATCCGCGACATCTCCCGCGAGCGCCAGATGGAAGACGACCTGAAGGCGCACGCCGAGCGCCTGGCGGCCCTGAACGAGATCGCCAACGCCGTGAACATGAGCCTCACCATCGAGGACATCTTCACGGTGGCCGCCGAAGAGGCCAGACGTTTGGTGCCCTGCGATCGGCTCACGCTGGCGCTGCTGGATGAGGGGACAGTGGAGCTTCTGGGGGTGGGCCCCACCGCCCCTCGCCGGCTCGCCCCCTTCGCGGCTTCCGAGGTGGCCTGGGCCCTCAGCCGGCCGGTCTCCTGGTGCGAGGGCGACGGCCCGGCGCCGGATCGGCTGAACGAGGTGCTGGAGGGGCCGGGCATTCGTTCGCTGGCCGCCATCCCCCTCCGCTCCAAGCAGCGGGTGATCGGCTCCCTGAACCTGGGTCGCCTGGTCAGCCAGCCCTTCTCGGCCTGGGACCTGGCGGTCTTGGAACCGGTGGCCCGGCAGATGGCAATCGCATTGGACAACGCCCGGCTGCTGGAGACCGTCAAGCGGCGCGGCCGGGAATCCCAGTCCCTGTTCGAGATCGGGCGCGCCATCGTGGCGCGTCTGGACCTGGACACACTGCTGCCCTTGGTCGTCGGCAGCGTGAACCGCATCCTGGGCACCCACTACTGCCTGCTGCTGCTACGGTCGGGAGACACTCTGGTCTTCGGCGCCCAGCAGGGCCTGGAGCCGGAGATCGTGAGCGCCTTCCAGACGCTCCGCCTCGGCGACAGCGTGACCGGCTGGGTGGCTGCGAACGGGCAACCGCTGATGCTCACCGACATGAGCACCGATCCGCGTCTGGGGTTCGCCAGCCTGGCCGAGCGCTACGGCTACCGGTCCTATCTCTGCGTGCCTCTGAAGCGCGGCGAGGAGGTGCTGGGGACCCTGGAGGTGGTGACCAAGGAGACCCGACGCTTCCGCCCCGAGGAGCGCGACCTGATGGCCGCCTTCGCCGGGGCGGCCGCGGTGGCGATCGAGAACGCGCGCCTGTTCGAGGCCACCCGCTTCCACCTGGGGCAGCTGGAGCAGGCCAACCAGCGCCTGGAGGAGCTGGACCGGCTGCGCCGCGAGTACCTGCGCAACGTGAGCCACGAGTTCCGCACCCCGCTCACCGTGATCAAGGGTTATGCGGAGTTCCTGCTGGAGGGGACGCCCGAGCCGGCTTCGTTCCAGGAGATCATGCGGGTGATCCTGGAGAGCGGCGACCGGGTGATCGATCTGGTGGACACCCTGATCGAGGTGACGCGGATCGAGCAGGGCGATGCCGACCGCAATCTCAAGATCCAGAGTCTCGACCTGGGGCAGTTGGCGCTGGCCTCGGCGGAGGCCCTGGGACGCGTGGCGGCCAAGAAGGGCGTGCTCCTCGACTTCGACTTCCCCGAGGAGCGGCTCCCCCTGGAGGGGGACGAGGGCTTGCTGCATCAGGCGGTGAAGAAACTCCTGGACAACGCGGTGAAGTACAGCCCTCCGGGGGGTCGGGTGGTGCTGCGCGGCCGCGCCCGAGGCGAGGAGGTGCGCCTGGACGTGGAGGACGGCGGGATCGGGATCGCCGCCGAACACGTACCCCGCATCTTCGAGAAGTTCTACATGGTGGATGGCGGGCTGACGCGCCGCCAGGGGGGAACCGGGGTGGGGCTCTACCTCGTAAAGGAGATCGTGAGGCTGCACCGGGGGGCGGTCGAGGTCGAAAGCAGGCCCGGCCGGGGCAGCGTGTTCTCGGTGCGGTTGCCGCGGCTTCACCTGGGCCGACAACCCGAGGCCCGCGCTTGAGACCGCTGCTCGGCGCAGGCTTGGGACTGTGCGCCCTCCTGGCCCCGGCCCAGGAGCTGACCGTGGTGCCCCAGCACCCCGCTTCTCTTGTCGATCAGTTGGAGCGGGCCTGGAACGCGAAGGACCTCAGCGCCTATCTGGGGCTTTGGTCGTTTGCTTCCCCCGAGGCCCGAGAGAGCGAGTCGCTGGCCGCCTCCAGCCATCTGACGGCCGAGGGTGGGCAGCTCACCATCCAGCGACCGGACGTCATCCCGCCGGGGGCAACCCGTCTGTCGGTGAACGCTCAGGCCTTCTCGGTCAACGAGCCCCGGGGCCGTGTCGAGCAATGGCGCCTGGTTCTCGAGCGGACACCCGGCGGGTGGCTGGCGACCCGACGGGATACGCTAGGCGTGATCGAGGGCCTCGTCCACTTGTCCTTGGACTCAAACGGTTTCAAGGCCGACGGCCTGACCCTGCGCTTCGAGGACTTTGAGCTCCGCTTCGTCCGCGGAACCTTGTTCACCTCTCCGGAATCGCTGGGGCCGACGGCCCTGGTCTTTGTGGGCGAGGGCACGGTGCGGATGAAGCCCCGCCCGGTCGCCGAGCAGGAGCAGCTCCGCCAGTTCAGCGGTGCGCCCGAGCTCCGGGAGACGGTTTCGCGGGTCTTCGTTCGCATCCACCCCGGCGACCTGCACCGGGTGCTCGATCCCGCCCGCTTCACGCCCGACCCAGAGAGCAGCCGGCGCTTCGTCCAGGCCCGGAAGTTCTACGACGAGCACGCGGAGCGATCGTTCTTGATCGATGCCGCCCTGCCCCGCTCGCCGTGGTGGCTCTTCCCCTCGCTGGGGGACGCGGCGGTGACTTTCAAGACCACACGCCGCGGAACCCTCACCTACTCCCTGGCGACCGGCGAGCCGGAGGCGGTGAGCCTCTTCGATCGCGCCAAGCGGCGGCAGATCTGCCTCTACCCCAAGGCGGGCGCCGAGACGGCCTACAGCGAGGATGAGGGGCGTGCCATCGACATCGTGGACCACGATCTGAGGGTGCGCTTCGAGCCCAACCGGCACTTCCTCGAGGGCACCGACACCTTACGGCTGCGTCTACTCTCCGGCGGCTCGACCATCCGCCTGCGTTTGGACGATGCCTTCGCCGTCCAGTCGGTCTTCTCCCCGGAAGGCGGCGAGCACCTGTTCTTCCGGGTGCGGGGCCAGGACAGCCTGGTGGTTTCCCTGGGCGCCTTGACCGGACGGACCGGGGAAATGGAACTCACCGTGCGCTACCGCGGCGTTCACACCCCGGACGTCATTGAGCAAGAGACGTTGCAGGTGGGCCAACCGGCACCGCCCTATGTCGCGGGCGGCGAAGGGGAAGAGATCCCCCTCGAAGAGGCGCTCGTCTACAGCAACAAGACCGCCTGGTATCCCCAGGGCACCAGCGACGACTACGCGACAGCCAAGATCCGGTTCGAGGTTCCTGCCGGCTTGGCCGCTCTGACCGGCGGAACCCGGACCACAACCCGCGCCGACGACGGCCGCAGCGTGTTCGAGTACCAGCAGTCACGGCCGGGCAAGTACATCACGGCGGTGGTGGGCCGACTCCAGGAATCGCTCAGCCGGGAAGCGGGCTCGCTGCGCATGGAATCGTTTGGCGTGCCCCGGGCCCGCGCCGAGTCGGCGCGCCAGATCCAGAAGGCTCTGGAGATCCTCCGCTACTTCGAGAGCGAGTTCGGTCCCTATCCTTACGATTCCCTACGCCTGGTCATGATCGAGGGTCGGGCCCCGGGGGGCCACAGTCCCCCCGGCATGATCGTGCTGGCCCAGCGGCCCTTGCTCCTGCGCGGCGGCCTCAAGGACGATCCGGCCTCTTTCAGCGACATCCCGGGCTTCTTCCTGGCTCACGAGCTGGCGCACCAGTGGTGGGGCCACGGGGTGGCTGGCCGGAACTACCACGAGCGTTGGCTGGCCGAGGGCATGGCCCAGTATGCGGCCGCCCTGTGGACGCGTCACAGCCTCGGAGAGGCAGCCTTTCGCGGCGTCCTGGCCCGGCTCGGCCGCTGGGCGCTGGCGGCGTCCGACCAGGGGCCCATCCACCTCGGCCATCGCCTGGGCCACATCAAGGGCGATCCCCAGGTCTATCGGGCCATCGTCTACAACAAGGGAGCCCTGGTGCTGCACATGCTGCGCGGGATCGTGGGTGCGGAGGCGTTTGGCAAGGCTCTCCGCGAGTTCCAGTCGGCACACCGCTTTGGGAAGGCGGGCGGCGAAGAGCTGCAGCAGGCGCTTTCGACCGCCTCCGGCCGGGACCTCCGGCGGTACTTCCAGGCCTGGATCCACGACACGGCCTTGCCACAACTCACGGTCCGTCAGAAGCTCGACACCAATCCCAGACCGCGAGCCGTAGTGACGGTCGAGGCTTCGGATCTGCCGGGACCGGTGCCGCTGCTGATCGGCGTGCTTCACGAGGCCGGGATCGAGTTGCGAGCCGTCTCCCTCGACCCCGGCGGCGGGACCTTCACCATCGAGACCCCTACCCCTCCGCGGCGCGTGGAGGTCAACGGCGATCGGGGCCTCCTGGTGCGATTGCGCCAGCCGTAGGGCAGCGAGGCTTCACGCAGGACTTCACTGAGGACGGAAGCCCATCTCCCGCCCTTCTGCGTCGAGCTTGTCAAGGGCCTCCAGCGCCTCCAGCCGACTCTGCTTGGCGGTCTCGAGTTGGGCCCGGATCCTTGGGTGCGAATTGAAGGACACCATGGGGTCGTCTAGGCGCGTCTCGAGCATCTTGATGGAATCGGTGAGTTTGTTGATTTGTTCCTGGGCCGCCTGACGTCTCGCCTGCCAGGCCTTCTCCCTCTCGGCTCGAATCTCTTCTTCGGTCTTCGCTGGCCTGGCTCCCGCCCCACCTTCCTCCTTCGTCTCGCCCTCTTGGCCAGGAGCGGGGCTGGCTTCGGTGCTCGAAGGCGCCGTCGACCCCCCCGGGGAGCCTGGTTGAGACACCGTGCCCGAGCCAGCCCGAGTCCCCAGGTCGTTGTCGGTGAAGCTCTTGGCCGGGGGCTTCTTCCCCTCCTTCTCGCGGCGCTCCTTCTCCCGAGCGGCCGCCTCGCCCAGGCTCTGGGCTGGTGCGGGTGCCGGCAGCAGAGCCAGTGTCACGGTCAGAATACCCACGCTCCACAGGACGCGCATATCGCCTCCTCGCCTTTCTGGTGCCCCTAACTCAGAGTGCCCAGGATCTTCAACAGCTCCTTCGCCTTCTTGTTCTCCGGTTGCAGGGCGAGAGCCTTGTCCACGGCCTTTCTGGCCTTGCCGTAGTTGTTCTGCAGGAAGTGGTTGAGGGCGGCCGTGGTCAACGACTCCACCTCGGCCTTCCTGGCCTCGATCCGGGTCAGCGTCAGCAGCCGCTCGATGCCCTGGTGACCGGGCTCCACCTGGGCCGCCTCCTCGAGCAGGGGCAGCGCCTTCAGCGACGACCGTTCCCGCAGCAACCGCCGGGCGGCGTCCAGCAGCTCAACCGCCTTGGGATCGCTTGGCGGCCCTTCGGGCAACGGGGTGAGCTGGGCTGGCTCGGGTGTCGCCGGGGTCGCGACCGGGGCCGGCGCCGCGACGGGCGCACCGGCGCTCGCCGGGTTGGGGACGGAGGGCGCCGATGGCGGAGGGGATGGGGCGGCGGCGGGCTCCGCCGCAGGTGAAGGCAAGGCCGGGCGGGCCGTCACCACCGGTTTGGGCTTGGGCGCCAGCGGTGAGGGCGCGGGCACCCGGGCCGGCGGGGTGGGGCTCGCCTTCTGAGCCGCAGCCGGAGGCGCCTTCACGGCGGCGGGGGGAGGTGGCGCGGGTCGAGGCGTGGCCGCAGCTGGCGGCTCAGGGAGCGCCCTGACTGGCGGAAGAGGCGGCGCAGCCTGGGGCCCCGGGGGAAAGGGCGACGGTGGTTGGGAAACCGGCTCCTCGACCTCGGAGGTGAAGACCTCGGCCGCCCTCACCCGGACCGTCTTGACCGCCAGGATACTCGAGGCCCGGTCGTGGATCTCGCGGGCGATGCCATGCGTTGGGCGCACGGCCAGGGCTTCGGCGGCCGCCGCCCGCGCCTCCTCCAGGTTGCCCATGGCCAGGTGTTCCTGGGCGGTGGAGGTGAGAGCGTCAGCCTGGCGCCGCGTCGACTCCTCCTCGAGGTAGGCCTTGAGATCGGCGGCCTTGGGGCTGCCCGGAGCCAGCCTCTCGATCTTGCCGGCGATCTTGAGGGCCAGCTCCATGTCCCCATCGGCTGCGTAGGAAAGGGCCATCGAGGAGAGCTGCTCCAGCTCCCGCTCCTGGATGCTCTTCTGGATCTCGGCGGCGGCTTGGCGGGCGTCTGCATCGTCCGGGCTCACCTCCAGCAGTCGCCGCCAGAGCCCGAGCGCCTTCTGCAACTGACCCTCGCTCCGCGCCCGTTCCGCTTCCGCCCGGATCTCCCCCATCTCGCTCTCCACTCTCCGCCGCAGGCTCTCGGCCTCGGCCTCTCGCTCCAGGGCGCGGGCAGCGGCATCGTCGCCGCGCGCCGCCAGAGCCTGCTGGGCGCAGCGCAACGCCTCCGCGCAGTCGCCCGCCTTGAGGGCCGCCACGCCCTGCTCCACCCAGCTCACCGGCTGAGCGGCCGCCGTCGGCTTCTTCTCCACCGCGAAGGCCACGGTGGCGAAGCCCGGGTTCGACTCCGGGCTCGGCGCCCGGGCCGGAGCCGGTACCGGGGTCGCCGAACGCAGCAGGCCCTGGATGTCGGCGTGCATCTCGTCCAGGGACTGATAGCGGGCTTCCAGGCGCTTCTCCAGAGCCTTCATCACCACCCGGCGCAGGGAGGGAGCGCACTCGCTCTCGGGCAGCCCCCGCGGGTCGGGCGGCTCGTGGATGATCCTGTACATGACGCCGGTGATGCTGTCGCCGTCGAAGGGGCGCCGGTAGGCGATCAGCTCGTAGGCGATGGCACCTACCGAGAAGATGTCGGCGCGGTGATCGACTTTGTGCCCCTCCACCTGCTCCGGGGCCATGTAGTGGACGGTGCCCAGCACCAGACCGCTCCGCGTCATGGTCGACGACTGCAAGTGGGCGATCCCGAAGTCCATGATCTTGACCTCGCCCTCGGCGGTCACTCGCACGTTGGCGGGCTTCACGTCACGGTGCACGATCCCGGCGCGGTGGGCGTAGGCAAGTCCGTCGCAGATCTGGGCCAGCACGTTGAGCTTCCACTCCAGGGGAAGCGGCCGCCGGTTCTGGATGATCTTCTCGAGGTCGGTGCCCTCGATGAACTCCATGGCGATGAAGGGCCGGCCCTTGTCCTCTCCCAGGTCGTACACGGTCACGATGTTCCGGTGCTTCAGCCCCCCGGCGGCCTGGGCCTCGCGCAGGAAGCGCTCGCGGAGGTCTGGTGCATCGGCCAGGCCTGGGGCCATCGTCTTCAAGGCCACCGTCCGCTGGATCACCGGATCCAGGGCCTGGTAGACGGTGCCCATCCCCCCGCGGCCGAGCACCCGCTGGATCTGATACTTGCCGATGGTTTCCAAGAGCCTGCCTGACGTGATTCTAAGCCCTTTCACGCCCCGTGTGCTATGGTCGGGAGGCAGCGCAAGAGGAGGCGGGCGCGTGGTGGTGGGCCTGGGAATCGATCTGGTGGAGCTTCAGCGGGTCAGCCGTTCGCTCGACCAGTGGGGTGAGCGCCTGTTGGCCAAGATCTTGAGCGCCCAGGAGGTTGCCCGCCTACCGCCTCCCGGGCCCGAGCGGAGCCAAGCGGTGGCTCTAGCCATCGCCGGCAAGGAAGCCGCCAGCAAGGCCATCGGCACCGGTTGGAGCCGGGGCGTCTTCTGGCGGGACGTGGAGGTTTTCCTGGGGTCCCCGCCGGGAATCCGACTTCACGGCAACGCGCTCCAGGCAGCCCGCGATCTTGGTTCCCGGGGCGCGTGCCGCCTGCGTCTGGGGATCCAGGAGGGCTTGGCGACGGGCGAAGTCCATCTCCTCGCGTGATACGCCGCCTGCTGCCCTCCGAACCCTGGCGCCGGAACCAGGCCGTGATGGTGACCACGGTCTTCGTGGTGTTCACCGGCTTCGCCTTCGTGATCCCCTTCCTGCCCCTCTACGTGCGGCAGCTCGGGGTCCAGAACCAGCAGGCGGTGGCCTTGTGGTCGGGCGCCCTTATCGGAGTGGCGCCCCTCCTTGCCGGCTTGCTGGCGCCGGTTTGGGGCCGACTGGCCGATCGTCACGGCCAGAAACCGATGGCCATGCGGGCCCTCGGCTCCTATGTCGTGCTGCTGCTGCTGTCGGCTCTGGTGACCAGCGTCCCTCAGCTCCTGGCCCTGCGCATCGGTGTCGGCCTCTTCGGGGGCATCGGGCCCTTGGGCCTCGCCATGGCCACCTCGCTGGCGCCGCGCGACCAGACCGGCAAGGCGGTGGGCCAAGTTCAGGCTGCTCAGATCCTCTCCGCGGCCATCGGGCCCTTGGCGGGCGGCGTGCTGGCCGACATTGTCGGCATCCGCTGGACCTTTGTGGCGACCGCGGGTCTGTGCGCCCTCGCCCTGGTCCTGTTGCTGGCCTACTACCAGGAGGCACCGCGGCGGCCGTCCGCCGACGGCGACCCGCCTCGGCCGCCCTTCACTGCAACCCTGCGCCTCACCGGCGTGCCCCTGCTGCTGCTGGTGCTGTTCCTGGTGAACTTCGTGGGGCGCTCCTTCACGCCGATCCTGCCCTTGCACGTGCAGGCGCTGGGGGTCGGAGAGAGCAGCCTCGCCACCCGGACCGGCATTCTGATCTCCGGCTACTCCATGGCAGCCGCCTTGTCCGCCACGCTGCTGGGCCGGGCCAGTCGAAGCTACTCCCCGCGGCGGCTGTTGATCCTGGGCCTGGCGGCGGGCACCGCCACCGTCCTCCCCATGGCCCTGGTGCCCAGCTACGCAGCGCTCTTGGCGCTCGCCATCGCCTTGGGTCTGGCCTCCGGGGGTGCGCTCACCCTCTGCTACACCATCGGGGGCCTCATGGTGCCGGCCCTGGAGCGCACCACCGCCTTCGGCTTCTTCTCCGCCGCGGCGCTCTTCGGGGGCTCGGTGTCGCCGCTGGCGGCCGGCGCGCTGTCTCCCCTCGGCCTGCGCGGCATCTACTACCTGGACGCCGCGCTCTTCTTGGTCGCCGCCCTGCTCGCCCTCCTGTCGCGCCTGGGGAAGCCGCCCGCGGCATCGCAGCCAGCCGGCACGTGAGGTAGGATGTCCCTCGTGAGCGTCATCAGGATTCTGCTACTCCTGGCCCTGGCCGGTGGCGCCGCCGGCGCCGCCGAGCATCCGCTGATCGTCCGGGCGTCGCCTCTCTTCTCCTCCTGCGTCGAAGCGAGCGCGCGATCCTACGCCGCACGGGGCGTGCGCGTTGGAGCCGGCGGGGGGGAGGCCGACGTGCTGGTCGCCTCCGACGTCGAGGTGACTCGCGCCCTGGAGACGGGGATGGCCTTTCTCGATTCCGATGTCGACGTGGCGCGCGTCCCCTGGGTGCTGCGGGTACCGGCCGGCAACCCGTCGAGGGTGGCAAGCCTGGACCAAGCGCTGGCCCAGGGAGTCGAGATTGCCCTGCCCAAGGACCCAGCCGCCTACGAGGCCCGGCGCCTGGTTGCCGGTCGCGAGCGGGTCCGCGAGGATCCCGAAGCCGGCTCGGCCCCCACCGCCTTGCTACCCCTCTCGCTGGCCCGTGGAGGCGAGCACATTCCCACGGACATCAGACCCCTTCACGTCCGGGCGGTGGTCTTGTCCGGGTCGAAGCAGCAGGCGGCCGCTCGCGCCTTCGCCAGCTTCCTGGGGTCCGAGGCCGGCCAGCGGGCCTTCGCGGCCTGCGGTGACAACCGCTAGACGGGAGCAGTCAGCAGTCAGCAGTCAGCAGACGGCGGCTGGAATCGCTGGACGGAAGCGGTCAGGACTCAGCGGTCAACAGTCGGCAAACGGCAGCCCAAGTCGCTAGCAGACGGAAGCAACCAGCGATCAATCAGCAGACGGCGGCAAGCGGGAGTCGGTCCCCCCGGCCTCCCTCTCATCCGTGTCTGCTGCGGATCGTCGATGGCCGTTCGTGTCCATAGCTGATTGCTGATCGCTCGGCGCGTTCCCCGCCCCCTCACCTCTCGCTCCGTCCGTGGCTGACGCCTGAACGCTGGTCGCCGATCGCCCTCCCTGGCAATCCGAAATCCGCCACCAGCGGTAGGTGGTCCGAGGCCAGAAGCGCGGTCCGGGTCCGATGCAGCATCACGTCGATGACCTCCAGGCCGTCGTAGTAGATGTGATCGAGATGAAGGAAAGGCAGCAGACCCGGGTAGGTGCGCGAGCGCTTGAGGTGCTTCTTGATGTCCACGCTCTTGAGGTGCGCCCCCAGAAGCCGGGTGGTGAGACCGGGGGCCCATTCGTTGAAGTCGCCGAGCAAGATGCGGGGCCCCTCGAGGGCGCGGTTGGCCAGGATCCCGGTCTCGGTCAACCTCCGGCCCTGCTGGCGGCGCTCCAAATAGGCGGTGCCCAGGTGGGCGTTGAAGACGTGAAGCACCGTGGGGCCGATGCGCACGTCAGCGTGGAGACAGCCCCGGCTCTCGTAGCCGGTCACCGAGAGGTTGTAGTTCTGGACGTGACGCATGGGGAAACGCGAGAGGATCAGGTTGCCGTAGGATCCGCCGCGCCAGCGCCGGTTCTCCCCCAGGTGGCCCTCGAGACCCAGCTCGTCGGAGAGAAAGCCGGCCTGGTTTCTCTCGCTGGCGCCTCCCTCGATGCTCAGCACCTCTTGCAGGGCGACCACATCGGCTCCGATCTCCCGGAGCACCTCGACGATGCGTCCCGGGCGCACGCGGGCGTCCACGCCCTTGCAGCGGTGCACGTTGTAGGTCACGACTCTCAGGCGCTCCACGGCGACCCCGAGCCAAGTGTGGCCTTCCGGGAGCCCGGCGTAAAGGCCGTGCTCACTCCGCGGCTGCGGGCGAAAGCGGGGGGAGGGTGGAGGCCGCCACCACCCGATTGCGGCCGGCCTGCTTGGCGGCATAGAGGGCCCGATCCGCCGACGCCAGCAGGGTCTCCTCGTCCTGACCGTCCTGGGGCCACACCGCCGCCCCCAGGCTGATGGTGACCGAGAGCCGTGCTCCTTCGAACACCAACTCGGACTGCTGGACCGCGCTCCGGATACGGTCGGCCAGGTGGAGGGCTCCGGCCTCGTCGGCTCCAGGCAGGATGGCGACGAACTCCTCGCCCCCGAAACGCGCGGCCTGATCCCCCTTGCGCAGCCGCCCCTCGAAGGCGTGAGCGGTGCTCTTGAGGGCGGCGTCCCCTGCGGGATGGCCGAAGGTATCGTTGAGCTTCTTGAAGTGGTCGATGTCGAGCAGCAACAGGGCGAAGCGGCCCTTCTGGCGTTCCTCACGGGCAATCGCCTGCTCCAGCAGGCGGTTGAACTCCCGGCGGTTGTAGAGACCGGTCAAGCCGTCCCGCACCGCCAGCTCCTTGTGGCGCTCCTTGGTCTGAATCACGCAGAGGGTGGCCGCCGCCTGGTTGGCGAGGGTGCCCAAGACCCTGGCGGTGGAGGCGGCAAAGGTGCCCCGGCGGCCCAGCAAGATCAGTGCCCCTAACGTTCTGTTGCGAGCCCGGAGCGGCACCGCGAGCAGGGATTCGGCCCGGCCGCTCCCCTCGTCCAGGACCAGCACCGGCATCCGGTCCTGGTGGCCGGCCAAGTGGTCGAGCAGAAAGGCCTCCTCGCTGCTGCGCAGCACCCAGGCGGTCCAGGTCCGCTCGACCAGGCCGACCTCCCGGCCCTTGAACTCCTTGGCCCAGCCCGCCACCGAGGCGCTGATGGTGTAGCGGGTGTCGCGAGAGTCCTTCATCACCACCGCCCCGGCCTCGAAGGGCACCAGATCCCGGGCCGACTTCAGCAGCAGGTTGCGCACCGGCCCCGCGTTCTCCATGGCCGCCAGACGTTTGGACACCTCGTAGGCGGCCTTGAACTCCTGGCCCAGCTCCTCCCGCCCCAGCGAGGCGCGGGTTGCCAGGATGGCATCGCCGGCCAGCTCGGCGAAGGACTCGAGCAGAGCCGGTTGGTCGCCGGCGAAGGCCTGGATCTCCAGGCGGTCGGCCAGCAAGACCCCGGAAACCACCTCGGCCGTGCGCACCGGGACGGCCAGCAGCGAGCCCACCTTGACCTCGCCCCGATAGTAGGGGAGCGACCAGAGCAGCCGCTTGAAGTCGGTGGCGTAAAACGCCTGACGCCGCTCCAGGACGAAGGCGAAGGGATCGCTGGTCAGGGGGACGGCGCTGTCCTTGAGCAGGCTCTCGGGGCCGTCCCCGGCCCGGAGGTGGGCGGTCTCCCGCTCCCGGTCAACGTCGAAGTAGACGACCGCGTGGGCGGAAAGCGCCGCCCGGGCTACCTTGACGATGCGCAGGAGCGCAGTGTCCAGCTCCTGAGCCCGGTCCACCTGGCGGGCCCGCCGTCCTTCCTCCGAGACCTGCTGCAAGGCAGCCGGCGCGCCGGCTGCCGGGGGGCCTTCCGCCTCGGCCAACTGATCGATGCCGAGCTTCAGGCGCGCCAGCTCGGCCAGACCGCTCGCCAGCCGCTGCTTCTCGAGCTTCAGCGCGTGGTGAATGGCAAGGACCAGAGCCGCATAACCAAGACCGGCAGCCACTGCCGGCCGCCAGGCGGCGAAGGAGGTGGTGGCCGCGTCGGCGACGGTCAGCAAGAAGGCAAGCGCCGCCACCCCCAGCGCCACGCCCTGGCTCTCGGCCACCGAGGCGGCGGCCACCAGCAACGCCAGCAGGGGCCAAATCGGCCAGCCTAGCGGAATCAGCATCTGGCCCAGGCCGTCCAGCGACAGAACCAAGAAGGCGTAGAGTGCGAGCTGCTCGGCCCGGCCCCGGTGCTTCAGGCTGGCCAGCAGGCCGGAGCCCACGACACCCAGGCCCAGAGCCAGCGCCAGGACCAGCCGCAGCCGGGGCGAGGCCCCGGGGGCCAGGGGCCGGAAGAGAGCCGCCAGGGTCAGCACCCCGGCCAGGCCCAGCGCCACCTGCCCGGCCTTCCAGCGCAGGCGCAGGTCGAACAGCGGCCGGCCGGCCGGCGCGCTTGGAACATCGCTTCGCTGGGGCGGCGTCAAGGTCAGGCCACGGTCGGATCGACGCCCTCAGGCCAAAGGCTCACGGCCAAGCACCCGGGCGTAGGCCACCAGGTCCTCCTCGGTAAGGCCCAGACGATCCAGATGGCCGTAGTAG
The DNA here is from genome assembly GCA_035286745.1 of Vicinamibacteria bacterium. Taxonomy (GTDB): domain Bacteria; phylum Acidobacteriota; class Vicinamibacteria; order Fen-336; family Fen-336; genus DATECU01. The sequence continues at coordinate 5,896 of DATECU010000070.1, read as the reverse complement.
TGCCGCACCCCATCCAGGTGCTGGGAGACGATGGCCTTCTTCTCCCGCACTTCCTTGACCAGGCGCAGCAGGACCTGCACCAAACGCGGCGTCACCTCGACCCCCTCGGCCTGCAGTTCGTCCCGATGGCGGTGGAGGACGGCTTCGATGGCCCCCGCCCCCGAGTGCTTGCCGAACACGAAGCGCAGGTGACCGCCCACCGACTCCGGCTCCACCACCTGGTAGATGGCCGGATGGATGCTGAGCCCCGCGGTGTGGATGCCGGTCTCGTGGCTGAAGACGTTGTGGCCGATGATCGGCTCGGTGGCGCCTACCGGAAGCCCGCTGAACTCCTCCACCTTGCGCCGGAGCGCCCACAGCATGTCGTAGCGGAAGCCGGGGATGCTGATCCCGTACAGGTCTTTGAGGATCATCACCGTGGTGTGGAGGGGAGCGTTGCCGGCCCGTTCGCCGAGACCGTTCACCGTGCAGGTGGGGATGGTGGCGCCGTGGTGGAGGGCACGCACGGTGTTGTAGGCGGCCAGGCCGAAGTCGTTGTGGAAGTGGACGACCAGTGGCTTGTCGGGAAAGGCCGCCACCAGCTTGGGGATGTAGTAGTCGACGCCCTCGGGAGCGAAAAAGCCTACCGTGTCCGGGAAGGAGTAGCGGGTGCCCCCGGCGGCGTAGCAGGCGCCGGCCAGCTCGATCAGGTAGGCGACATCGGCGCGGGAGCCGTCCTCGCCGCCGAACTCGATCTCGGTGACGCCGCAACTCCGCGCGTGCTCGATGGCCTTGCAGGCCATCTTGACGTTGGCCTCACGGTAGAAGGAGACGGGGAGATCCAGCCACTCCTCGGGCTTCCGTCCCTCCAGGGCGAGCAGTGTCTTGCCGATCTTGTACTTGAGGTGTAGGTCGGAGCCCGAGGTGAAAATGAAGAACGTCACGTCCGAGGGTTTCGCTCCCATCTCTTGCAGGGTCTCTAGCGTGATGTCGATGTCCCTGGCGTTCGAGCGGCACATCACCAGGATCTCCAGATCGGAACGGATCCGGCCCTTCTGCTTGCCCCGCAGGATCAGCTCCAGGGCCCGCCGTTCCGAGGGGGCCGCCGAGGGAAAGCCCATGTCGATGATGTGAACGCCGGCATCCGAGAGCAGGCCCGCCAGCTCGTACTTTTGCTCCGGCGCAAAGGCCACTCCGGGGGTCTGTTCGCCGTCGCGCAGCGTGGTGTCGTAGAGGCGGATCTCCTTGGCCCGGGGGAAATCGGTCCCCACCGTGAAGCGGCTGTGGGGTGCGATCAGGCTGTCCAGGGGTTCGCGCAACTCGACCATGACAGGGCTCCTCGTGCTCGCTAGGGGGCGATCAGGGGGCGATATTAGCAGAGGCCAGGGGCCGGGCGTCGAGAGATTCGAGTCGGTCGAGTGATGCCGCCTGGGGTGGTGACGTAGAATCCCCGTGCCATGGACCCCATGACCGACCAAGCCGTCCAGGAGTACCACCGGCTGCTGCGCGATGAGAAGGCGCTGTCGCAGGAGATCGAGGCGCGCTTTCTCGATCGCATGCGGGAGGCCAAGCTGACCTTCGGCGGTCGCGTGCTCTGCCCCTTTCCTCGGCCCCACTTCGTGTCCCCGGCCATCTACGAGGAGATCCGCGGCGTCTGTCGCTGCATCTTCAGGGCCATCGAGAAGGTGCAGGACCGGCTGGGTCAAGACCTCTGGGACCGGGTGGACCTCACCCCAGAGGAGCGAGAGCTGGTCGCCATCGACCCCGGCTATCGCCGGCCTTCGCCCACCGCCCGACTCGACTCCTTCATCACCAAGAGCGCCTATCAGTTCGTGGAGCTGAACGCGGAGACCCCCGCCGGCATTGGCTACGCCGAGGTCTTGACCGAGATCTTCCTGGACCTGCCCCTGGTCAAGGAGTTCCAGAAGCGCTATTCGTTCCGGCGCTTCCGGGCCCGCGAGCGGATGCTGGAGACGCTCCTCTCCTGCTACCGCGAGGCGGGCGGGCGCGCCGAGAAGCCGGTGATCGCGGTGGTGGACTACGAAGAGGTCCCCACCCGCACCGAGCACCATCTGTTCCGGGAGTTCTTCGAGTCCCGCGGCTATCCTTCGCTGGTCTGCGACCCGCGGCACCTGACGTATGAAGGAGGGCGCCTCCGGCACCAGGATCAAGCCATCGACATCGTGTACAAGCGGCTGCTGGTGAACGAGTTCCAGGAGAAGATCGGCGAGCTTCAGGCCTTCTTGCGGGCGGCCCGCGAGCGCGCCATCGTGATGGTCAACCCCTTCCGCTGCAAGCCCATCCACAAGAAGGCCATCTTTGCGGTCTTGACCGACGACGAGCTCGAGGGCCTCTTCACTGAAGAAGAGCGGGCCGCCATCAGGGCCCACGTGCCCTGGACCCGCCGGGTGAGCGAGGCCAAGGTGAAGCACTACGGCCGGACCGTCGACCTGCCGGCGTTCATCCGCGAGAACCGGGCCCGGCTGGTGATGAAGCCTAACGATGAGTACGGCGGCAAGGGGGTGTTCATCGGGGCCGAGATGAGCGATTCCGAGTGGGAATCCGCCCTGGCCGAGGCCCTGCGCTCGTCCTACGTTGTCCAGGAGAAGGTGGAGCTGCTGCGGATGACCTTTCCGGAGCTGGGGCCCGAGCTGCGCTTCCGCGACCTGGTGGTCGACCTCGATCCCTTCGTCTTCGAGGGCGAAGTGGAGGGCTTCCTCACGCGTTTGTCGGGCACCTCGCTGGCCAACGTCACCTCCGGGGGCGGTCAGGTGCCGGCCTTCCTCATCGAGCCGCGCTGAACTACTAGCCGGCGGTTCCTCGTCTCCTTCTCTGTGCCTCTGCGCCTCTGTGGTTTCCGTTCGTTTGGGTGCAGCCCCGGCCGCGCTCGGAAGGACGCTTCACCCGGAAGCGGCGGCCGCGAGGTGGACGCAGCGGAACAGGGCCGGTAGACTTGCTGTCTGATCGGCCGCCTCGGGGCGGTCGCCAAGGAGATCCGCCAGGCTCATGCCCATCGCCTGCCGCAACAAGATCGAGCACGGCACCGAGTTCTGCCGGGAGGACTGTCCTGCCTCGGGGCCCGAAGGCGTGTTCCGTTACGTTCGGGTGGAAACGCCCGCCGACCTGCCGCCGGCCGAGGAACGCATCATCGACGTGGCGATCCTGGACATGAACCACGGCTGGCCCAACCTGGGACACGACTCGCTGGTTCACGCCATCCTGGATGCCGGCTGCGACCTGATCCCGTTGTTGGAAGACGCCGGCCTTCAGGTTCGCGCCATCTCCTTCGACATCCGCCGCCAGGCCGGCATCCCCGAGGCTCCGGGGGACCGCTTCGCGGTCTACGTGGGCACCGGCGGGCCCGGCCATCTCGATCCTCGCTGCAACCAGGGCGGGGGCGAAGGCAGTCAGGGCATCCACGAGGATCCGTCCTGGGAAGCACCGATGCTCCGGCTCTTCGACCAGATCCGGGCTTCGCCGGAAGCCGCCCTGCTCGGCGTCTGCCACACGTTTGGCGTGATGTGCCGTTGGGCGGGAATCGCCGAACCCGTGCTGCGCGGGCCGGAGAAGGGCGGCAAGAGCACCGGCCTTCTGGAGAACCTGCTGACCCCGGAGGCCGAACGCCATCCCTGGTTCGCCCGCTTCGCGGAGGAGCTGCCCCCTTCGCGCCGGTTGCGGATCGTGGACAACCGACTCTACGACCTGATCCCCAGAGGCGGGACCGTACAGGGAGCGATTCCGATCGGCTACGAGACGCTGGGGGTGGGCGGACCTCGCGGCAACGCTCTCACCATGGCCGAGTTTGCCCGTGACCGAGAGGGGTTCATGCCGCGGGTCTTCGGCGTCAACCATCATCCGGAGATCGTCGACCGCGCACGCCAGCGGCTGATCCTGCAACAGAAGCAGGAGCGGGGCGAGGTGAGCGCCGAGTGGGTGGCGGAGCGGGCCGAGATCCTGACCCGCACCTACCCCGATGAGAACAGCGACCAGCGACTCCACCTCACCTCGGACTTCACGCTCCTGGGGCCGTTGCGTTTTCACCTCTATCGTCAGGTGCGCCGGCGAGCCGAGGCTCTGGGCCTGCCGATCGACCTCCACGAGGAGCGAATCCTCGAGCATCCGGTGCAAGCGGTCTGGTCTTGATCCCCAAGCCCCCGTTTGCCTGGCAACTCGGCGTCGAGGACGAGATCGCGCAGTTCGAGCGGCTCAAGCCGCGGCTGCTCGAAGTGTGGGACACCATCCTGAACCGAGAGGAGGAGCCCCACACCTCGGTGGTGGTTCCCTCGCTCACCCTCGATCAGAGCGAGCTCAAGAAGCTGGCGGGCGCCAGCTTCTACGAGGAGCGGCTGCTCTTCCTGCTGATCCGCCTGCGCAACCCACGGGCGCGCGTGGTCTACGTGACCTCCCAGCCGGTCCACCCCTTGATTCTGGAGTACTACTTCCAGTTCCTGGCGGGGATTCCCTCCAGCCACGCCCGCGCGCGGCTGACGCTGCTGTGCGCTCACGATGGATCGCCGCGCTCCTTGACCGAGAAGATCCTGGAAAGGCCACGACTGATCGAGCGCATCCGCCAGGGCATTCAGGATCCCCAGCGCGCCTACCTCACCGTCTTCAACTCGACGCCTCTGGAGCGCAAGCTGGCGGTGCTCTTGGGCATCCCCCTGAACGCGGTGGATCCCAACCTGATCCACCTGGGGACCAAGTCGGGGAGCCGCAAGGCCTTTCGCGAGGCCGAGATCGACCTCCCTGCCGGCATGGAGGACCTGCGCACCGAGCACGAGGTGGAGAACGCGCTCCACGACCTGAGGCGCCAGAAGCCGCAGCTCAGACGCGCGGTGATCAAGCTCAACGACAGCTTCTCCGGTGAGGGGAACGCCATCTTCCGCTACCCGGAATCGAGCAGCCGACCGGCGATTCGAGAGGCCATCCGCGACCTCGAGTTCTCGGTGCCGACCGAGACCCCCGAGATCTACTTCGACAAGTTCGCTCGCATGGGCGGCATCGTGGAGGAGTTCATCGAGGCCGCGGAGAAGGAATCGCCCAGCGCCCAGATGCGGGTCGGTCCGCGCGGCGACGTCTCCATCATCTCCACTCACGACCAGATCCTGGGAGGAGCCTCCAAGCAGGTCTTCCTCGGTTGCAGCTTCCCGGCCCAGGACGACTACCGGCTCAAGATCCAGGAAGCCGGCGTCCGCATCGGCACCGTGATGGCCAGCTACGGCGTGGTCAGCCGTTTTGCGGTGGACTTCCTGGTCTGCCGCAACGATCCCCGCGAAGACTGGCATCTCTACGCGCTCGAGATCAACCTGCGCATGGGCGGCACCACCCACCCCTACCTGGCGCTGCAGTTCCTGACCGGCGGTCAGCTCGACCCTCGGACCGGCCTCTACTACTCGCCTACCGGACACGCCAAGTACTACCGGGCGACGGACAACCTGAAGTCCGAGTCCTACCGCGGTCTCTTGCCCGAGGACCTGATCGAGATCTTGACCATCAACAAGCTTCACTACAGCCACGGCTCCGAGTCGGGCGTCCTCTTCCACCTGATCGGGGCTCTCTCGGAGTTCGGTAAGCTGGGGATGACCGCCATCGCCAACAGCCGGGAGGAGGTCGACGATCTCTACCGGCGGACCCTGGTGGTGCTGGACCGGGAAGCCGCGGTGGGACGGCCGTAGGGTCCCGACGGACGGCAGCCATCAGCATTCAGCTCTCAGCAGTCAGCAGTCAGCAACCGCCGGCAGCGATCAGCACTCAGCGATCGGCTGTCAGCTACGGATGGCGCCGACGGCCAGGCGGGACGGCAGCAGCAGTAGTCGGCAACGGGCAACAAGGGCAAGCAGCGAGCGAGGCAAGAGCCACCCTGATCCTCGATCGCCGTTCTATTCGCTGTTCCCACCTCATTGCCTCTCTAGCCTCT
>DATECU010000069.1:0-12570 GCA_035286745.1 Vicinamibacteria bacterium | reverse complement strand
CCGTGGGGACAAAGCGAAGGACCAGGTTCTGCTCGGAGGTGACGCGCACCGTGCCGTCGCCGTAAGCGACGGCCAGCTCGGCCAGGGCCTCCAGCTGTGGCGCCGTCAGATCCCCCAAGACGACGGTCACCGTCGCCAGGCTGAAGCCGGGCTGCTTCTGCGGACGCAGGTTGGTCCGAAGCCAGCGCGCCAGGTCGGCTTCAGAAGGCTGAGTGTCGATCTCAAGGACGGGGAGCAGGCCGGGTCCTCGCGGCGGCTCACGCCTGACGCGGGCGGCGATCGCTTCAGCAGCCGGAGCCGCTGGGCGGGGAGGAGGAGCGGCCTCGACAGGTGGCCGCCGGGCGTCGAAGGGAAGCTCGGCGCCTCCCTCGGCTCGCAGCTCCCCGAGCACACTACGGTCCTCTTCGGCGAAGCTCGCGAAGCCCATCTCCTCGATCAGGAACTTGAGGCGATTCCTCTGCTTGTGCCGGTAGTCGCCGCGCTGGTGGTAGACGCGGAGCACGGCCTCGGCGATCCGGAGCACGTCTTCCGCGGGCAGGAAACCCTCGATCTCGCGCGCCCCCCGGCACAGGATCGAGGTTCCGCCACCGACCAGCACCTGAAAGCCCGGCACGCCACCTTGGCCCCGGCGCGCCCAGAAGCCGAGATCGTGGATGGGCAGCGCCACGTGGTCGCCGAGGCAACCCTCCCAGGCGATCTTGAACTTGCGGGGCAGCACCGCGCTCAACGGATGCCGCAGTAGGTGGCGGGTGCAGGCCTCGGCGAAGGGTGTGATGTCGAAGACCTCGTCGGCGGCCACCCCGGCGTAGACGCAGGCGGTGATGTTGCGCACCGAGTTGCCGCAGGCTTCCCGGGTGGTGAGACCGGCCTCGGCCAGGAGCCGCATGGCCCGCGGCGCGTCGTCCTGCCGCACGAAGTGGAACTGCACGTTCTGCCGGGTGGTGATGTGGCCGAAGCCGCGGGAGTAGCGGCGGGCCACCGCAGCCAACGCCCGGAGCTGATCGGCGGGCAGGATGCCCTGGGGGATCTTGCAGCGGACCATCTGCACGCCCTCTTGCCGCTGGCCGTAGATGCCGCGAACCAAGCGGTAGGCGCGCCACTGGTCGGCGGTGATCTCCGCTCGCTCGAAGCGGGCCAGCGTGCGCACGAAATCGTCGACCTCGGCTTGGTCGGCGAAGCCGGTACGTTCCCTGGTCTCGGGTAGCAGGCTCACCTCCGGTCCCCCAGCCACGCCGTCCGCAGAGCGGGCGAGGGCCTGCTCCCGGCGGGCAGCGAGAGGTGAATGCCCATCACGATCAGAAGCGCCGCCAGGCCCAAGCGGAGGCCACGCTCCGGCAGCGCGCCGGCCCAGTGGGCCCCCACCACAACACCGGGGACCCCGCCCAGCAGGATGGAAGCGCCGAGGCCGAGATCGACACGTCCCGCCAGCAGGTGCCCGCAGGTCGTCACGCCGGAGAGGAGCAAGGCGTGGGCCAGGACGGTGCCCACCAGCGTCTGGGAACCGAGGGGAAAGCACAAGGTCAGGACGCAGAGGACAACCGAACCGCTGCCGATGCCGGTGAGGCTCACCAGCAGGCCGACGCCGAAGCCCAGGGCGGCGGTGAGGCGCCGGCCGGGAAAGGGACGTCCCTGAGAAGAGTGCGCCCAACGCAGGCGGAGCAGGGTTGAGACGCCTGCCAGCACCAGGACCAGGCCGACCCCCCGGCGCAGGAAGGGCTCGAGCTGATGGGGGGACAAGCGGCTCAGGACGAAGAGGCCTAACCCGGCTCCCGGAAGCGAGCCGGCCGCCAAGCGGAGGACGGTTTTGGTGTGGACTTGGCCGCGCAAGGCAAAAAGGCCGCCGCCGAAGAGCTTCATTGCGCTGGCCGCCAGCACGCCGGTTCCCACCGACAGCGAGGGGCTCACGCCGAACAGGAGCAGCACCGGCGTCAGCAGGGTCCCGCCTCCGGTCGAGGTCAGGCCGACCAGGAGGCCCACCCCTGCCCCTAACGCGACCAGGGTCAACTCCACTGGCTGGCTCCCGGTGAGGCGAGTCCGGGAGCCGGAGTCGCCGGGTTCCGCAGGGGACGGGTGTGGATGCCGCACTCGCCGCCGCACTTGCTGGTTCCCAGCCAGCGTCCGGCCCGCTCGTCCGGCCCGCTCGTAATCCGGGTGCACGGCGCGCAACCCAGCGACCGGTAGCCCTGCACGTAGAGAGGGTTCACCGGCACCTGATGGAGGGCCAAGTACTGCCAGATCTCGCGCTCGTGCCAGATCAGAACGGGGTTTAACTTGAGCAGGCCCGGGTCGCGCTCCTCGCGCTCCTCGAAGTCGGTGCGGGTGCGGCCTTCGGTGCAGCGCAGGCCGGTGACCCAGCAGCCGACGTTCATCTCGGCCACCGCTCGGCGGGTGGGCTCCACCTTGAGCAGATCGCAGCAGCGGTCGGGGTCGCTTACGTGCAGCCGCTCGGGGATGGCGGCGTCGTTTCTGAACACCTGAAGCTCGGGATACCGGGCCACCGTCTGACGCATGAAATCCACGGTCTGGCTGGGCTTGAAGCGAGTGGTGACCACGAAGCCGCGGATCCTGGGACTCACCCGCTTGGCCAGGTGCCAGACCACACAAGAGTCCTTGCCCAGGCTGTTGGCGACCACCAGGCGCTCCCCGTACTGGGCGTGGGCTTCACTCAGAAGAAGGAGCGAGCGCTCCACCTTCTCGGCGAAGTTCAGGCCGTCGACCAGCGCCTTCACGTCTTGAGCTTCACTGACCGGCATCGGTTCTCCTTCTCTGATCCGCGAGAAAGACCCCCGGGAGACAGCAAAAGGCCCGGGGGCTTTGCCTCCCGGGCCTTGGGGCCTGCTGCTTTGGTTTCTAGGACTTGCTAAGGAAAGCGCGCAGCGTCACCCTGGGCTCCGGGGGCGACCCGGGCCGGACAACAGCAACACATGGGACGGCGCGCGTGCATGGGACGGAATCTAACGCCGCAGCCGACGGACGTCAAGTCTACCGTCTGTCATAGGTCCGCAGGGTGGGCGAGTGCCCCCCCGGAACGCCTACCGGGAAAACAGCAGCAAGCCGTCGAATCGGTAGCGATTCGGGGCCTCCTCTTGCTCCCCGCTCAGCCGCAGGACGGCGTCCTGTCTGGCCAGGACCTCACCGCGTGTCTCCGGCCGCGTCGCCTCTTCCTCGGCACCACTGGCGAGTCTGAGCGTCAGCTCGTTCATGCGCCCCTCCCTTCCTGAGGACCCGTTGGGGCAAGAGCCGCGCCAGGCGGCCGGTCCTGGGCCGGGCAGAGGCAAGCTGCACCCCTACAGTGAGATACGGGAATGACTCAAGGGGCGACTGGCCGCCAGGTCGGGAGATTCTCCCGCGGGGCACAGGGAGAGTCGCCCTTTCGGACACGCTCCACTGCCTGATCCTTGGCCAAGCTGTATACTCGCAAGATGAGACGGGGCCGCTCCCCAGCCCGCGAGCGAGTCGCGATCCTCGCTCTGGTTTCCGCCTACCTGGTGGTCCTCGCCTTTGCCCCGATCGCCCACCACGACTTCCTCTGCCATCTGACGTCGCCCACCCACTGTGAGGCTTGCACCGCCAGCCCCGCCGTCTCCGGGGTCGAGCGGGGCCTGGAGGTGGAGGGCGTACGGACGCTGACCACCGAGCGCGTACGGGGTCCGGAACAACAACCGGCAGCACTCGCCCCTCCCCCGACCCGGACCGGCCGCGCCCCGCCCGTCTGAACCCCTGGCGACGACCCCGTGCTCGGGACCCTGAGGTCCCGAGGACCAGTCTTCCCGTCAGCCGCCGTGGAGGGTTCATGTTCCGTCTTGTCCGCGTCCTCGTGACCGTCTCGTTAGCCACGTTCGGTCCGGCCTTGGCCCGGGCCCAGGAGCCGGCGCCGGCCCCCACTCCCGCAGCCAGCCCAACGCCTCCGCCGCCCGAGCCGGTGGCCCAGACCCCAGCCGGAGGGTCGTTGCCCTTCTCCGGCCCCGCCGCCTCGAAGGTCTTCAATCCCGACATTGCCGTGATCGGTGACTTCCTGGGCGCCGCCGGCAAGAGCCCAGGGGGAGGCGAGCCCTCCCTCGAGATGCACGAGGTCGAGGTCTCGTTCCAGGCCGTCGTCGATCCCTACGCGCGCGCCGATTTCTTCCTCGCCGCCAGCCCGGAGGGGGTCGAGATCGAGGAGGCCTACATCACCTTCCCCACCCTGCCCGGCGGATTCCTGATGAAGGCGGGCAAGCTGCGGGCGGCCTTCGGCAAGGTCAACACCCTGCACAACCACACCCTGCCCTGGACCGATCGGCCGCTCATGACCCAAAACCTGGTGGGCGGCGAGGAGGGCCTCGGCGACTCGGGGATCTCACTGTCGCGCCTGTTTCCGAATCGCCATGTGTTCCTGGAGGCTACCGGCGAGGTCTACCGGGGCCAGAACGAGGTGTTCCGGGGCGAGGACCGCGGCGACCTCGCCTATCTCGGCCGTCTGCGCGCCTACCGGGATCTGACGGAGTCCAGCAACCTCGATGTGGGTGGCTCCTTCGCCGCCGGCAAGAGCGGCGAAGGGCCGGGCCTAACGCGGCGGCTGATCGGCGTCGACGTCACCTTCCGCTACCGCCCCCTCCGGCGCGCCATCTACCGTCGCCTTCTGGCCCGCACCGAGCTGGTCTGGAGCCGGCTCGAGGAGCAGGACCACCGGCATGACAGCTTCGGCATGTACGCGTCGGCGGAGTACCAGTTCGCCCGACGCTGGTTCACCGGAGTCCGCTACGACCGCTCGGAGGAGGCCGACGAGCCGCGGGGCTTCGACCAGGGCTACTCCCTGACCCTCACCTACTGGCCCAGCGAGTTCAGTCAGATCCGCAGCCAGTTCCGGCGGACCGCTCCGGCGGTGGGGGAGGCCAGGAACGAGGTCCTCTTCCAGTTGCTGTTCTCCATCGGCGCCCATGGCGCCCACGTCTTCTAGAGGAGGCCCCATGAAGGCACACGCGTTGTTGGCAATCGTCAGCCTTCGTTTCCTGGGGGCTGCGTCTCTTGAGGCCGGCAGTCTCGCCGTGGTGGCCACCACCGAGGACCTGGCTTCGATCACGCGCGAGGTTGGCGGCGACCGGGTGCGGGTCACCGCCATGGCCCGCGGCTTTCAGGACCCTCACTTCGTGGAGGCCAAGCCCAGCTTCATTTTTGCCCTGAACAAGGCCGACCTCCTGATCCTGGTCGGCCGCGAGCTGGAGGTCGGCTGGTTGCCGCCCCTCGTCACCCAGAGTCGCAACCCCAGGATCCAGACAAACGCCAGCGGCTATCTCGACGCCTCGCTCACCGCCAAGATCCTGGAGATTCCCCAGGGCCAGATCACCCGTGCCATGGGTGACGTCCACCCCCAGGGCAACCCCCACTACTGGCTGGACCCCGGCAACGGGCGGCGGATCGCCGAGGCGGTTCGGCACAAGCTGACGGCCCTGAGCCCGGGCGACGCCGACTACTTCGCCGCGCGTTATGCGGACTTCGACCGGCGCCTGGGCGAGGCCGAGCAGCGCTGGGATGCCACCATGGCCCCCTTCAAGGGGACCAAGATCGTCACCTACCACCGTTCCTGGCCCAACCTCTGCGAGCGCTTTGGCCTGGAGGTGATGGGCTACGTGGAGCCCAAGCCGGGGATCCCCCCTTCGCCGGCCCACACCATCGCCTTGCAGGGCGAGATCAAGCGCCTGGGGGTCAAGGTGATCCTGGTGGAGCCCTACTTCGACCTCAAGACTCCCAACGCCATCGGGCGCGAGACTGGGGCCCGAGTCGTGGTCCTCGCGCCTTCGGTGGGCGCCGAGAAGGAAATCACCGACTACATCAAGCTCTTCGACTACAACGTCAACCTGATGGTCTCCGCGATCAAACAGACGGGGGGGAGGTAGATGGACTTCTCCATTCTCCAGTTCCTGGCTGCGCCCTTCGCGGCCAGCCTGATCATTGCCGGCATCCACGCCTACCTGGGGGTCCACGTGGTCGAGCGGGGCGTGATCTTCGTCGACCTCTCGCTGGCGCAGATCGCGGCCCTGGGATCGACGATCGCCCTCCTGGTCCCCTTCATGGGCGAGGACCCGCACGGCCCCTGGGCCTACTGGAGCAGCCTCGCCTTCACCTTCGTCGGGGCCGCCGTGTTCTCGACCATCAAGTCCCGGCGGGCGCGCATCCCCCAGGAGGCGATCATCGGCATCTCCTACGCGGTGGCCTCGGCCGCCACCATCCTGGCCATGAGCAAGGCGACCTCGGAGGCCGAGCACCTCAAGAACATGCTGGTGGGCAACATCCTGGCCGTCTCCTGGCAGGAGGTGCGGGGGACCGCGCTGCTCTACGCGGTGATCGGGGTCTTCCACTACGTCTTCCGGAGCCGCTTCCTGGCCATCTCCATGAACCAGGCGCAGGGGCTCTCGGTGCGGCTGTGGGACTTCCTCTTCTACGCCTCCTTCGGCGTCATGGTCACGCGTTCGGTGTCGATGGCCGGAGTGCTGCTGGTGTTCTGCTACCTCATCGTGCCTTCGGTGGCGGCCATGCTCTATGCCGACCGCATCGGGCCCCGCCTGGCCATCGGCTGGACCATGGGAACCGTGGTCTCGGCGCTGGGCATCTACCTGTCGGTTGCGCTCGACCTCCCCACCGGCGCCACCATGGTCTGCACCTTCGGCCTGGTCCTGATCGCGATGGCGGCGGTCAAGCCGCTGGTCCTGTCTCCGCGGCGGACCTAACGCTGGCGACAGGCTGCGAAGCGGCGCCGACGGCGCGCCGGTAGGCAGCGGCACCAACGTCTTCACCTTCGACGCCGAAGGACGCGTCGTCGACGTCGTCGGGCTCTGGTCGGCACCGCCGCGCTGAGGGCCGCAAGCGCGCTCCGGGCGTGGGGTCTAGAATCGCCTCGTTCCCGCAGTTCTCGGAGGAATCGCGTATGAAAGAGCCGCCTCTGGTCTTCACGCGCCGTCGCTTTCTCGGTGGCCTGGCGATCGTCGGCACCGCGCCGGTCTGGTCGCAATTCGATGCCCTCGCCTGGGCCCAGTCGGAAGGCCGCTTCTCGGGCGACGATCTCGAGCTGGCGCACCGGCTGCTCTTCGACCCCGAGCAGACGCTCGCCAGCGGGACACCCGAACTCGATCCCGCGCGCTACGACGTGCTGGTGATCGGTGGCGGCATCGCGGGTCTCACCGTCGCCTACAGGCTGCGCGACCGCAAGCTGCTGCTGCTCGAACGCGATCCGGAAGTGGGCGGCGTCTCGAAGTGCGAGAACTGGCAAGGAATCGAGTACGCCAGCGGCGCCGCCTACATCATCGACCCGGCCGCCGACTCGGAGGATCCGCGCGAAGCGGCGGGCTTCGCTCTGCTCGAAGAGCTGGGCCTGCGGGCTCGCGGCGAGGACCTCGAGCGCGACCGCAGCCGGCAGCGCCGCCTCTCGGGCGACGCCAACCACGTCCTGTTCAGCAATCGCAAGGTCCTCTCGGAGAGCGACGCCTACAGCCGGAGCAATCGCAAGTTCTTCGAGCAGGTCCTCGACTCGGACCACTACCCCTCGGTGCCGCCGACCGACAAGGAGCTGGTGGCGGCGCTCGACCGCCTCTCCTTCGCCGCCTTCCTGCGCGACAAGGCGCTGCAGAAGCGGATCTACGGCAAGACGGTGGGCAAGATCTCGCCGCTCGGCTGGGAGGCGATCGAGTACTACTGCTGGGGCGCCTTCGGCACCTCGGCCACCGAAGCCTCGGCCTACCACGGCCTCAACTTCTTCGCCGCCGAGTACGGCGACATCCTGGTCTTTCCGGGCGGCAACGGCTTCATCAGCCGGCGACTCGGCGAGCGCATCGCGCGTCACAACCCCCGCGCCATCCGCACCGGCGCCTGGGTGCTGCGCATCGAGCGCGACGGCGACGGCTGGGCCGCCACCACCTGGGAGAAGGGGATCCTGCGCCGCTACCGCGCCCGGTGCGTGGTTTACGCATCGCCGCTCTTCCTCGCGCCCAAGCTGATCCCCTCGCTGCCCGCGTCGCAGCGGCAGGCGATCGCCACCCTCGACTACCGCGCCTACGTGGTTGCCAACGTGCTGCTGCGCCGGCCAGCCAATCGGGTCTTTCCCGCCGCGGCGTTCCAGGACGGCTACGAGCTGACCCGCGTGCACGGCGTCGATCCGTTCCGCGAGGGCGCCGAGAAGCTCAACGGCGCCAAGGTCTTCTCGGACGCCATCCTCGCCGACTTCGCGACCGACCGGCATCCGAGCCACGCGGTGCTGACCGTCTATCGCCCCTATCCCTACGCCGACGGCCGTGCCGCCCTTATGAGTGCCAGCTACGCCGAGATCGAGGCCGAGGTCCGCCGCGAGGTGCTGGCCGGCTTCGCGGCGCACGGCTTGCGGGCCGAGGACATCGAGGGCGTGCGCCTGGCGCGCTGGGGCCATCCGATGATCATCACGCGCCCCGGGCAGTTGATCGACGGCACCCTCGAGCGCGCCACCCAGCCGCAGCCGGGCCTCTTCTACGCCCACACCGACGTCACCGGCTCACCGGCCTACGAGAACGCCCTCGCCGCCGCCCACGACGCCGTCGCCGCCGTGGAGCAGCACCTGCGGCCGAGTTAGGAGGCTGAGCCACGGACCGGTCCATCTCAGAGCGGCAGTCGGCGGGCCGTGCGCCCAGCTGCTCCGAGAGACGTCGCTCCTCGGCGTCGAGTGGCCGGGACTACGCCGACTTCGTGAGAGACCCGTGCGGCCTAGCCGGCCGGCCCGGCGACCACTACGAGGCGAGGCTCACCAGCGGCGCGAAGTGGAGCATCGTAGGGCGGGTCGCCTCCCGTGGGAGGCAGAACGTCGGGTGAGGAGTCAGTGCCGCGCGAGCGCCGGTGCGATCCGCAGCTCCCAGCGCTTGCGCTTCACAGCGTAGACGGGCAGCTTGAGCCGGCGCGCGATCACTGGGTCCGGCAGTTTCCCGAGCAGCGCGCGCTCCGTCGCCGTCCAACGCCGCACCGGAGCCGACCACCGCGCGATGCCCAGCGCCCGGCGCCTCACTCCGACCGCCACGTGCGTGATTCCCATTTCACGCGCGATCTCGACGTCGGGCTCCTTCCCGAGCCGCGAGAGCAGGGCATTCGTCCAGCGTCGGACGTGCCCGTCCGGCGTCGCGATTCCGTACTCGCGGCGCAGCTTCGCGACGATGCTGGGCCACAGGCCGTGCTCCTCCCACAGCTCGCGTGTCGTCAGCCTCAGCAGCGCCTTGAGCCGCCGTGTGCGCGCAAGCGGCTTGGCTCGGTAGTCGTGAGGCGGGATCCTCAGCTCGTCGCGCTTGCGCTTCACGCTCGCCTTGTCGATCCCAAGACGCCGAGCCAGCTCCACGTCCGGGACGTGCCCTAGGAGTCGCAGCGCGCGCGCCGGCCAGGCGACCTTCGGACGTGCCGGCCGATAGCTCTTGATCCCCAGGCGCAGCCGCTTCCACTCGACGGTGGACACCGAGAGGCCGAGCCGGCGGGCCACCTGTCGGTCCGACGCCGTGCCCAGAAGCTCGAGCGCGCGCTGGGTCCACGCCCATTGAGGGCGCGGCCGGCGGAAGACGAAGGCCGGAATCTGGAGCGCCAGCCGCTTGCGCGTAACGCTCCACGGGTGGACGCCAAGCTCGGCAGCGACGTTCGCGTCGGTGTCGGTGCCGAGCAGCGACAGCATCGCCTTGGTCCAGACGATGTCGGGGCGTTTCTGCTGGTGCGCCGGGATGCCGAGCCGGCGCCGCTCGTTCTTGACCGCGCGCAGGCCGACACCCGCGCGCCGCGCCACCTCGGGGTCCGGCAGGCGGCCCAGCAGCGCGAGCAGACGCGCCGGCCACCGGAAGCGCCGCGGGTCCACCGACGCGCGCTCGACCTGCACGACGCCCCTTCGCCCCAGGCGCATTGTTGCGAAGACTCCTACGCTGTCGTGTGGAAGCCTACATTCCGCGCGGCGTGCGCGCCCGGCAGCGCCGATCTGCTCCGACGGGGGAATGCGGTAGTGTCGGGTACGCCGGCGCTCGATGCCTCGCTGACTCTCCAACGCGACTGACGCCTCAGCCGCACAGTAGGATCGGTCTCTCCGAAGCTGCCCGGCCTCTCAGGCCGCGGCCTTGATCGCGGTGTCGTCCACCTTGCAGGTCGACCTTGCGCGTTTCGCGCGGCGCTCAACCCGCGCCCCCCTCCCGTGACACGCGCTCCTGGCGCTCGCGGGCCAGGCGGCAGATCTGGTGGTACACCTCCTGGGCCCGGGCCTTCTTCAGGAAGAAGTGCATTTCGGCGCGACTGCGCCGGCCGTGGATGGTCACCACATCCAACCCCAGCGCCAGACGCAGAACGAAGGCGGTGGCGGCGGGGAGCCCGGCGAGCACAAAGACACCCGCCCCCGCCCACCAGTTCCCAATCAAACCGGTTAGCAACGAGGCGGCGGTGGCGAACAAGAACAGCGCGCCCGCGACCAGCAGCAGCACCAGGCCCCGACCCCGGTGCAGGGTGATCAGATGCACCTCGTCGAAGAAGACGCGCTGGCAACGGACCTGCGCGCCCAAGACGACGTCGACCTCCAAGCCGTCGGGAAACCGGAACACTCGCTCCCGGGTCAGAAAGCCGAGCTTGCGACCCAGGTAGATGAGGCGGGCGGACTGCTCGGCGGGCGGCATGCTCAGCGGAACAGCGCGATCAGAAAGCCGGCGCCGGCCAGGAAGTCGAAGACGCCAAGGAAGAGCCAACCCCAGAGGGCCAGACGGGTTCCCGTCTCGCCCAGGGCATCCCGTTGCGTCAGGCCCTTCAGGCTGTAGTAGACGGCCGCCGGACCCAGCGCCAGCGCGAAGATCCAGGCACACAGGCCCAAGACCGCAAACAGGGCGCCCAGGCTGCCGTAGTCGGTGTAGTGGCGACGGGCGGTACTGAGCGCTTCGTCACCCAGGAGCCGCTCGAAACAGGCGGGGCAATACCCCTTGCGGTCCGCCTCCAGGCGGCAGACCGGACAGAAGAAGACGCCGCACCGCGCGCAGTGCCCGGTCGCCCGGTTGCCGCTGTGCAAGGAGCAAGCGGTGGCACCCGGGTCCTCACCCAGGGAGGTGGCCCGGAAGCCGCGAACCGGCGGTTCCAGAGCGAACGCCTCGAAGTCCCGCTGGCAGCGATCGCAGCGGTTTGGGCCGCGCACCAGTTCATTGCGCTCGATGAGATAGGCGCAGTGCGGACAACGGACATCCGGAGGCTCCATACCGTTGGCTGCCGGGAGGGTGGTCACGTCTGCCTCGTGACCCTCACCACTCGGGTCTTGGCGAAGAGATCGTGCAGGCAGGTGCGCTCCCAGGTGAAGACACCCCAGAGCAGATCGACCATCCCCAGGCAACAGGTTGCCAGTACCGTCTGGCTGATTGCTCGGAGCCAGGCGGCGCGGGGGGCAATCGGGCGCCCTTCGGGCGTCACCACCTTGACGGCGAGCGCCATCTTGCCCAGGGTCTGGCCCCGGGCCTTGAGCATGAAGCCCTGGTACAGGATGGGAACGAGGAGACTGAAGGGCAGGAGCAGCAACTGCACTACCGGAACCAGGAAGCCCAGCTTCTCGTCGCTCGCACCTGCGGCACCTGTCAACAGGCCCATCGCCATGGCAAGCGGGAAGAAGACCAAACAGGTGGCCGCCTGCATCACGAAGTGGTCGATGAGGTGGGCGACGAAACGATACCCGACCCCCGCCAGGTCGAGGCCACCCATGGCCACACCCGACTGGAGGTCGCGGAGCCACTCCTCCTTGCAGGGGCCGCAGTAGGAAACGCCCTCAAGCTCCACCCAGCAGTCGCGACAGAAGGACAGACCGCAGCGGCCGCAGCGGCGGAGCCGCTCCTCGGCCGTCGGGTGATTCGGGCACGCCATGGCTCAGCCCTTGAAGAACGGCGGATGCTACCACACCGCGTTCGGCCCCCCGGCGCGCCGAGGCTCGCCACGGCGATCCCAGAAGACCAGGGCGGTCAGGCCCCGCACCAGGTTCTCACCGGACAGCCCCGTGCCTTCGATCTCCAGCTTCTGCCGGTAGTGGGCCGCCACCTCCTCCATCAGGTCGAAGCGCCGGCTGGGTTCCATCTCCGGGGCGCGCAGGAAGAGGGCCAGCAGGAACTCGCGCTCTTCCAGGCCCACGCGACGGCCGAGGAGGCGCAGCAGTCGCGGCGTCTTGAGCGAGCCCGGTGGGGGCAAGGCGGCGGCTGCCCGCGCCTCCCGGTTCCCTCGCCGGTCCCGCACCACCAGGGTGTCGGCGGCCAGGTCCCCCAGCCGGCGCCCTTCGCCGTCGAGCTGGCAGACCAGCGCGCCCAACGCATAGAACGCCGGCATGCCGTCGAGGATGCGCATCACGTTGCGCACGAAGGACTGCTCGAAAGCCACCGGCAGACCGCGACCATCCACCACCCGCAGGCCCAACAGGCGTTTGCCCGGCGAGCGGCCGTCCTGGTAGGTCTCGAAGTACAGGTGGTAGCCCCAGGAGAGGACGAAGTTGAGGGTGCCCCAGACCGCATAGCCCAGGCCGGCGGGCAGCAGCGGTGTCAACAGGCGTGCCAAGAAGGCCGACACCGAGAGCGCGATCAGACCATCGACGATCAAGGCCAGGAA
>DATECU010000068.1:0-12176 GCA_035286745.1 Vicinamibacteria bacterium | reverse complement strand
GTTCGCGTCCCCAGTGTGCTAGTCTCAGTCCTTGTAGCATGGGCTCGCATCTCTACCTGCTTCTCACCCTGGCTTTCTACGCTGTGGGGGCGCTCCACGTGGTGGTCCACGCCTTCACGCGGCGGCGCTTGCTGACCACCTGGCCGGTGACCGCGACCCTGGCCGGCTTTGCGTTCCACACCGCCAGCCTGTCTCAGCGCTGGACCGAGGCCGGGCACTTCCCGGCGGTGGGTCTGCGCGACGGGACAGCCCTGATGGCCTGGACCATCGTTCTCGTGTTTCTCGCCACCTACGTGCGGACCCGAGTCGAGGCCTTGGGACTCGCCGTCTACCCGGCGGCTTTCGGGCTGGTGCTGGTTGCCAACTTCGCCCCCGCGCCCGAGATCGGTGGTGCCATCCTCAAGAGCATGTTCCTGCCCATTCACGCCACCCTGGCCTTCCTGGGCTACGCCTCGCTCTTCCTGGCCTTCACCATGGGCCTGCTTTATCTCTTTCAGGAACGGGATCTGAAGTCGAGGTCCCCGCGTCGCTTCTACTACCTGGGCCCCAGCCTCGAGCGCTGCGATACCCTCGGCGGGGCCAGTGTGGCGGTGGGCTTCGGCTTCCTGACCCTGGCCATCGTCACCGGCTTCCTCTGGAGCCATGCCTCGAAGGGGCGCTACTGGACCTCGGATGCCAAGGAGTGGAGTGCGCTCACCGCCTGGGTCATCTACGTGGTGTTGCTGGCGGCGCGGCTGCGCGACGGCTGGGGGGGGCGGCGCGCCGCTCTCCTGGGCATCGCCGGCTTCACGGCGGTCGCCTTCACCTTTCTCTGGATGACCATCTTCGCTGCGGGAGCGGCCCGGGCTTCGGTCGGCGTGCCGTGATCGTCGTCGTCGGGCTCAGCCACAAGACCTCGACCCTGGAGCTCAGGGAGGCTCTGGCCTTTGACAAGGATCGGCTGGCCGAGGCGCTTCTCCGGATGCGCCAGGACGCCGGTGCCAACGAGGCCATGATCCTCTCCACTTGCAACCGGGTGGAGCTCTACGCCCAGGCCGAGGACGGCGGCACCGAACGCGTGGCCCGCTTTCTGGCCGGCTATCACGGGCGGCGGGTCGAGGATCTGGAGGCGGCCGTCTATCGTTTGGGTGGTGCGGAGGCGGTGCGCCACGCATTCCGGGTGGCGGCCAGTCTGGACTCCATGGTGCTGGGAGAGCCCCAGATCCTGGGCCAGGTGAAGGACGCCTATCAGGCGGCCGAGAAGTCGGGGACCTTGGGTGGGTCGCTCAACGCCCTCCGCAACCGGTCCCTGGCCGCCGCCAAACGTGCCCGATCCGAGACCGGCATCGGCCACAACGCGGTCTCGGTGTCCTATGTAGCGGTGGAGCTGGCCCGCAAGATCTTTGGTCAGCTTCGCGACAAGAACGTGCTGCTGGTGGGCACCGGCAAGATGAGCGCCCTGGCGGCCCGCCATCTGGTGCAGAACGGGGCGCGGGCCGCGGTGGTGGGGGTCCGGACCATGGACCGGGCCCACGAGCTGGCGGCGGCCCTGGGGGGGCGAGCGGTGCCCTTCGCCTCGCTGCGCGAAGAACTGGCCACCGCCGACATCGTGATCAGCGGCACCGGGGCGCCGGGGGTGGTGATCACCCGCGAGGACGTGGAGGCGGCGCGAGCCCGGGGCGGTCGGGGCAAACGCCCGCTGTTCCTCATCGACATCGCGGTGCCCCGTGACATCCAGGCGTCGGTGGCCGAGGTCCAGGGTGTCTTCCTCTACGACCTGGACGACCTCAAGTCGGTGGCCGACGCCAACCTGCGCGAGCGGCGCAAGGAAGCCGCTGCCGCCGAGGCTATCGTTGAGCGCGAGGTGCGCGAGTTCCTGGACTGGCAACGGTCTCTAGATGTGGTCCCCCTGCTGGTGGATCTCCGGAAGCGAGCCGAGGACATTCGCAAGGCCGAGATCGACAAGGCTCGGCCGCGGCTGGGACCGCTGTCGGCGGAGCAGGAGGCGGCGCTGGAGGCCGCCAGCTCCGCCATCGTCAACAAGCTGCTCCACGCGCCCACGGTCCAGATCAAGGAGCTGGCGCGCAACGGCCACTCTCTGGAGCAGGTCGGCTTCATTCGCAAGCTGCTGGGGCTATGAAGATCCGCATCGGCTCCCGGGGGAGTGCCCTGGCCCTCTGGCAGGCCGAGCACGTGAAGGGCCGGCTGGAGCGACTGGGACAAGAGGTCGAGATCCGCGTCATCACCACCACCGGCGATCGAGTGCAGGATCGCCCGCTCGAAAGCGTGGGGGGCAAGGGGGCCTTCCTCAAGGAGATCGAGGAGGCCCTGCTGGCGGAGCAGGTGGACCTGGCGGTGCACAGCTTGAAGGACGTGCCGACCGCCTTGCCCGAGGGCTTGACGTTATGTGCATTCCTGGAGCGGGCGGACCCCCGGGACGCCCTGCTCTCGGCTTCCGGGGCATCCCTCGACGGCCTGCCTCCCGGGGCTCGGGTAGGCACCACCAGCCTAAGGCGGCGCTCCCAACTGCTGGCCCGCCGCCCCGACTTGCGGGTTTCCGGTCTGCGTGGCAACGTGGACACCCGCATTAGGCGGCTGCGAGAGGGGATCTTCGACGCCATCATCCTGGCCCTGGCCGGGTTGACGCGGCTGGGGCGAGCCGGCGAGGTGACCGAGGTCCTGGAGCCCGGGGTGATGCTGCCGGCTCCGGGCCAGGGGGCCATCGCGCTGGAGTGCCGGGAGAGCGACCTGGGGCTGGCCTCGGCCGTGAAGCCGCTCCATCATGAAGCCACCGCCCGGGCCGTTCGCGCCGAACGAGCCTTGCTGGCGGGTCTTGGTGGAGGCTGCAACGTGCCGCTGGGGGCCTTTGCGGTGGAGCAGGGCGAGGGGCTCCTGCTCTCGGCATTGGTGGCCAGCAAGGACGGCTCGGAGATGCTGCGCGCCGAACGGCGGGGGCTCGACCCCGACCGCTTGGGTCGGGATCTGGCCCAGGCCCTTCTTGAGCGCGGAGCCGCAACGCTCATGGGCCAATGACGGCGGAGGCCTGGGGGCCACTGACCGGGCGGCGCATCCTGGTGACGCGGCGGCCCGAGCAGTCGGCCTCGCTCACCGGACCGCTCCGGGCTCTGGGCGCCACCGTCCTGGAACTGCCGCTGATCGAGATCCGGCCGCCCCTCGACTGCGGTCCCCTCGACCGCGCGCTGTCCCGCCTGAGCGAGTACGACTGGCTGGTCTTCACCAGCAGCAACGCGGTCGAGGCGGTGGCCGAGCGACGGGCGGTCCTGGGCCTGGTTGGCGCTCTCCCCAAGGTGGCGGTCGTGGGCCCGGCCACTCGAGATGCGCTAGCCTTGGCGTTTGGGGGCGTGACGCCCGACCTCGAACCCGTCCAGGAGCATCGGGCGGAGGGGCTGCTTCACGCCTTTGCCTCCTGGGACCTCTCCGGCCGCAAGGTCCTGCTGCCGTTGTCCGCAAGGGCGCGCGACACCCTGGCCAGCGGGCTCGGGCATCGGGGTGCTCTGGTGGATACCGTGATCGCCTATCGGACCGAGCAACCGCAGGGCCTGGGGGAAGAACTGCGGACCCTGCTGGATCGAGGTCTCGATCTGGTGGTGCTGGCTTCGCCTTCGGCCGTGGAGGGCTTGGCGGCGGCGGCGGGACCGGACTTGGCCGGGGTCAGGGTCGCGGTCATCGGCCCGGTGACCGAGGAGGCCGCCCGCCGAGCCGGGTGCGACGTCGTGGTGGTGGCGAAGCCGTCAACCGCGGCCGGGCTCCTGGCCGCCGTCGCCTCCTCGCCGGCTTTCGTGAGCCCGACCGGGAGGACCGGGAATTCGCCTTGACAGGCGCCTCGTAAGCTGGCTAAAATCCAGCCTTTAGTCCTCGATGCGAGGCGCCGTTCGGGCCCGCCGCCCTGGACAATCCCAATCCTGGAGGTTTCGTCAAAGCCATGCCGGAGATCGAAAACAAAGAGCGGAGCATTGCCCCCATCGGGGCGAAGCCCGTCGTGGAAGCGCCCGAGCCCGAAACAGAACCATCGATGGACGCCGAGGAGTACGAGCGTCTCCTCGACATGTACGACATCAGCTTCAAGAACTTCGCCGAAGGCGAGGTGGTGAAGGGTGTCGTGCTCAAGGTGTCGGACACCGAAGTGGTGGTGGACGTCGGCTACAAGTCGGAGGGCGTCATCCCCGCCGAGGAGTTCAAGGACGAGACCGGCAAGGTCTCGGTGAAGCCCGGCGACCTGGTGGACGTTCTTCTCGAGAAGACCGAGGACAAGGAAGGCTATGTCGTCCTGTCCAAGGAAAAAGCCGAGAAGATGAAGGTCTGGGACGACGTGGAGCGCGCCTACTTGGAGCGCCGCGTGGTCACCGGCCGGGTGATCGAGCGGGTCAAGGGCGGCCTGGCGGTGGACATCGGCGTGCGCGCCTTCCTGCCCGGCAGCCAGGTGGACCTGCGCCCCGTCCGCAACCTGGACAGCCTCCGCGGCCAGGAGCTGCGGATGCGGGTCATCAAGGTCAACAAGAAGCGCGGCAACATCGTGCTCTCCCGCAAGGCGGTGCTCGAAGAGGAGAACGCCGAGAAGAAGCGGGACACGCTGGAGACCCTGGAAGAGGGCAAGGTGGTGGTGGGCGTCGTCAAGAACATCACCGAGTACGGCGCCTTCGTGGACCTGGGCGGCATCGACGGCCTGTTGCACATCACCGACATGTCCTGGGGTCGCATCAACCACCCCAGCGAAGTGCTGAACGTGGGCGACGAGGTCAAGGTCCAGGTCCTGAAGTTCGATCGCGAGAGCGAGCGGGTCTCCCTGGGCCTGAAGCAGCTCAGGATCGACCCCTGGACCACCGCCACCATCAAGTATCCGGTGGGGGTCCGTGTCAAGGGCAAGGTGGTGAGCCTCACCGACTACGGCGCCTTCGTGGAGCTGGAAGAGGGTGTCGAGGGCCTGATTCACGTCTCCGAGATGTCGTGGTCCAAGAAGGTCAAGCACCCCTCCAAGATCCTGGCCGTGGGCCAGGAGGTCGAGTGCGCGGTCCTGGGCCTGGACCAAGAGGCGCATCGGATCAGCCTGGGCCTCAAGCAGACGGAGTCGAACCCCTGGAGCCAGCTGGTCGAGAAGTACCCGGTGGGTTCCAGGATCAAGGGCAAGGTGAGGAACCTCACCGAGTTTGGCGCCTTCGTCGAGGTGGAGGAGGGGATCGACGGCCTGATCCATATCTCCGACCTGTCCTGGACCAAGCGGGTGAAGCATCCCTCCGAGGTGCTCAAGAAGGGCGACACGGTGGATGCCGTGGTGCTCAACATCGACGCCGAGAACCAGCGCCTGTCGCTAGGTCTCAAGCAACTGGCCACCGACATCTGGGACGAGTTCTTCTCTCACCACAAGGTGGGGGACATCGTGGAGGGCAAGATCGTCCGCCTCACCAACTTCGGCGCCTTCGTCGAGCTGCATGAGGGGATCGAGGGGCTGGTCCACGTCTCGGAGCTGGACGAGAGGCGCATCGACCGGCCCGAGGAGCACTTCAAGCCGGGCGACCTCTTCCCCATGAAGATCCTGAAGATCAACGAGGGGGAGAAGAAGATCGGGCTCTCCATCAAGGCCGTGAAGCAGGACGAAACCCAGCGCGACTACGACGCCTACCGCGATTCGACGGGAGCGGCGGGCAGTGGCACCGCCATGGCCGATGCCTTCCGGGCGGCCCAGGCGGCCCGCGAGCGCGAGGACAAGGAGTAGTCCAAAGCGGCGGCCCGCGAGGAGAAGCGGCTTCCCCATGACCAAGGCCGAGCTGGTGGACCGGGTCTCCGAGACCTCGGACCTGACCCGCAAGCACTCCGAGGTCATCGTGGATGCCGTCTTCTCCTCGATCACGGAAGCCCTGCAAAAGGGCGACAAGATCGAACTCCGCGGATTCGGGAGCTTCCGTCTTCGGCGGCGTGAAAGCCGTTCCGGACGCAACCCCAAGACCGGGGCCGGAGTGGTGGTTCCCGCCAAGGCGGTGCCCTCCTTCAAGCCGGGCAAGGAGCTTCGCGAGCTGATCAACCGGGCTTGACCCTGGCCTGCTAGACTTCCTGCCGACATGATGGGCCCGGCATCCCCGTTCCTGAAGGACATCGCCTCCACCCGCTTCTTGGCCGGGACGGTGGCCGAGGCGGAGGCGCTGCTGGGAACCCCCCTGCCGCCGCTGCCTCCCCCCGAGGTTGAGGGGGGCAAGAACGTCTTCCTGGTTCGCTTCCACCCCCACCTGCGCACCCTGCTCATGCGCTTCTTGCAGGCGCTGCTCCGCGACATCGGCGGCGAGGCCGGGGGGCGCACCGGGAGCGAGGGCAAAGAGCAGGCCGAGTACGAAGCCGCGCTCACCCGCATCCTGCGTTCGGTGCGGGCGGTGGACCGGCGGCTGGGGCTGCTCAACCTCTGCTGGCTGGCCTCAAGCCGCGACGTGGCCGAGTGCATCAAGGAGCTGGAGACCAAGACCCCGGCGGTCCGCAAGCTCAAGTACTCGCTGCACCCGCTGCTGTCGTCGTTCTACCGGCGGCTGGAGCAGGCGGCCCAGAAGGACTTCGAGCGCATGGATCCGGCTCGGGCTGCTTTCCTGAGTGGTGCCGCCGACAACCCCAGCCTGATCGAGGCCATCATCGAGGACGGCTTCGCCTTCACCGAGCTCAGCGTCAGCGACCTCGATTTCAACCAGTTCCTGGCCGCCAACAAGCGCTACCGGCTGACCGGAGACGTGTTCTTCGAGATCTACACGGTGCTGCTCCGGGAGACCGAGCGCCGGCTCAGGGAGGGAGATCGCAGCCTGCTGGCGCGGGTGGCCCGGCACCTGCCGGGACTCACCAAGGAGCAGTACCAGACCCAGGTGGGAATCGCCAAGGTGATGATGTGCTCCGAGGTCATGTCCTACCTGTTCTCGGATTGCTGGCAGACCGGGACCAAGCTGATGGCGTCGCCGCGGGTCAAGGCCGAAGCCGAACGGCGCAAGCCCGGCGAGATCATGGACGTCTTTCTGAGCCTGACCGGCGGCGTCAAACGCTTCGAGCTCCTGGCCAACGCCCGGGACCGAGTGGTTCTCCTGCAATCCTGGAGCGAGCAGCGCGACCTCGACGAGAAGGTGAGCCGTGGCCTGCGCCTCTACGAGTTCAGCGAATCCGCGCAGGTGGTGAACAACGCGGTCAACGCCACCGTCCTGTTCCTGGACCTCCGTGGCTTCACCCAGACCTCTGAGGGACAGATCTCCGAGCGCGACTTGACCCGCGAGCTGTACACGGTGTTCGACGCCTTCATCCCCCACATCCAGCGTTTCGGCGGTACCGTCGACAAGTTCCTGGGCGACGGGATCATGGTGACCTATGGCGCCAGCCGCGCGGATGCGCTCGACCCCCTGAACGCCGTGCGCACCGCCATCCTGTGCCAGGAGACGCTAAGAGATCAGCGGGAGAGCGGCAAGACCTACTTCAAGATGGGGGTGGCGATCCACTACGGCCGGGTCTACCTGGCCCACTTCATCGGCGACGACGACAAGGTCCACGCCACCGTCATCGGCCGCAACGTGAACCTGGCGGGCCGGCTCTCCTCGGCCTCCAAGAAGCCCATCGACGAGGACGAGCCCATCATCGAGATCGAGGGGCCCGTCCCGCTCGGGCTCGAGCCGGAGCCCCCGCCGCAACCCGCATCCGAGTACGCGGTGACCATCGACCTTTCCGGGACCCTGCTCAACGAGGGCATCGCCATCAGCCGAGACGCCCTGGTGCAGCTCGAAGCCAACCTGCCGCTGGTCCACCGCGAGGGCGGCGGCCGGCTGTGCATGGAGTACTTCGACGAGCAGTTGGGCCGCCGCATCGTGATCACCTACGCGGGCGACGCCAAGTTCAAGGGCGTGCGCTCCAGCTTTCCGGTGTACTCGGTGACCTTCGAGGACTGATGGAGCGGATCTTCGCCCCTTGGAGGATGAGTTACGTGCAGAACGCGGGTCAGGAGCCGGGTTGTGTGCTCTGCAGCGCCCTGGCCGGAGCCGGGTCGGAGGGGAGCCTGGTGGTGCACGCGGGGCCGCTGGCCTTCGTGGTGATGAACCTCTTTCCCTACAGTTCCGGCCACTTGATGGTGGCGCTCAGGCGGCACGTGGCGAGCCTCGGCGAGGCCACCGCCGAGGAGCTGGCGGAGGTCATGGCCCTGAGCCAGCGCCTGGAGCAGGTGTTAGGTGAGGTCTACCGCCCGGATGGGATCAACCTGGGGATCAACCTGGGCCGCGCCGCCGGCGCCGGGGTCGCCGACCACATTCACCTCCACCTGGTACCGCGCTGGGCCGGCGACAGCAACTTCATGACGGTGACCGCCGGCACCCGGGTGATTCCCGAGGACCCCGCCGAGGCGGCGGCCCGCTTGCGGGAGAGGTTCTCCCGATGAGGACCCGCTCGCTCGCCCTCGCCGCCGCCGGCGTCTTGATGGCCGGTGGTCCGAGCCTGGCGCAGTCGGCGAACCCGGTGGTCACCACCCTCTCCGTCTTCGCCGGCTCGGCGGCCGGCCTCTGGCAGTCGAAGGACTGGGGAGGGAGCTGGCAGCTGGTCAAGGTGAGCAAGGACGCGAGCCTCGAGGGGTTGGGGGCCGCCTACTGCATCCTGCCCCAGGGTCCCCGGGTCTACGCCTGCGGGGAGGCCGGCGTCTTCACCTCCGAGGATTTCGGGGCGAGCTGGCGGCGCGCGGCGATCGAAGGGCCGGTGCAGGTCCTGCTGGCGTCACGTTATGCGGCGGCGGACCCCACCGTCTTCGCCGGCACCCCGCGCGGCCTCTCCATCTCCCAGGACGCCGGCCTGACCTTCCCGGAGGTCTCGCTTCCCGGCACCGCGGTCTCCCGGCTGGAGTGGCCGGGGCCGGAGCTGGTGCTGGCGACCTCGCGGGGAGTTCTGGTTTCGAGCGATGCCGGGCGGACCTTCCGCGGTCCGGGGCCCGGGCTGCCGGAGGGCCAGGTGGCGGCGCTCGCGCTCTCCTCCTTCTTCGGTACCGATCCGGTCCTGTTCGCCGCCGTGGGCCAGGGCGGGGTCTACCGTTCGTCGGACGGCGCCCGGAGCTGGGCACCCAGCGGACTTCAGGGCCGAGCGGTGAACGACCTGGCCTGGCTCGGCCCCCTGCTCTACGCGGCCACCGACCGCGGACTCTACCGGAGCGACGACGCCGGCAAGACCTGGTCCCCGTTAGGCAAGGAGCTGGCGGAGCGCGAGGTCACCCGGCTCTTGTTTCCGCTGATGCCGGCTTCGGGCGCCGAGGTTTTCGCCGGCACCGACCAGGGCATCTATCGCAGCTCGGACGGCGGCCTCAACTGGATCCGCACCAGCTTCCCCAAGGAGCGGGTGCTGGCGCTCGCCACCTACCCGGCGGCCCTGCCGGCGGGCAAGCCCAAGCGGACGCCGTGAGGTTCGCCAAGGCCCACGGGCTGGGCAACGACTTCGTCCTGGTGGGGTGGGAGCACTGCCCCGGGGAGGCGGCGCCCTGGGCCAGGCGACTCTGTGACCGGCACCTGGGCATCGGGGGCGATGGCGTGCTGGTCTTCGCGGTCGATGAGGGCCGCCTGCGGATGCGGCTGCTCAACGCCGATGGCTCCGACGGAGACGTGTCCGGCAACGGCGTCCGCTGCCTGGCGGCGTATGCGGTGGAGAAGGGTTGGGTGGCGTCGGACCACGTGGTGGAAACACCGGTGGGACCGCGCGCGGTGACCGTCGACGCAGCTGGAGGGAGCCGCTTCCGGGTGGGCACCGATCTGGGCCCGGCGATTCTGGCCAGCGCCGCGATTCCGGTCGCCCTCGATCCACCGCGGGAGCGGGTGGTTGGGTACGCCCTGGAGGCGGCGGGGCAGGCGGTCGTCATCACCGCCACCTCGCTGGGCAACCCCCACTGTGCGCTGTTCCTGGACGCACCCGCCGAGGACGACCTGGTCCTGAGCCTGGGACCTGCGCTGGAGCACCACCCGTTCTTCCCGCGCCGTACCAACGTGGAGTTCGTGACGCCCCTCTCCCGCGACCGGCTGAGGGTGCGCTTCTGGGAGCGGGGCGTGGGCTACACCCGGGCCTCCGGGACCGGAGCCGCCAGCGCCGCGGTGGCGGCGATCTTGAACGGGCGCGCCGAGCGCCGGGTCAGCGTGGTGTGCGACGGTGGGACGCTGGAGGTCGAGTGGCCCGAGGGTGGGACCGTCTGTCAGACCGGCGAGGTCGAGCTTCTTTTCGAGGGCGAGTGGCGGATTCCTCGCTGAGGGGTCAGCCCCGCTTCCGCCTGCCTTTGGGGTGCTCGGCGACCCACTTCTCCTGGGCCTGACGGAAAAGCCCCGGTAGCGGCGCGACCAGCGCCTTGAGCTCGGCGGCGGCCTTCTGGGCCTCGATGACGTCGCCGCGTTCCAGGGTTGCCGCCACCCGCTCCCGCCCCTGGCGTACCTCATCCAGCTTGGGCTGAAACTCGGCGAAGGCCTCCTCGGGGACCTTGGCTGCGCCGGCTTCCTGGCGGATGGTGTCGATCTCCTCGAACAAGACGGTGACCTCGGTGAGCGTGGTCTCGGCGGTGCCGCGGGCTACCACCTTGGCCGCGGTGGCAGCGCTCTTGGCGGAGCGAGCCTTCTCGGCGGCATCGTTGGCCGCGGACAGGGCGGCCTTGAAGTCCTTCTGCTCCACCTTGGCCCGGGCCGCCGCCAGGGCGCTGGTCGCCTCCCGCCAGCGGTCGGCGGCGTAGCGCTCGGCGCCTTCCTTGCGGGCCTCCTCGAGCTGGGTCTCGGCCGCCGCGATCTCGCGGGTCGGCGGCTCCCCGCAGGCGCCCGCCAGCAGAGCGGGGAGGAAGAGTGACAGGCAACGAAGCGATCGGTTCATGAGGCTCCTTGGGACGAGATGCACAGGACCAGGCGGATGCTACAAGGCACGATCCGGGCCGTCAATGTGGCGCCAGTCGGCCCAGGCAGCCGGGGTCATCAGGGTGAGGAACAGGGAGACCGCGAGCAAGCCGAGGTCCTCGAGAATCAAGAGCAGCCCGGCGCCCCGCCCGCCGCCGCCCAGCCCGAAACAGCCGCAGTTCTCGACACCAATGCCCCGCAGCAGGGCCTGGCCCACCGCGATCAGGAACACCACCAGCAGCGCCGAGACGAGGGCAGCCGCCTCCCGTCGCCAGAGCCCCAGGATCAGCAGCAGCCCCGCCACCGCCTCCACCCAGGGCAAGGTCACCGCCAGCGCGTTGGCGGGCACGTAGCCTAGCGATTGGCCGGGGCCGACCAGGCGGTAGCTGTAGACGATCTTGGCGAACTCCGCGGGCTTCGCGATCTTGTCCACACTGGCGTAGACAAAAGCCGCCCCCAGCCCGATGGCCAGGGCCCAGTGGAGCAAGGGGTGGCGCAGGACCCTCACGGCTCCTGCCCCTCTCGCACCGGGTGGCCGGCGTCGGTCCAGGCGGGCAGGCCGTCGACCAGGATGGCAGCGTGGATGCCCTTGTCCCGCAAGCGGCGGGCCACCTGGTGGCTGGCGTCGCACAGGGACGTACAGTAGACCACCAGGTCGAAGCGGCTCTTGAGCAGCGGCTCCAGGCGGGAGAAAGCGGCGTCGAAGTCGTTCTCCGGAAACGGCCGGGCCCCAGGGATGTGGCTGAGGCCGTAGAAATCGAGGGGGCGGGCGTCGAAGAAGAGGGCGCCACGGTCGAAGCGGCGCTTGGCTTCCAGGGCGTCGATCTCCTCCAGGTGCTCGCCAGGTCGGATGAACGCGTTGCCGGCCAGGGTGAGGCCGCGCCCGCTCCAGGCATTCCAGGCGAAGCCCAGCAGCACGCCAGCGACCACCACGACAACGATCCGTCCCGGCCGAATCCGCATCAGGCCAAGGTAACCCAAGCGGCGGCAGGGCCGCAACAAGGCCCCCCGGACGGTAGCGGTCAGCAGTCAGCACTCAGCTACGGCAAGCGGGGCGAGGCTGGGGCGGAGAGGCTCGGAGATGCCCGAACCACTGGGGTGGCTGCTGGGCCTCCGTCGCTGATTGCTGGTAGCTCTAATAGCTGATCTACTACTTCCGGGAATCGTTGCGGCCGCGCTGGCCGCGCGGCCGCGCTACAGCGGTTCCGCAACGGGGGTAGCGACGGGGGCGCCTAGTCGCTCTCAGGCAGGCGGTTAGGCCGGCACGGATCGGCCCGAGCAAATTCGCGTTTCCTGAGAGGTTTCGCTTGACTGCTGTTCTGATATAGGTATAGTATA
>DATECU010000067.1:0-14494 GCA_035286745.1 Vicinamibacteria bacterium | reverse complement strand
CCTGCTCCCCGTCCCGCGCCCAGTCGGCCAGGGCGTACCTGGAGTTCCGCAACAACCGGAAGCGGCGTGCCCTGAGCGGTGATGGCGCCTGTCGGGATCAGAGGGATGCCAGGATCTCGTCCCGGCTCACCGCCTTGTGGGTCGCGACCGCTCGCAGGAGCGCGTGCAGCGTGCCGAGTCTCAGGATCCCGTGCGCCGGCACCGCCGACTTGGTGAACCTGGCGATAGCCCTATCGACGGCACAGCACTCGATAAGCGCCTGTCCGCTGAGATCCCGCGGCACTTTCATGCCAGCGCCAACTTCTCGTCGCGAACGAGGTTGACGGCCGCCCACTTTGGAGCCGGCCACTCCGTCACCCGGCCAGCCGGCGAAGTTACCGGCGCGATCCAACCGAGACAACGTCCAGGCCAGACCGCAGGCCCACAAGCCGAGCAGCACGAGCGCGGTGGCCAGCGTGGTCAGCCAGGCGGCGCGGACACGTCCCGCGAACAGAAGCACCCAGCCAGCCAGCGCCGACACCGGCCACGCGATCAGGAAGAGAGCGGCGGAACCGCCGAGGAGCAGATTCTCAGGATGGGCCTTGATGGACGCCAGCCCCTCCCAGGCGAAGATCACGGCGAACAGGGCGAGGCCCGCCGGCAGAACGGAGTACGCCAGCAGCCAGAGGATGAGCGCCAGGTTCTTCATGAGTCACTCCGGCTCGCCGACCGCAAGCGGAAGGCCTAGAGCCGGAGCCCCTTGAGGTACTCACGGAACGGCCCGCCCAGATCGTCGCGCTTCAGGGCGAACTCCACGGTGGCCTTCAGGAAGCCCAACTTGTTGCCCGCGTCGTGGCGGATGCCCTCGAAGCGGTAGCCGAAGATGGGCCGCTTGCCCTTGAGCGCGCGCAGGCCGTTTGTAAGCTGGATCTCGCCGCCCTTGTCTCGCGGCGTGCTTTCGAGCGCCTCGAAGATGTCGGGGGTCAGGATGTAGCGGCCGATGATGGCGAGGTCGGAGGGCGCCTCCTCGACCGGGGGCTTCTCGACCAGGTCCCGTATTCGGTAGACGCGACCGCTTGCACCTTCCGGTTGGCCGTCGATCACGCCGTAGGCGGAGATCTCCGACTGCGGCACCTGCTGCACCGCGATCACCGGGCCCTGGTGCCGCTCGAAGACCTCGATCATCTGCTTCATGCAGGGCACCGGGTTGTCGATGATGTCGTCGCCCAGCATCACCGCGAAGGGCTCGTCGCCCACCAGGTCCTTGGCGGTGAGCACGGCGTGGCCCAGGCCCAGAGCCTCGCCCTGGCGCACGTAGGCGACGTTGATCATGTTGGAGACGGCCCGGACCTGCTCCAGCAGGTCGGTCTTGCCCCGCGCCTCCAGGAGCTTTTCCAGCTCGTAGGCAACGTCGAAGTGGTCCTCGATGGCGTTCTTGCCCCGGCCGGTGACGATGATGATGCTGGTGAGCCCGGACGCCACCGCCTCTTCGATGACGTATTGGATGATGGGCTTGTCCACCAGCGGCAGCATCTCTTTGGGCTGGGCCTTGGTGGCGGGCAGGAAGCGGGTGCCGAGTCCGGCGGCTGGGAAGACGGCCTTCCTGATCTTCTGCATGGCGGCTGATGCTAGCACGGCCCCGGCAACGGCCATTCGCCGGGCCGGCCCTGCGCGTGCCGCGTGGCCCGAAAGGCCGCCTTTGAGCGTGCTATCCTCCCGGTTTCGCCGAAGGAGTGATGGCCGTGCTGGACCTCAGGTTCGTGGTGGACAACCGGGAGCGCGTCATCGAGCGCATGGCCGCGCGGGGCATGGCGGAGGAGCAGTTGCTCGCCGGCGGCGACCCCTGGGCCCTGGACCGCGACCGGCGGGCGCTCTTGCAGAAGGTCGAGGACTTGCGCCACCGGCAGCGCCTGGCGGGCGAGGAGATCGCTCGCCTCGGCAAGGCCAAGCAGGACGCCTCGGCGCTCAAGGCCGAGATGAAGGGCGTGGCCGACGAGATCAAGTCGCTGGAGGCACGCTTGCAGGACGTGGAGCCGGCGCTCCGCGAGCTGCTGCTCGGCTGGCCCAACCTGCCCGACGAGTCGGTTCCGGTAGGCGCGGACCAAACCGCAAACCTGGAGGTCAGGCGAGTGGGAGAGCCGCCCCGCTTCGCCTTTGCACCCAAGGCTCACTGGGACCTGGGTCCCGAGCTGGGCATCCTGGACTTCGAGCGGGCGGCCAAGCTGGCCGGGGCCCGCTTCGCGGTCTATCTGGATGCTGGGGCGCGCCTGGAGCGAGCCCTGATCCAGTTCATGCTGGACCTTCACACCCGGGAGCGGGGATACCGCGAGGTGATCCCCCCGTACTTGGTGAATGCCGAGACCCTCCTGGGCACGGGCCAACTCCCCAAGTTCGAGAGCGACCTCTTCAAGACCCGCGCTGGCGACCGCGACCTCTACCTGATCCCCACCGCCGAGGTGCCCGTCACCAACCTGCACCGGGGGGAGATCCTCGAGGCCTCGCAGTTGCCGCTCAAGTACGTCTCCTTCACGCCCTGCTTCAGGTCCGAAGCCGGGTCCTACGGCAAGGACGTGCGCGGCCTGATCCGCCAGCATCAGTTCCACAAGGTGGAGCTGGTGAAGCTCGCGTCGCCCGAGTCCTCGGCTGACGAGTTGGAGAGCATGGTGAGCGATGCCGAGGAGGTGCTGAAGCGTCTGGGCCTCGCCTACCGCGTGGCGATGCTCTCCACCGGAGACATGGGGTTCGCCGCCGCCAAGACCTACGACCTCGAGGTCTGGCTGCCCGGCCAGGACGCCTACCGCGAGATCTCGTCCTGCTCGAACTGCACCGACTTCCAGGCCCGGCGGGCGTCGATTCGCTATCGGTCCGACCCCAAGGCCAAGCCGCGTTTTGTGCACACGCTGAACGGCAGCGGCCTGGCCGTGGGCCGCACCCTGATCGCCGTGCTCGAGAACTACCAGCAGCAGGACGGCTCGGTGCTCGTCCCCGAGGCCCTCCGCCCCTACATGGACGGCCTGGAGCGGATCGTTCGCCGGAGCTGACCTCTTGTGACCGCGGTCACAGTCCAACCCTCGCCGGCGGCGTAGGCTGGCTCCGCAAAGAAGAGGCCCTCTTGGGGCCTCCCGCTCTCTGGTCCTCCACTTCGGGTGTGCCCCATGCGCTGTCGGCTTCTCGCACTGGTTTCCCTGTTGGCGTCGGCTCCCTTGGTCTCTGCCGGCGTGCCCGCCTTCTTCGCGCCGGCTGAGCCCTCGGGGCGCCTCCTCGTCCGGCTCTATCCGATGGAGAACGTGACGCCCGGCAGCTCACGCCTGGTCACCTTCGGCGTGCCCTTTCCCCGCGGGTCGGTAACCCCGGCGGCCCTTGCCAAGGTCCGGGTGCTGGACGGCGGGAGCGAGGTCCCCGCGCACGTGGACAACCTGACGCCTTGGCGACACGCGACGAATCCGGCGATAGACGGCCAGTCGGTGCGGGTGGCCCGGATCCAGATCCACCACACGTTTGCGGCTTCGTACCCCAGCTTCGAGAGCGTTGAGGTGGAATGGGGACTGAGCGATCGGCAGCAGAACGTCCCTGCCCTCGAGAGCCCACGCAACGGCTGGCACCTGGTGAGCAGCGGGACCTTCGTGGCGGCCGACGGCGTGAGTGAACCCGACGTCTACGCGGTGCTGTCCCGCGCTGTGCTGAGCAAGGGCGTGCTGCGCCCGATGCGCACCCACCCGGGGGACCGCAGGGTCCCCGACACCCGCTCCGATCCTGCGGTCATGGACGCCACCGAGCACTGGCCCGACTTCCTGGAGCAAGAACACGCCGCCAAGAACAACTTCTTCCCCCTCATCAACCAGGACGATCCGGCGGTCACTGCGCCGAACCAGTGCCCTTACAAGACCGCTTACGAGCCCTGGCTCTACGATCGCGCCTCGTCGTTCTTCGTGCTCTACCTGCGCACCGGATTCCTGCGGCCCCTTCGGGAGGCGGTGCGAGCGGCGGAGTTCTACCGAACGCAGCTGTGGCCCGCCGGCACCAACCCGCCCAACGCGGTGGGCGCCTTCAAACTCAAGGTCCCCGATCCCGCGGGATACATCGGGGGCAACGGCGCCATGTACAGCTACGACGAATGCCTGGCCTACCTGCATTGGATCGCCGGCGACCAGGTGGCCGCCCAGGCGATCCCCTGGATCGTGAGCGCCCACGAAGCCAACGACGAGCCCACGCGCTGGAGCCCCGGCCTCGGGGGCTGGACCGAGCGGCATACCGCCTTTCGCTTGCTGGCTAACGCCGTAGCCTACGAGGTGACCGGAAACACCACTTACCGAGCCAGCCTTCTCTCTCAGGCCGGCGACTTCATCTGGCACCAGAACGGCGCCGCCGGGCAACTGCCGGCCGGTCGCGTCGATGGTGGGCTCTATCACTACGGTTCCCAGCACGGAGACGGGACCCCGAACGAGCTGGTGGCCTCTTCCTGGATGACCGCGCTCACCGGCGACGCCATGGTCCGCGCCTACGCGATGACCGAGGACCCGGCCGTCGGGCACTTCGTGAGGCGTCTCGGGACCTTCGAGAGGGCGGCCACCAAGACCGACGCCAACCACCCCTACACCTACGGACCGCTGGCCTATCCCGACTACATGATGCGTTGGGATGGCGTCTCCGACGTCCGAGACGGCAGCGAGGCCGAGCACGCCCTCGAGGTGGCAAGCACTCTGGCCTGGGCCAGCTACTTCGGGGAGCTTCTGGGCCCGACCGACCCCACCCTGAAGCAGGCCGCGGAGGACCTCTACTTCACCTACGACATCGGCGTGAACCACTGGATTCGCCCCGCCGGTCCGGCCAGCGGTCTGCCCGCCTACCGGGTCTCGCCCTGGCGCAAGTACGGTTGGGAGCACCGGGCCTCAACCAGCCTGTCCTGGTTGATCGGGGACCTGATCCTGAAGGACGGGTTTGAGGACTGACGGCGTCCGCCCATTCGCTTTCGCTTCCTGACGGCCGCCTACCGAAAGCCGATCACCTCACCCTCGGTCCTCGCCGGAGCTGAAAGCTGATCGCTACCGTCCCGAGACCCTACGGCCGGTCCTTGAACTGCTGATAGAGCCGAGTGTGCCTGGTCTCGATCGACTGAGCCACGCCGTCGATGAAGACGCCGGTCACCTGGGTGCGATGGTCCAGGATGTCGCCGGTCGCGATCACCAGGTTGGCGTCCTTGCCCACCTCCAGCGAACCGATGCGGTTCGCCACCCCGAAGATCTCCGCCGGCGAGAGGGTGATGCTGCGAAGCGCGATCTCGGCCGGCAGGCCATACGCGCTGGCCATGGCGGCTTCGTACGGCAGGTTCCGCGACTGGGAGGCGTCATCGGAGACGATGGCGAAGCGCACCCCCGCCTTGAAGAGGAGGCCCGGGTTGGCGTAGGCGGCATCGTAGGGATCGCTCTCCTTGCGCGGCAGCCGGTCGACGTTGATGAGCACGGGGACCGCCTTTTCCTTGAGGACGTCGGTGCAGCGCCAGGCCTCCAGGCCGCCGGCGATCACCAGCTTCAGGCCCTGGTCGGCCGCGAACTTCACGGCCCCACGGATGTCGGCCTCGTCGTCGGCTCTCATGATGACCGCCAGCTCGCCGCGCGCCACCGGCGCCAGCGCCTCCATCGGGAGATCGGGCTTGGGCGGGGCCCCCTTGCCGCTCTTGGCGGCTTCCAGCGCCGCCCCGTAGGCCTTGGCTTCCGCCAGCAGGTTCGCCAAACGCCTGAGGTCCTTCTCCTGGTTCTTCTTCCTCTCCTTCTGGCGCTCCTCAAAGGTCTTGAGCTCCGGCTCGTCGAACATGCGCGAGAAATCGAAAGGCGCGCGGCCGGTCGGGTAGGTGACGTGCATGGCCACCGGGGTCTTGACGGTGAGGGCATCCGGGGTACTGCCCGCCAGGCGAATGAGCGCGCTCTGGCCGGAGACCAGTCCTCCCTGGGGTGCCGCCAGGGCAGCGGTCAGGCCGTTGGCGCGGGCAACCGGCAGTAGCTCGCTGTGAGCGTGGACGGCGACCCAGGCCTTGGCGTGGGGGTTGACGTCACCCGCCTCGGCGGTGTCGACCGACCCCGCCACGCTACCGATCTCGACCAGGCCCAGGGTGGTGAGGCCGTCGATCAGGCCCGGGTAGACGGTCTTGCCGGAGCCGTCGATGACGGTGGCCCCCGCCGGCACCGCCACGTCGGCTCCGATGGCGGCGATCTTGCCGCCCGCCAGCACCAGCGTCCCCTTCTCGATGGTGGGTCCGGAGACGGTCACGATCCGGGCGCCCCTAATGGCGATAGGTGCCTCGGCCGCGGTCAGCGCCGCAGCGCTCAAGGCCAGGACGGCGGTGAAGCTCGGCAGTCTCACTGGGCACCTCCCTTGGGTGCGTCCTTCTGGTCGTGCTTCTCGACGGGCTTCTCCCGCGAGGCCAGGTCCTTGGCCCGATCGAAGTAGACGGTGCCCTCGATCAGGGTCATCTCAACCCGGGTGTCGGCGGCAAACGGATGGGCACTGAAGATGGCGAGGTCGGCGTCCTTGCCCACTTCGAGCGATCCCACGCGCTTGTCGATGCCGAGCTGCCAGGCCGGGTTCAAGGTGACCATCTTCAGGGCCTCGGCCTCGCTGACCCCGCCGTACTTCACGGTCTTGGCGGCCTCCCAGTAGAGGCGGCGGGCCAGCTCGTCGGAGTCGGAGTTCAAGGAGACCCTGATGCCCTTGCTGGCCATGATCGCCGCGTTATACGGAATGGCGTCGTAGGCCTCCATCTTGTAGGCCCACCAGTCGGAGAAGGTGGAGCCGCCGGCGCCGTGGCGGGCGATCTCGCTCGCCACCTTGTAGCCCTCCAGCACGTGCTGGAAGGTGCGGATCTTGAAGCCCATCTCCTCAGCCACCCGGATCAGCATGAGGATTTCGTCGGAGCGGTAGCAGTGGGCGTGCACCAGCACCTTGCCGTCGAGCAGATCCCTGAGCTCCTCCAGGCGCAGGTCCTTGCGGGGCGCGACCGGCTTCTCACCCTTGGCTCCGGCGGCGGCGAGCTTCTTCTGATACTCCTCCCACTCCCGCCGGTAGGCCTTGGCCTCCAGGAACGCCTCACGAATGACCACCTCCACGCCCATGCGGGAACCCGGATAGCGCTTCTGACCCGGCACCTGGAAGTTGGAGCGCTTGGGGTTCTCGCCCAGAGCGAACTTGATACCCCGCGGCGCCTCCTTGAAGACCAGCTCCTCGGGCTCTTTGCCGTGGCGCAGCTTGAGGACGGCGTTCTGGCCGCCGATGGCGTTGCAGGAGCCGTGCAACACGTTGATGGTGGTGACCCCGCCCGCCAGCTCGCGGTAGATGTTGATGTCGCGATGGTCGATCACGTCGGCGATCCGCACCTCGGCGGTTACCGAGTCGGTGCACTCGTTGACGTTGTCCTCGATGGCGGTGTGGGAGTGGGCGTCGACGATGCCCGGCATCACATAACGCCCACCGGCGTCGATGACGGTGGCTCCGGCGGGCACCGTGAGCTCCTTGCCGACGGCGGCGACCTTGCCGTCCTTGATCAGGAGGGTGCCCTTCTCGATCGTCCCCTGGGGGCCGACCGTGATCAGGGTGCCGCCCACGATGGCGGTGACGTTCTTGGACGCTTCGGCCGCCAGGGTGAGCGAGGGCAGCAGCAAGACCGCCGATGCGACATAGGCGAGGCGTCTCATCGCGTCACCTCCTCGGCCGGCCGGGCTTCCGGCTTTTCGCCGTCCTTCTTCGGATCCTTCATGTCCGGCTTCTCCTCGGGCTCGTAGAGCTGGCCGTCCACGAACACCATCTTGACCTTGCCGTCCTTGCTGAGCGGCTCCCCCGACCAGACGACGACGTTGCCCAGCTTGCCCGCCTCCAGGCTGCCGGTCCGATCGGCGACGCCCAGGATCTGGGCGGCGTTCAGAGTGACGGCTGCGAGCGCGGCCTCCCGGGGAAGCCCCTTCTCGATCGCCTTCTTGATCCCGGCGATGAAGTTAGGTGCATAGGCCGACACCAGGGCGAAGGGGACCTGAGCCTTGTGGAGTTCGGCGGGGTTTCTCTCCGCCTCTTCGATGTCGCGCTTCTCCTTGTCCTCGTCGGAGCCGCCGAAGAAGCCGGCCTTGGGGGGGTCGAAGTTCACGCTCACCAGGAGCGGGAGCTTGCGCTGCTTGATGATCGCGGCGGCACGGTAGGCCTGCGGCGCCCCCGCCGCCACCACCTTGATCTTGAACTCGTCAGCCAAGGCCAGAGCCCGGCGCAGGTCGTTCTCCCGGCTGGCGGTGACCACCAGCGGGATGGTCCCCGAGAGCACCTGCTGCCAGGCGGCCAG
This sequence comes from Vicinamibacteria bacterium, assembly GCA_035286745.1. Lineage (GTDB taxonomy): Bacteria > Acidobacteriota > Vicinamibacteria > Fen-336 > Fen-336 > DATECU01. Next base: position 6,198 of record DATECU010000067.1, on the reverse strand, counting down.
GGAGGAGTCGAACTTCGGCCGCTTCTTGCCGCGGGGTGCCTTCTGGTAGGCCGCCCACTCCTCGCCGTAGCGGATGGCCGCATAGAGCTGCTGGCGCACATAGGCCACGGTGCCCATCAGCGAACCCGGGTACTGGCGGGAGAGGCTTGTCATGTGCACGTGCAGCCCCGCCGGCTGCCGGAGCGCCATGCCCTCCGCCTTCTCGCCCGAGAGGTTGATGAGGACGCTCTGTCCGGGCAGGACGCCTTCCTTGGGGATGACCAAGGCGGTGGTCACACCCGAGTCTCGTGCCTTCAGGGCTTCCGCCGGTCGCAGCTTCTCGAGAGCGAGGGCTTGCGGCTGGAGTGGGCTTGAAGGGGTGCTGCCGGGAGCGGAGGGGGCGGGCGCAGCTCCGGCGGCGGGCGGCCGGGGTGCGACACCAGCCAGCCCCAAGCCGCCGAAACCGTCGATGAGCCCGGGCGTTAGCGTTAGGCCCTTGACGTCGATGACCCGGGCGTCGGCGGGCACCACCAGGTTGGCACCCACCGCCTCGATCACCCCGTCTCGGAGCAGCAGGGTTGCGTTCTCGATCAGGGGGCCGGAGACCGGCACCACCTTGCCGCCAACCAGGGCGTAGACCTCGGCCTTGCCGGCGGCGGCCACGCCGGGCACGGCCAGCAAGGCGGCGACCAGGGCCAGGGCTCTCAGGCGTCTCATAGCGTCATCCTCGAGTTCTCGTGGTTCACGGCCCCCAGGCGGGGCCAAACGCCCGCGAGTATAGCGGTCCGAGCAGGGGAGGCTCAGTGAAAAGGTGTCAAGCGGGGACCGCTCGCCGGACGAGCTGCCGTCCGCACGCTACCGCGCGGTGCGCAGCGAGTGGACGTAGGCTGCGGCCGCGCGGGTGGTGAAGGCCTCCAGGAGCTGATCGTCCGGGGTCTCCCCGTTGGGATCCTGGAGGACGAGCGAACCCAGCCGGGCCTCACCGGTCCCCAAAGGGACCAGATACAGGCTCTCCGCGGGGAGAGCGACGCCGAGCAGCCGGCCCGCCTCGACCGACAGCCCGGGCTCCAGGCGCAGCGGCGCGTCAACGAACAAGATCTCGGGTGCGATCAGGCCCTGAGCGGAATCGAACGCCTCGCCCTGAGCCGCCACCACCCGGAGATCGCCGCCGTCGCGCAGCACCAGGAGCCCCCCCGGGTAGTCGCCGAAGCGTAAGGCGCCGTCAAGGATGGCGGCCGCCACCTGGTCCGGCTTCTGGTTGGAGAACACCGCCTGGTCGACCGCCACCGCCCGCTCCATCAGCCGCGCATAGCGCCTCACCTGATCGAGCAAGCGGGCATTCCGGATGGCGGCGGCGGCGGAGAAGGCCAGCACCCGGGCCCGGTGCAGGTCTTCCTCGTCGAAGGGGTCGATGCGGTTCCGCTCCAGACGAATCATGCCGATCACCTCGCCCTCCACCACCAGGGGGATGCCGGCGCAGGAGCGGATGTCGGCGGAGCCCGGAAGCGGTGCGAAGCGCGGGTCGCGGCGCACGTCGGGGATGGTCAGGCAGCGGCCCCTTGCCACCTCGTCGGAGAGGCCGTTCTGGAAGCTGTGGCCCACGATGAGCTTGGGATCCGCGAGGCCCCGGCCCGCCACCACCCGGAACCCCCCGCCCGGCTCGCTGAGCGCCAGCGTGCAGGAGTCGAGGTTCACCAGGCGCTGGATCTGCTTCAGGATCTCTTCGATGGTTTCCGCGAGGCGGCTCTGATGGTGGATGGCCTCCAGCACCTCACGCAGCGTCTCCGCTTCCAGGCGGCGTTCCCGCTCCACCTCCACCCTGGCCTCTGGGTCGTTGGAGCGCCGCCGCTCGCGGCCGATTTCCTCGCGGACCGCGTCCAGCGCCTCCTCGCGGTCGGCCGGGGAGAGCTTGTCGAGGCGCTTTCCGATCTCGCGCAGCAGTCGGTCGGTGTTCACGTTGTAGCAAGCCCAGAAGGAGAGTCAGTCGAGATTCTAGCAGAGCCGATCGCATAGAATCGCGGCTTAGAGAGGGAGCAGGAAACTGCGAGAGCACATTCTCTTCGTCTGCACCGCCAACATCGATCGCAGCCGGACCGCCGAGGACCTCTACCGGGCCGACCCGCGCTACCTGGTGCGGTCGGCCGGCACCGCTCCCTTCGCCACCCAGGCGGTGAGCCGGGAGCTTCTGGAGTGGGCGGATCGGGTGTTCGTGATGTGCGAGCGCGAAGACCGCCACGCCACCCACCTGAAGCTGCGATTCCCCGGCCTGTCGCGGCCCATCGTCGATCTGGACGTGGAAGATCGCTGGCGGCGCGGCCACCCGGACCTGGTGAAGCGCCTGCTCAAGAAGCTCGCCCCCTACTTGGGCGCTCCCCAGAAAGGGGAGCCTGAGGCATAATCGAGAGCGGTCGCCGGGCTCGGGGGCGGAGCCCCCCGGCTTCAAGAGCGGCGACCGAATGCACTTCGGGCGCCGCGTACGGAGGGCTAGCCTAACGGTAAGGCAGGAGCCTTGAAAGCTCCCGGGCGCAAGCCTTTGGGGGTTCGAATCCCTCGCCCTCCGCCACCTTCCGCGGCAGCCGGCATGCCTCGTCGCGGCCCGCTGCCTGAGTCAAGAAGTGCCGGCGCGCCCACTCAGGCTCCGACCGACCGGCCGGTCTTGACCTTCCCCCTTTTGTCATAGAAGATCCGCCTCACAGAGCCCCCCAGCGGGGCACGACTTCATGTCAGAAAGGAAGACCAGAATGCGTCGGCTCAGTGTTGCCGCACTCGTGTTCCTGGCCGCGCTCAACCCGCTCTTCGCGGGGGAGACCGGCTCGATCTCCGGCGTCATCAAGGACTCCCAGGGAGGTGTGCTACCCGGGGCGTCGGTGAAGGTCTCCGGGCCCCAGCTTCCAGCGGGGCGCGAAGCGACCACCACTAGAAACGGCGTCTACCTCTTTCCCCGGCTGCTGCCCGGGGTGTACCGGGTCGAGGCCACCCTCCAGGGTCTGGGCACCGCCGCCCGCGAGATCCGGGTCAGCGTGGACAACGACGCTCAGGTGGACTTGATCCTGAACCCCACGGTGACGGAAACCGTGGAGGTCGTGGCCGAGGCCCCGGCCGTCGACCTCAAGAGCACCGAGGTCAACTTCAACTTCACGGCGGCCGCTCTCAAGGACCTGCCGCTGGCCCGCAACTACTCGGGGGCGTTCCAGCGCATCCCGGGTCTCGCCGACAACGGCACCAACACGCCCTCCGCCGGAGGCAGCCGCCAGGAGAACACCTATCTCATGGACGGTGTGAACATCACCAACCCCGGCTTCGGGACGCTGGACTTCGAGGTCAACGAGCTGGATATCGCCGAGTTCAACATGAAGCGAGGGGCCATCAGCGCCGAGTTCGGCCGCGCCGCTGGCTTTGTGGCCAACGCGGTGAGCAAGGCCGGGACCAACACCATCTCCGGCTCGGCCCGGATGGAGTACCGGGCGATCGGCCTCCAGGCCGATCCCAAGGACAAGGCGTTCGGTGCCGTTCCCTCGGAATACCTGAACCCGGCGCTGGGCGTCGGCGGCCCGCTCATCAAGGACAGGGTCTTCTGGTACGGCTCGGCCCGGTACTTCAAGACAACCACTCCGGACCGCGTCAACCGGGTGGGCACGGCGCTGCCCGACCTGGTCTCCGACGGTCGCGAGCTGTACGGCAAGATCACCGCCATGCCCACGCAGAAGCACCTGGTCAACATCAGCTTCCGCGACCGTCCCGCCCACACCGACAACGCCGGTCTCGGAGCAGGTACCGCCCCCAGCGTGGCGACCAACGACGACTCCAGCACCCGGGTGGCGACCGCCTCCTGGGCTTTCTTCATGACCAGCCGCTCCAACATCGAGTTGAAGTACCTCTACCTCAAGGAGAACAACGAGTCCGACCCGGTCACCGAACTGGGCTACCGCCCAACCTGGGACCCCAGGAACCTCGCCGCGATGGGCCTTTATCCCGACCCCACGCAGGCGAACCTCTCGATCGGCGCCGCCGAGTACTTCAACCGCCAAAACTACCGGCGCCAGGAGATCAAGGGGACCTTCAGCCAGTACTTCGACCTCGGCAAGACCAACCACCAAGTCAAGTTGGGCGCCGGCTACGAGTTCGGGGAAGAGGAACTATCGCGACTGACAAACGGCTGGGGCAGCCTGGCCAACATAACCGTGTCCGGGCAGCCGGTGGTTCGCGCTCGCTACTACTTCGAGCAGCCCGCACAGCTCGGCCAGGGGCGCACCTGGTCGGCCTTCGTCCAGGACAGCATGACGATCGGCAGGCGGCTCACCCTGAACCTGGGCGTGCTCCTGAACAAGGACGAATTCGCCCAGGACCTGGAGGGCAGCGGCGGCTGTCCCACCACCTTCACCGTCCCCGGCTTCAGCCCGGGCGGCGCCGCCCCCTTCGAGACGGACGGAGATCGCTGTACGTTCATCCGCTTCGGCTGGAAGGACGAGATTCAGCCCCGTCTCGGCCTGAACTTCAACCTGCGTGAGGGCCAGGGCGACAAGCTCTACGCCAACTACGGCCGCTACTACAACATGGACCAGAAGTCGTCCGCCCGCTCCTTGGCCCCCCGGCGCATCTACCAGTACGAGGCGCGCTTCAACGCCACAACCGGCGCCTTGATCTCCGACGTGCCCCGCGCTTCCACCAGCGGGAAGGTGGCCGATCCCGACCTGAAGCCGACCTACAACGACGAGTTCCTGGCCGGCTACGCGACCCCCATCGGCAAGGACTGGAGCCTGGACGTCTTCTACATGTACCGCAACACCAAGAACTTCATCGAGGATGTCCCCACCAAGCTCCCCGACACCGGTCCCTACGCCGCCGGCAACCTGCCCTGCAACCTGTTCGTCGGCTGCCAGAACGCCGAGGCCAAGCGCAAGTACCAGGCGGGCACGATCGAGATCAACCGCCGCATGGCCGGTCGCTGGTCAGCGAACGTGAGCTATACGTACAGCAAGTTCGAGGGCAACGTCGACTTCGACTACGGCTACGCGATCTTCAACACGTCTTCGTTCATCCAGGACGGTCCCGGCACCAACGTACAGGAGCCGAACCGCTACGGCCCGCTTCGCCAGGATCGACCGCACGTGTTCAAGGTGTTCGCCAACGTCACGCCGTTTGGTCAGCTCATGCTCGGAGGGTACCTGCGGGTGCAGAGCGGAACCCCCTGGAACGCCCGGGGTCGCGACTGGGAGGGCTCGACGCTCAACAACTACGGCACGGGCGTGGCGGGGGACCTGGAGGCGCCGGGCACGCACCGCAACCCCACCTGGACCAACTTCGACCTCCTGGCCTCCTACCGCTTCAAGCTGGGGGATCGCTCCAGCGTGAACGCCGAGGCTCGGCTCTTCAACGTGTTCAACACCCAGACGGTGCTGTCCGTCGACTCGCAGAGGTACCTCGACCTCAAGACGGTCTCCTCGCCTCCGTACTTCGCACCGTACACGGACCCGAACCCGCTGTTCGGGACCCCGAACAGCTACGCCACGCCGAGGCGCCTGGTCTTGTCGGCAACGTTCGCGTTCTAGGGCGCCCGCGCCGTCCCTTCCGCGGCCCGGTGGCTGACGTCACCGGGCCTCGGTGTCTCCGGTCATCTCGCCTCCCGGCGGTGCTAGGATGTCGCCGGCGGGCCACCGCGGGGTGGCCGCCGGCCTTTCCGTGCCGCGGAAGTGGCGCCACTTGAGACGGCAAGGTTGGACAGGAGCACCAATGCACGCACGAGCTACCATTCTGGGAGTCCTCGGCATGACCAGCCTCCTGGCTGGTTCGGTCATGGCCGCCACGCCTATCGAGGTCAAGGGCGTGGGGATTCGCAAGACCATCGACTGCGCTGGCGGCAGCGTGGTGGTCACCGGCACCAGCAACGAGTTGACGCTCAAGGGCGACTGCCAAAAGGTCACCCTCAGCGGAACCGGCCACGTGATCCACGCCGAGGGCCTGGGCCGCGTGGAGATCAGCGGCCTCAACAACCTGGTCGAATGGCAGCGGGCCCTGGCCGGCGAGGCACCGGGCGTCGAGGACAGCGGGATGGGGAACGAGGTCCGCCGTGCGTCGGGCGCCGGCAAGGCCGGCGCACTGGCGGCGTTAGGCGGACGAAGCCAGCGCGGCAGCGTCGCCGTCGACGACGCGGGAGTCAAGGTCCAGACGGAGTCCGGCGAGGTCTCGGTGAGCGCAAGCGGCGTTGTGGCCCGGAGCGGG
>DATECU010000066.1:0-3708 GCA_035286745.1 Vicinamibacteria bacterium | reverse complement strand
GAGGCCGCGGCGCGCACCGCCGAGAAGAAGAAGCCCCGCCGCCACTCGTACGCGGTCAACATCCAGAAGAACAACGGCCAGACGATTTGGACCGAGCTCGCGGAGTCTGGCGACGGCACGGTGGCCGAGATCGCGGCCGTCGCCGACAACTGGGCGATCTACCCTTGGGTCACGTTCGACCTCATCCCGCGGCCAGACGCCAGCGGCGACACCTCGTGGGAGACCGACTGGTGCGACCACGAGGACAACGGGCTTGAGGAGCGCAGCCTGATGTTCGTCGCCGACCTATCGGACGACGAGAAGGATGAGCTCAACGTGTTGATGGGCGGCCGGCCGCGCGGCACCAGCAGCTTCCCTGAGGACGAGCCCGGCGGCATGGAGGGCGAGGCCGCGCACAGGCCCGCCGGCAAGCGCATCGGCCTGCCGATACGATCCGCGTTCGCCAAGCGCCGCGCCTACATGAGCCAGGAGGAAGTGGCGGCGGTCCGCGTTCCCTCCGGCACCCTGTTCAAGATCACCGGCCAGCAGGTGGTCGGCATCTACAAGGACCGCAACAACGCGCTGAGTCCTGGCGAGACCTACCAGCTCTTGATGGACTATCCGGTGTCCGGGACCATGACCCTTGCCTGGGGCGAGGCTCCGCCAGCCAGCCGCGGGAAGGACTACGGTAGCCCCGAGACCATCACCGTCTGGCGCGAGGACCTCCTGGCCAACGCCCGGGTGGTGGGCAAGCATGAGGACTGGGGCGGGCTAGAGGGCGAGGCTGGCGTCCGCGGCCGCTGGACAAGCCGCCGCGCCGCGGTCAACGTCGGGTTCATCATCTGGAAGCGCGAGTTCTACGACGGCGAGGCCGAGGTGCGCGAGGCCGACGACGTGGATGGCGGCTTCATGACGCCGGAGGCCGCGGCCGCCGAGTGCAAGAGGTACGGCATCAAGCCGGCGACCTACAAGGGCGCGGCCATAGAGGGCTGGGCCAGCGACTGGAGCGACGGCAACCCCAGCGTGGCGTTCGAGGCGACGCTGGCGCCGGCCGGCGAGTCGCCCGAGCTCGACGTGGACCCGGACCTCCTCAACCGGTTCAACGTGGCGCTCGGTGGGCAGCCGCTGTGGGGCGGCGGCGAGGGCCCGCTCGAGGGCGAGGCCGGCCTGCGGACCGCCGGCCGCAAGCTGCTCAAGAACATCACGATCTGGCCGCTCAACTTCGACAGCGTGGGCGGCGTCGCGGACCGCGGCTGGGAGGTCGAGGTCATCGGACCGGCCCAGCGCAACGGCCTCGATGGCATCGCCTTCCGCATCGAGGGCGTGGTCCCCGACCTCTGGTCCCTGACTCAGGAGCTGGCCCCGGCCCTGGGCCTGGACGAGGCGGCGCTCACCGGCCTGACGCAGACGCAGGACCCCAGGCCGCTGGAGGGCGAGGCGTCCGCCGGAATTGTAAAGAATTGTAAAGCCGCCAGCCGCCTGTGGGCGGTGTTCGGCGAGCCGCACGACGAGTTCCTCGGGTTCTTCCACCGCGAGACCGCGGAGCAGGCGGAGGCCGCGGCCGAGGCGGTCTTCGGGCCGATCGAGCCCGCGCTCCAGCGCGACTACGCCTACAACGCGGTGCCGGCCGAGGATGTGACGCCGGACCAGCTCGGGGCCCCCGTCCGCGGTCCGCTGGAGGGCGAGGGCGCGGTGCGCGCCCGCTGGATCTCGCGCAGGGCCGAGGACCGCACCGTCAATCAGGTCACCCTGCTCAAGCCGCTGATCGTCAAGTGCGTAGGCGGCGGCCGCGAGTACCACGACGTCCGTAGCCTGCCAGCCGGCTCCGACCTCTGGATCGTCGACGCCAGCGGGCCCCGGGGCCAGGTCATGTTCCACGCCCGCATGCCGGAGGGCCACCGCGCTCCGGGCGATCCCCACGGCTGGTGCGGGACCTACATGGTGCGGGCCGACGTCCTGGCCGAGGCCGTGGGCGCCGAGGGCGTCAGCGGCATGCGGCACGACGTAGGCGGGATGGAGGGCGAGGGCTCGGTCCGCGGCCGCTGGACCGGACGCCGCGCCGTTCGCTACGAGGACCTCCCCGAGCGCAGCCGGTCGCAGTTCCGCATCCTGACGCCGGCCGACCTCAAGCGGCACATGGACCGCCACTTCCCGCGGTCGAAGTACTCTAAGGATCTGCGCGACAGGACGGCGCGGACTATCGCCGTGCACACGAACCAGTACCACGATCCGAAGACCGGCCACTCCGAGTTCTACGAGGATACGCCGCGCTGGATCAGGCTCCTGGACAAGGAGCTGGACTGGGAGCTCGGCATCCTGCCCGGCGGCGACGTGGACGCGCCGCTGGAGGGCGAGGCCGCAGCCCGCCTGCCCGAGGTCGGCGAGGTCTGGCTGCTGCACCTCGACCTCCTGGCCAGGGACCGGGCCATGGCCAACGAGTTCGTCCTGAGGGCCGGCCGCCACGTGGTGGTGGACTGGGCGGGACACGGGTATGTCCACCTGAGCGAGATGGAGGGCGACCTCTACGCGCTGCACGCGGCGGTCTACCTCCGGCAGTTCCTTGAGGCCGCGGTGCCGGCCACCGCCAACCGCACGGACTCGCGCGCGCCGCTCGAGGGCGAGGCCGGACTTAACCACTTAACGCCAGGCGTTAAGTTGGCCGCCGACCGCCCTCACGCCTGGGGCACGACCACCGAGATCCGCGTGCTGACCAAGCCGCTGAACGTCAGGCCGATCAACGGGCAGGAGTTCGGTCCGGACTTCGATCTGCCGGCAGGCACCAGGTTCGAGGTGTTCGACGTGCTGCGCGGTCTGTGCGGCTTGTCGGTGGCCGGTGACGACCGCACGTTGTGGGCGGACGACCGGATCACGCTGGAGTCATCCGAGTTGGTCGGCCGCGGCGACCGCCAGCACGAGCAGGGGCTGGAAGGCGAGGCCGTGGTCCGCGGGCGGTGGCAGCGCCGGCGCGCAGGCCGCGCCGACTACGGCATCCAATACGGCCAGGTCGTGCGCTTCCACCGCGACATCCCGGGCAAGCGCATGTGGCCGGCTCCTGCGGCCGACGTCGTTTTGCCTCCCGGCGACTACCGCATCAGCGGCCTGCAGGCCAGCACCTACGACGCCGGGGAGCGGGTGATACTCGCGCCGGTGTCCGCGATCTCAAAGGACAAGGCCAGCGCCTACTACACGGCCCCGGCCTACGTCATCGAGGAGTTCGGGACCATGGTCAGCTCGGACGAGGCTCGTGGTCTTGAGGGCGAGGCCGCGGCGCGCCCCCGCCGGCTGACGCACGCCATCCGCGCCTGGCAGGCCGAGGGCACGGGCGTCTACGTGGACCTGAGGGCTGGCACTGCGGTGACCGTCACCGGCCTGCGCGAGGCCGGGCGCGGCGATCCCCCGCACGCCACGTTCATCGCCGAGAACTACCCCATCTTGCTGGCCTGCGACATCTACACGCTCCAGGTGGCTGGCGTGCCGGTGCCCGAGGCCCGGCGCGACGACCAGGCCGGCGGGCTTGAGGGCGAGGCCACGGTGCGCTCCAGGTGGACGGATCGCCGGGCGGCGGACGAAGACGCCGGCGGCGTCACGGTGGAGCGCGTGTTCTGGAACGACAAGGACAGCGGCTGGTTCGACTGGCATTGGAACTACGATCCCAGCGTGTCGCTGGCCGGCGAGTTCTTCGCCTCGGGCCAGAACCTCGGCGATCTGAGCGAGCGGTTCCCGGTGGCC
>DATECU010000065.1:0-17473 GCA_035286745.1 Vicinamibacteria bacterium | reverse complement strand
GGCGAGAAGACATCGGCCTCCACGTCGTAGATGGCCTCCGGAGCGACCACATTGGCTCCGCACTCCACGACCACCCGCTCTCGCCGCTCGGGGACCACGTCGGTTACCGTCAGCCGCCCGCCGGCGGCCGCCAGCCGGCGGGCCAGCCGGCTCCCCACCTCGCCTAGCCCTTGGAGGGCCACGTGCAACCCGGCGAGCGGCCGGTCGAGGGCCGCCGCCGCCGCTTGCAGGCCGGCCATGACCCCGATGGCGGTGAGGTCCGAGGCGTTCACCGACGACGACAGGGGCACCTGGCTGACCAGCGGCGTCAGCCGGGCCAGGGCCGCCACGTCGGCGGCGTCGATCCCCATGTCCCCGCCGGTGTGGAAGCGGCCGAGACGATCCAGGGCCTGGGCGTAGGCCGCGAAGAACGCCTGGCCCTTGTCGCGCAAGGGGTCGCCCGGGATCACCGCCTTGGCCCCGCCCCAGGCCATGTCCGCCATCGCCGCCTTGTAGGTCATGGCGCGGGAAAGCCGCAGGGCGTCGATGATGGCGTCATCGAAGGAGGAGTAGGGCCGCATGCGGGTGCCGCCTACCGCCGGTCCCAGGCTGGTGTCGTGGATGGCGATGACGGCGCGGAGGCCGGTCTCTCCCAGGCGGATCACCATGATCTCCTGGTGGCCCAGCGCCTGCGCCAGCTCGAAGGGGTTCATCGCGGACTCACTCGCTCGGCGCCAGCACGGTGGTCCGGACCTGGGAGGCCTCGCCCGGCGCGGTCCAGGCGAAGACCACCTCTTGGCCCACCCGCTCCATGCGGGGAAAGCCGGCGCTGCGGGCGGCGCTGGAGTCGGCCACCAGCAGGGGCGGACCCAGCCGGCCCGTGCTGGTCACCCGCCTCACCCGGATCTCGGTCCCGGCTTCCGCTTGTTCCATCCAGCTCACCAGCGCGTCGCCCCCCGCGAGCAAGACGGCATCGACTCGGCCCAGAGGCTTGCCGCCATCGATTCTCACCGGCCTGCCCCAATTCACTCCCGCATCCTCCGAGAACACAACGCTGACCTTGGCCTGGTCCATGGGTGCGCCAAACCAGGCCAGAGCAACTCGCTTGCCGTTCGCCGCCACCGCCGGGCCGTTGACCGGACAAGCGTTGATCTCCCAACCGTCCTGGCCCACGATCTGGGGCTCGGACCAGCGCCCAGCGGTCCAGCGCACCACCGCGATGTCGCGGATCTCCTGCTCCGTGCGGTCGCGGTAGGCGACGATCACCCCCTGGTCGGTGACGGCCGCCGAGGTCTGGCAGCAACTGCACACCAGACGGTCGACCAGCGTCTCCTCCCGCGCCGGCCCGGCCGCCGACAGGCTGGCGGCCATGAGCGCCATGCCGCCTTCTTCCGAGTGGCCTCCCGGCTTCAGGTACCTGCCATCCAGCCAGACCAGACCCAGGCGATCCTGGTCCCGGGGGAAGAAGGAGACGAAGCCGTGCTCGGCCGCCACCCCGTCGCCGTGGGGCGTGAGGGGCGCGCCCCAGGTGGCGCCACCGTCAGTCGAACGCATGACCCTGACGTCGTAGGCGAAGGTGCCTCCGGGCCTCTTGGCGAGCAGGTGGGCGAACAGCGTCCCGTTGGGCAAGGAGGCCATGGCCGGGAAGTCCGCCCAGTTGACGAACCAGTCGCTGCCTTCGCTGATGGTCCGGAGCTCGGACCAGGGGTTTCCCGGACGTCGGGAGGCGAAGCGCAGCGCATGCTTCTCCCTGCCCCCGGGCTCGATCCAGCTCAGGAGCAGCTCGCCGCTCGCGGTCAGGGCCAGATTCGGCTCGGCGCTGCCGGGACCGGCGGGAGAGGCGAGGGGGGAGAGGGCGGGGAGCGAGAGCGGCAAGGGTTTGGCCGCGGGCGGGGGAGCGCCGGTGCAGGCGGCCAGCAGGAGTGGTGTTAGGCGGGCTCCCCATCGCCGGCGCGCGCCACGGGCGCCGGCACCGTCCACCGGCCGTTGATCGCCCGCGCTCGCGGCCCATCGATCCGGCCATCCAAGGCGATTGGGCAAGCAGGCCCTAGAGAGCGAGCTTCATGAAGGCTGCCTTCTGGGGGCAGCCGGTCTTGAACTCCCAGGCATCCCGAATGCCAGCCGGCGCCTCATCCCGGGGGCAGTCCGCGAAACCCCGTTCCAGGAAGTACTCGTGGGCCGTGGTGGTGAGCAGATAGACTCCGGCTAGCTCCATCTTGCGGGCCAGGGCCACGGCAAACTCGAGCAGCCGGCGCCCCACGCCCTCGCCCCGATACTGCGGGTCGACCACCACGCTTCGCAGCAGGCCGTCCGATCCGTGCACCTCCAGGCCCCCCAGGCCTACCAGGCGCACGTCGTCCCGGACCACGAAGTAGTTGCCGAACTGGTCGGCCACGCCGTTCTCCGGCAGATCGGCCCGGCGCAGCAACTCCAGCGCGGCCGGCAGGTCGTGAGCTTTGGCCCCTTCCACTTCGAGCGACATCGCGGGATTCTCCCACGAAAACGGCTCACGGCCCGTAGTTGAAACCGTTGCGGAAAATCAGATCGCCGCAGAGGGGGAACCTGAAGGACGCGATCCTGGTGGCCCAGCCTGCCGACGACGTCGCGGCGTAGTACTCCCCGCTGAACCAGAAGGTGCAGTCGTCGACGGGGTCGACGCTCATGCTGTGGTAGTCGCCCCAGCGGTTCCAGCCGGTTTGGTGTCCGCCGCCGGCCGCGTACACGCCCTCACCCTGGGTCATGGAGTTGAGCGGGTCTCCATCGAGGCGGCCGGTGTAGCGCAGGGAGGGCTCGGTCGAGGTGCTGGAGACGCTGTACCCCATGGCCATGTTGCCGATGAAGTCCTGGGCGATGGAGGCCATCCAGCGGCTGTCGGTGTCGGGCGCCCAGGTCGAGTCCTGCCGCAGAGTCCAGGCGCCGGCGCCCACCTTGAGCAGCTCGAACCAGCGCACGCCGGCCTGGTCGCCGCCGACGTTCACGGCGTGGTTGCTCACCAGCGTTTGGTGGTCTCCGTGGTTCCGGTACTGAAGTCGCCACATGGGCCACTCGGTGATGGAGTCGAGCCGCTGCGGGGTCACCGGCTGGCGGATGCAATCGAAGCTGAAGCCACACAGGCTGCCGAAGGGTGCGTGGGCCAGCGTGGTCGGACCGGTGAAGGTGGAGTTGGCCGGGATCGCCCAATCCACGTGGAACTCGAACACCTCGACCCTGTCCGTCCCCCCGAAGGACTCGCCGTCGACGAAGCGATAGAAATAGTTGGGCGCACCGGCAGGCGGAAGCCTGGGGCCGTCGAGATCGCTCGGCAACATGACGCTGTGGTAGCCAACCGCGGCCGGCGAGAAGGACACCATGCCGGCAGCACCGCCAATGAGCATCTGCGAGCGGTTGAACGCGAAGACGCCGGGCGAGGCGTTGGCTCCCATGTAGTAGGCGTCCGGCCAGACGCCGACCTTCGGGTAGTCGGGGAAGTCGGTCAGGGTGAAATCGTAGAGCCAGTAGCCCCCGGAGGTGGGGTTGGCGGTCTTGGAGACGGCAACGCACTGATGGGGCGGGCTGCCAAACGCGAACTGACTCATCAGCCAGCGATCGGCGATGGGATCGTAGAGGACGATGGGATCGCCGTCGTTCCGCGTCTCGCAGGGACCACCGAAGCCGGCCCACAGGGTGTTGATGTTCGACGGGCCGGCCAGGACCACGCCGGTACGGTCGTAGATAGAGAACACGGTATTCACCATCTGGACGTAGTGGCCCGGACCAACATCGCCCGAAACGTCCGGGGGAACCGATCCGGTGGCGCCGATGCCGGCGAAGTTGACGAGCGGCGCCGGGATGAGTCCAGAACCCGCCTCGGTCTGGCGCACGGGGTCGCTGCCCGAATCGGCGACCCGGGGCGGGGGGAGGATACTCGGACGGCGCCGGGTGCCAACCCGGACCGGCATGCCCTCCGACCAACCCTGAGCCTTGGGCAGCGCCGCCAAGTCGCCATCAAAGGAATGAGGCATCACCGGCGCGCCCACCTGGGGCTCCGGCTTGGCCGAGGCCGCGTCATTCCGCGCGCTCTGAGCGCCCACCGCCACCGGTGGCGCGAGAAGCAACAACACGGCTATGGTCTTCATGGGCATCCCCTCGATCTTCCAAGAGTACACCGAAGGACGGCGCAGAACGCTCCCCGAGAGGTTCATTTCACCGGCCGAACCATGAGGCCCAGCGCCACCAGGCTGAGGACCGTCAGCGCAAGGCCGAGGAAGAACGACCTGGGCGTGAAGCGCAGGTCGACGCTATGCGTGCCCGCCGGCACCAGGGCTCCCCGGAAGGCACCGTTGACGAGGAGGGTCTCGACCCGACGGCCGTCGATCAAGGTGTCCCAGCCCGGGTAGAAGATCTCGCTGCTGACCAGGACTCCGGGGCTGCTCGACCGCACCTCGAGCTGGATCCGATGCGCTCGCCGGTCGATCACTTGCACCTGGTCGCCCCCCGGCAGCCCGGCCATCGCGCCGACCGCCAAAGCCGCCGGCAGCGGGCCGACCACCACCGCGCGGGTGGCGGGGTCGAAGCCGGGCGAGAGCAGCCGGCCGATCGCCGCCCTGGTGGAGGCAGCCGGCTCCACCTGGTGGACCAGGCGGAAACGGGCAAGGGCTCCGGGGTTGCGGTAGGCGCGGATCCCGGTAATGGTGGCGGGATCGGCTTCCGGAAGATCGAGGGCCTCGTCCGACAGCACCCAGCCCACACCCAACAGGTCGAGGAGCGGACCTCGCGCCACCGCGGCGGAGCGAAAGGCGAAGAAGTACTTCTGCAGGGCGACCGCCCCCGGGTCGGCCGCCTCGATCAGCTCCACATAACGCGCCAGCGCGGCAGCACTGGCCCCTTGCACGTCGTCCAGGTCCAGAACCTGCGGCAGGTTGGGGGGCAGGTACTGTGGCGTGTGCGTCAGGATGCGGGCCAGCCTCTGGCTGCCCTCAGCCGCCTGGAGTTGTCGCTCGAGAGCCGACTCCCCCAGGCCGGCTGCGCTTCTGGCGGGGTTGAACTTCCAGCCGAAGGCGACGTTGGGAACCACCAGCAAGGCGCTGCAGAACAGAAGGCCGGGGCGGGACTCCAGGATCTCTCGACGCGCCAGAAGTCCGGAACCCAGCAGCAGACCGAGCGCCCAGGGCAGGCCGGCGGTCTCCATCTCCCGGGCCGCGACCATCAGCCACTGCCCGAGGCCGGCGCGCCGTGGCGCAGAGGCGACGTAGGGCGCCACCAGCCACAAGACCAGGGCGCCCGCCAGCAGGCCCAGGACGAGGCGGCCGCGGCTCGACCCGGGGCGCGGCGGGCGAAGCAGAGAGGCGTCGGCCCCGATGGCGGCCAGCACCGACACCGCGACCATCAAGACGAAGGTCACTCGGTCGGGCCGGGAGGTGGCGAATCCGGGAATCACTCGGTAGGCGAGATCGAGGGCCGGGGTCCCTAACAGAACCGCCAGGCTGACCAGGGCGACCCCGCCGAAGAAGACGGCCTCCCGGCGCCGCCCGCCCCGGAAGAGCGCGACCCCGGCCAGGAACAGGGTCGGCAGGCCGGTGTAGAGGTTCTCCCCGCTGGCGTTGAAGGTCCAGGGCCTGGCTTCTCGATGCACTCCATCCAGCAGGTGCGCCCAGCTGTCGAACCAGTAGTTGCCGGCGACCGGATGCCCGAAGACATCGGGCAGCACGGCTTGCACCAGCGCCAGCACCGAAAGCGCGGACCGGCGGTAGGCGTCGAGGGGCACGGCGCGACGGGCGCTCTCTCCGACCAGCTCCAGGAAGGGAATCACCTGGTAGCCGGCCAGAGCCACGCCCAGCAGGACCAGAAGTGCGAAGTGGACAAGAGCCCGCACGCGGAAGCGCCAGGCGGCGCCGGGATCATGGGCCAGGTAGGCTTGGCCGGCCAGGAAGGCGGCCGCCAGCACCAGACTGAGCCCGCTGATCTGGGGGTGTCCCCCGAGCACCGAGAGGGCGGTGGCCAGGGCCAGCGGCCAGCCTCGCCGGAGCCGGCCACTTCGCGCCAGACGGAGGACGCCTAACAACATGAGAGGGAGCCAGGCGCCGCTGAAGACGTAGCTGGGAGCGCTCAGGCGGACCAAAAAGAAGCCGTTGAACTCAAAGGCCAGGCCGCCGAGAAGGGCGGCGCGCCAGTCAAGGCCCAGGGCTCGCAGGAAGGCGAACATGAGCGCCCCGGCGAGCCCCAGGTGCAGCGCCATCGCCCAGGCCATCCCCGCCACCGGATCCAGGAGGTCGAAGGGCACGGTCAGCGGGTTAAGAGCGTGGTTCTGGATCTGCGCCAGGTGCGGGTAGCCGCAGAAGATGGAGGGGTTCCAGAACGGGATCTCTCCCGCGTGCAAGCTCTGGGCATTGTGGAGCCGCGCGGGGTAGGTGAGGACCAGCGCGTCGAGCATCAGCGGGTTGCTGGGGCCGGGGGTCTCGGAGAGGGTGGCATTCCAGGGCGGCAGGCTGTCCGGGCCCACCGGGAGCAGGGCGCGCCCCGGCAAAAGGTAGGGCGTGCAGAAGGCGAGACCCAGCGCGAAGAACAGGGGGTAGGGCCAGCGGAGATCGGAACCCGAGCTCACTGCGCCTACCGCGCGTAGCCCAGGGCCTTCAGGGCCTCCAGGTGCTCGGGGGTCATCTCCACCGGCGGCGCCTGGGCGCGGCCCCGGGCCAGGAAGCGGTCCAGCTCCTGGCGCAGGGTGGCCACCACCTGGGGCTGGGCTCCGGCGAGGTCTCGGAGCTCTTGAGGATCGAGCCGATGGTCGAAGAGCTCCTCGCTTCCGTCCTGGCTGTTGCGCACATAACGCCATGGACCGCGGAGCAGCGAGTGCTGGGTGCCGATCTCCCGCTCCAGGGTGGACGAGCCGTAGGCGCCCAGCGAGAACACGTTGCCCTCGGGGAGAGCAGCCTCCTCGAGCAGGTTGCGGCCCTCGAAGCCGGGTGGGCTGGGGTGGCCCAGCAGGGCGAGCAAGGTGGGCGCCAGGTCCAGTGAGGTGACAAGCCCCTCCCGAGACGCCTGCAGGCGTCGCCCGCCGCCGGGCTCGCGAATCACCAGGGGAACGCGCACCGTCTCCTCGTAGGCCACGGTGCCATGGGAAAAGCAGCGCTTGTGTCCTGGCTCCACCAGGGTCTCGCCGTGGTCGGCGGTGACCGCGATCAGGCTGCGCTCGTAGAGCCCGGCCCGGCGGAGGCCCGCGAAGAGCTCGCCCAACGCCTGGTCCGCATAACGGATCTCGGCGTCGTAGCGGGCCACGTAGAAGGCGGCATCGCGGCGGCCTTCGAGTGCCTGGTAGGCCGGGATCTGGCCGCGGACCCAATCGCTCTGCCCCAGCGGCAGCACCGGCGAGGGGGCCCTGGCCAGAGCATCCCCCTGGAAGCGGTCGGGCTCCACCGGGGCACGGTAGGGTCCGTGGGGGTCGATGAGGTGGATCCACAGCAAGAAGGGCCGGCCGGCCGGCTGCGCCGTGAGATGAGCAAGCGCCGCGGCGACGGTGGCCTGCCCCGGACGTTCGTAGCGTTCCTTGCGGTTCAGCTCGGGGGTGCCGAGCTGGTCGTCGAAGTGGTCGAAGTGATCCTGCAACCCCGACTTGCGGCCCAGCACCACGCTGGAGACGAAGCCCGCGGTTGTGTAACCCCGCTCCTTGAGAGCGCTCATCAGGGTGGGGAGCCTGGGGAAGCGCTGCCGGTTGGCCAGCACCCCGTGAACCGGCGGCGGCAGCGAGGTGAAGAGGCTGGCGTGGGAGGCGCCGGTGGTGGCGGACGCCGCGTAGCACCGGGGAAACCACACACCCTCGCCGGCCAAGGCGTCGAGATGGGGCGAGGTGTCGCGAGCATAGCCCGCGAACCCCAGGTGGTCGGCGCGCAGGGTGTCGACCGTGATCAGCACCAGGTTGGGGGGGGCAGGCGCCCGACGCGCACACGCACAGCCCACCACCAGGATGAGTACCACCAGCGCCGGCCCCAAGCGCGCCCTCACTTGACGTAACCCAAGGAGCGCAGCCGTTCGGCGGCCTCTTCGGAGAGCATCTGGGAGGGCGGCGCGGCTGGGGTCTTCTCGACCCAACTCCTGAGCAGCACCTTCAGCTCCTCCGCCTGCCGGCGGTCTTGCGGCAGCAGGTTGCGCCGTTCGCCGGGGTCGGTCTCCAGGTCGAAGAGCTCGGAGCTGCCCTCCTCCGGGGCCTCGATGTACTTGAAGCGCCCCTTGCGCACTCCGAGCATCGGGCCCTTGATGGCGAAGCCGAGAACGACGCCGGTCTCGTAGTGGCGGCGCTCCAGGAAGACCGGCTTCTCGGGGTCGCCAGCAGCGCCTCTGAGCGGGGGTACCAGGCTGGCGTCGCCGGCGATGCCTGACGCTTCAGCCTGACGTGTGAGAGCAAGCAGACTGGGCGCAAGATCGACCAGCGAGATCGGCTCCCGCACCCGGCGGGGGCGGAGGCGTTGGGGCCAGTGGACGACCAGCGGGACCCGGACCGCCTCTTCGTAGAGCTGGAGCCCGTGGTACATGTGGCCGTGGTCCATGAGGCCCTCGCCGTGGTCACCGGCCACGATCAGCAGGGTGTCGTCGAGTCGCCCCGCCGCCCGCAAGGCCTCGACCAGTTTGCCCAGCTCCTGGTCGGCGAAGTGGACCTCGCCGTCGTAGGCGGCCCTGGTGACCTCGAGCTCGCTGGCATCGACCTGGGGCGGGGAAAACAGCCGGTGTTCCGGCGGCGGGTCATAGGGGTGGTGCGGATCGAACAAGTGGACCCACAGGAAGAAAGGCGGCGTGCGGCGGCCCCGAGAGAGATGGCCATGGTCCAGAAGCCACCTCACCGCCCGTGACCGCGTCTGGTCGGCCAGGCGGTCGAACTCCTCGGGGACCCGGTGCCCCTCCCAAACCACGGTGCGGCCCGAGGGCCGGCCCTCGGCGAAGTCGTCGTCGTAGGTGGCGAAGCCCTGGCCAAAGCCGAAACTGTGGTTGAGGACATAGGAGCTGACGAAGGCGGCGGTCTGGTAGCCGCGACTCGACAGGCTCTCGGCCAGGGTGACCAGGTCGGGGCGCAGCGGGTGGCCGTTCTTCAGCAGGCCATGGGTGCGTGGAGCCAGGCCGGTGAACATCGAGGCGTGGGAGGGGCCGGTGGTGGCGATCGGCGCGTAGGCGGCCTCGAAAAGGACTCCCCGCTGCGCCAAACGCTCAAGGTGTGGCGTGGTGGGCCGGGGATAGCCGTAGGCCGAACAGCGGTCGGCGCGCAGGGTGTCGATGGTGACCAGCAGGATGCCGGGGGGCCGGGGCGAGCGAAGCACGAGCCAGGACGCCACCCCCAGAAGGGACAGCCCGGCGACAACGGCAAGGCGGCCGCGGCGAGTCATGCGACGGCCGCTCGGCGGTGCTTCAACACGCCGGCCAGGCTTTCCATGAGCCAATGGTAGCCCGCGTTCCCGCAGGCCAGCCTCAGCTTCCAGCGAACCGCGGGGGCAAGGAGCGGCCCATACGCGCGGGACAGCTTGCCGAGGAGCAAGGCGTTGTCGCGCTGCAAGCGGGGCCGGCCGAAGTTCTTGGCGCTTTCTCCCTGGGCGTGGATCCGAAAGACGCCCAGGACCTGGTCCACGAAGGCGAGGGGGGCTCGCCGCGCCAAGCGAAGCCAGAGATCCCAGTCGGCGAGTTGGGCGAAACGCACGTCGAAGCCGCCCACCGCCCGCGCCGCGTCCCGCCTGAAGAGCACAAACGAGGGCTCCCCCACCACATTGGTCGAGAGAGGTCGGCCGGCCCGCGTCCAGGCCAGGACCAGGTCGAGACCGGTCACCTCGTCGTCCAGGTCGCTGTAGAACGCTTCCAGATAGCGGGTGTAGGCCTCGCCCAGGACCGGCGCCGCCAGGCCCGCGTGGTGGCGGATCTCCCGGCGGCAGAAGGAGAGCACGGGCTCGGAGGGTCGGTCGAGGGCCCTCACCAGCTCCTGGAGAGCGGTGGGGGCCAGGCTGTCGTCCTGGAACAGGAACTTGAGCAGGCGGCCTCGGGCCAGGGCGAGGCAACGGTTCCAGTTCCCGGGCAGCCCCAGGCGGTGGGGATTGCGGTGAATGGTCAGCCGCGCATCGCGAAATCCGGCGGCGATCTCCAGAGTATCGTCGGCAGAGCCGTCGTCCAGCAACAGGATCTCGTAGTCGTCCCAGGTCTGCGCCAGCAGGCTACTCAGGCACTCCGTCAGGTGGGCAGCGCCATTCCAGGTCGGAACGCAGACCGAGACCGCCGGCTCCCGGGTCAAGCGCCCGACTCCGCGACATCCAGGATGACCGACGGCTCCACCAGGAAGTCCACGATGGCGGTAGGCAGAAGTCCCGGTTCCGGTTGCACGCGGAAGGCCAGGACGTCGATGAAGCGGTGCAGGTACACCTCCTCGCCGTCCACCACCCCCACCACCCCGGCGTTCAGGAAGTACATCCCGGGCAGCAGGAAGCAGTGAAACCGAAAGCGCACCTCGGCCAGCTGACCGCTCTCCACATGATCGAGCCCGCCACCGGGACCGTGGGATGCAGCCCCGCCCAGCTCGAAGCCGGTCACCGTCTTGACCAGCATGCCGAAACGGACCTTGAAGGCGGCGGTGGCGAAGCGCACGCGATAGGTGTAGACGTATTCCCGGCGCCGCACCAACAGGTTGGCGGGGTGACCTCCCGCCGCCAGCAGGCGGGGGCTCTCGATCCGGCAGCCGCGCGAGTCGTAGCTCAGGACGCTCGGCGGGACCAGGCTGGGATCGAAGTGCTCGGTCAGGGACGCCGGCGGCTGGCCGCTGGGCTCAGCCTCGATCAAGTCGGGCGGCGTGGTGCCGGGGGCGGGGGCGCCGTGCGTCCACGCCAGAAGCTCGGCCCGCAGCCGCTCCCGCGCCTCGGGCGCAGCGAAGAGCAGCTTGTGGTAGCGGGACACCACCTCTTTCGGCGGGCCCTCGAGCAACCGTTCGCCGCGGTCCAGCAGCAGGGCCCGATCGCACAGGTCGACCACGACCGCCCCCGAATGGGAGACGAAGAGGACGGTGCCGCCGCGTTCCTGGAAGGCCCGAATGCGCCCGTAGCACTTGCGCTGGAAGCCCTCATCGCCCACGCTCAAGGCCTCGTCCACGATCAGCAGCTCCGGGTTCACGCTGATGGCAACCGCAAACGCCAAGCGCACGAACATACCGCTGGAGTAGGTTCGCACCGGCTGGTCGAGGAAGTCCCCAATGTCGGCGAAAGCCGCGATCTCCGGGAAGCGCTCCTGAATCTCGGCCGAGGGGAGACCCATCAGGCTCGCCTGAAAGACCACGTTCTCGCGGCCTGTGAAGTCGGGGTTGAAGCCGGAGCCCAGCTCCAGGAGGGCGGAGACGCGACCCGTAACCTCTGTCCGGCCGGAGGTGGGGGTGAGGGTGCCGGCGATGAGCTGGAGCAGCGTGCTCTTCCCCGAGCCGTTCCTGCCCACGATGCCGACGGTCTCCCCCCGGCGGACCGAGAGGCTCACCTCGCGCAGGGCCCAGAACTCCTCCCCCCGGTAGCGGTCGGGCAGGAAGAGCGCCTTCAAGCGCTCCCAGGGTGTCGCGTGTCGAACGTAGGCCTTGGAGACGGCCTCGACCGAAACCACGAGGGAATCCACGGTCAGATCACATCGGCGAAGGCACGCTTGGTCTTCATGAACCAGGCGTAGCCGGCCAGCATCAGGAGCCCGGTGACAGCGCTCCAGACCAGGAGGCCGGGCCAGTCGGGAGCCTTCCCCTGCAGCACGACCTTGCGCACGTTCTCCACGGTCCAGGCCAGAGGGTTCACCGCGACCAGCGCCCCCAAGGGACCGGGAAGCGCCTGCCGAGGGTACAGGATCGGGGTCCCGAAGAGAACCACCTGGGTGACGAGACCCATGCCCTGGCCCAGATCGCGGAGAAACACACCCAGGCTGGACAGAACGAAGGTCAGGCCGAGCAGCAGGAGCAGCATGGGAAACACCACGGCCGGCACCAGCAGCACGGTCCAGGCGAGGGACCCCGTGGCAAAGAGCACCACACCAAGCAGCACTGCGAAGGAGACCAGGCCATGGAAGAGGGCAGACCCCACCAGCACCAGGGGCAGGACCTCCAAAGGGAACACCACCCGCTTGACGTAGTTGGGCACCGCCACCACCAGGCCAGGGCCGCGGGTGGCGCACTCGGCGAAGACGTTGTAGGGGATGAGACCGCAGAACAATGAAACCGCGATGCCGGTGATGCCAGCGCCCGGGTCTCCCGGCCACCGGGCCTTCATGATCACGCCGAAGACGAGGGTGTAGAGCAGCAGCATCACCAGCGGGTTCAGAAACGCCCACAGCACACCCAGGAAGGACCCGCGATAGCGGGTCTCGATGTCACGGCGGATCATCTTGAGAGCCAGGCCACGCACCGGCCACAGGCGACGGAAGAACAAGAGGGGGTTCATGATCCCCCCCCCACCCCACTGGCTTCCGCTGGTGCCGCCAACCGGTTGCCAGCCCACGAGGATCGATAGAAGGCGAGCAATCGAGAGGCGCTCTCTTGCCACACCAAACGCGACTTGGCGAAGGCCAGGGCGCCGCGGCCGAGCCGCTCGGCAAGGCCTGGCTCCTTGAGTAGCAGGCGCACCGCGTCCACGATGGCCAACGCGTCGACCACCGGACAGACCAGGGCCTCCTCGCGATGCCTCAGGTGGTGGCCGAGGTTAGCCTCGGGAAGCAAGACCGGCTTGCCCATGGCCAAGTACTCGGGGAGCTTGGAGGGCAAGCGGTAGTCGTTGAAGCGATCGGGCCGCCCCGGCTGAACCAGCAGATCGGCCCGGGCCAGGACCTCCGGCAGCTCGCGGTGAGGGACGAATCCCAGTTCCACGGCGTAAGGTCGGGCCCAGGAGTCGTCTTCCCCCAGGAAGGAACAGAAGTCCTTGCCGGTGCGCAGGACCACGGTGGGCTGCCCCTCACGGGAGAGCAGCGCCGCCGCCAGGTACACGCTCCTCACCTCCCGGGCGTTGGCCGGGTGGACGTTGCCGGTGTATGCCAACACAAACGCGTTTGGTCTGATGCCGTAGCGGTCGCTGGTGCCCTGAGGCCGCGGGTAGAAGCTCTCGGTGTCGGCCCCCGGCCAGAGCAGGGTCCAGGGCACACCCGGGGGGACGAACTCTGCGAGCGGCTCTGCGATCAAGGTGATCCCGGCGGCGGCGGCCAAGAACTCCCGAGAGCGTACGGGATGGGACAGGGTGTCCGGGACCTCGCTCTGGGCCAGCTTCGTGAGAGTCTGGCCCAGAATGCGCTCCAGCAGGCAGTCTTCGTTGTCCTCCAGGTGCACCAGCAAGGGGACCCGACGCTGGCGGAGCAGCGCCTGGCAGAACACGCGCACCCTCTCCCGCGGCGTCCAGGCATGGATCAGGTCGGGCCCTCTCCCGTCGGGGAAGGCGCGGGCCAGTTGGCCGACGTCGGTGAAGCCCACGACGGTGTACCGGCGCTCGCCGGGCAGGGGAACCTCGAGTGGGCCAGAGGGGACCGCCAGGACCGGGCGGACACCCAGCATCGCCAGCTGGTTGGCGAAGTGGTGCACGTGCAGCGCCCCGTTGGATTCCAGGCTCTCGTAGAGGACGAACAGGACGTTCATGGATCAGGCGCGCAGGCTGTAGTCGGTGCGGCTCAGGTCGAAGTGCGGGTTGAAGAACGGATCCCCGGCTTCGATTCGGTCCTGCCAGCGGTCGAGCAGCAGCACTCGATCCACCAGGTCATAGCGGGAGCTGCGGGTGGCCGACTCGAAGTGGAAGAGGCCGGCCCGCGGCGTGAAGATGTTGCGTCGACCTCGATCGAGCAGAGTTAGGCACAAGTCGACATCTTGATAGTGGGTGGCGTAGTGTTCGTTCATGCCACCCACCTCTTCGAACAGAGCCTTGCGCACCATCATGCAAGCTCCGGTGACCGCCGACACCTCACGGGCACAGGAGAGGGACCCGGCGTAGCCGTCGGCCTCGGCGGGAAAGCCGCGCATCACGTGGTCGGCGGTGCCGCGGAAACCCAGCACGATCCCGGCGTGTTGGACCGTGCGGTCGGGGAAGAGCAGAAGCCCTCCCACCGCGCCCACGTCGTTCTGCTCGGCGTAGTAGAGAAGGTGCTCGATCCAGTCATGGGTCAGTATCTCGGTGTCGTTGTTCAAGAACAGCAGGTACGCACCTTGCGCCTGACGGCTGCCCTCATTGTTGGCGCGGGAGTAGTTGAAAGGGCCGGGCAGGTTGATGCGCCGCACCGGGAAGTTGCTCATGATCCGGACCGCGTCGGGGTCCCGGGTCTCGTTGTCCATGAGCAGCACCTCGAAGTTCGGATAGGTCGAGGTGGCGAAGATGCTCGCCAGGCAACGACGGAGAAAGCCGGGCGCGTCCTTGGTGGGAATGATGAGGCTCACCTGCGGCGTGGTCTGGCGCGGACCCGGCAGCACGGCGATCCGGTGATGTTCTCCTTGCGGCTCGGCTCTGGCCGGCAATCCCAGCCGGGCCAGATGGGCGGCCACCGCGGCACGCTGAAGCTCGGCGATTCCCGGCTTGGCCCCCAGACTCTCGGCCACGCTGCCGGGGCTGCGGCGCCAGTGGTAGAGGATTCGGGGGATGTGCCTGACCCGGGCGCCCACCTCGGTCAGCCTCAGCATCAGCTCGAAGTCCTGCACTCCGTCGAACTCGCTTCTGACTCCGCCCACCCGCCGCACCAGCTCTCGGCGCACCGCCAGCAGATGTCCGACGTACATGACGCCCCGGAGATACTCCGGCGACCAGGCGGGCTTGTGGAACGGCGCTTCGGTCAAGCGTCCGGAGGCGTCGAGCTTGTCTTCATCGGAGTAGGCGACGTCCCACTCCTCGTTCAGGGCCTCCCGAACCGTGGCCACCGCGTCGGGAGTCAGGGTGTCGTCATGGTCGAGGAAGCAGACCCGCGGGGCCCCGGCCATGGCCAGCGCTCGGTTGGTGGCGGCGCCGATGCCTCCGTGCTCGGCCAGCAGGACCCGGATCCTGGGCACCCGCCGCGTCAGGCCCTCGAGCACGGTATGCAGCTCCCGATCGGAAGACCCGTCGTCGACCAGGCACCACTCCCAGCCAGTCGTGGTTTGCCGCAAGACGCTCTCCACGGTTTCGCGGAAGCCGAACAGGTTGGTGTTGTAGGTGGGCGTGAGGATGCTGACCTCACAGGGCTCGGTCTCCCGGGCCTCGTGCTCTCGGAGCGCGCTTTCGATGCCCTTCCAGAATGTGGGGGCGGTGAGCGCGGTCCGCTGCCGCCTTTGAGCTTCGCGGTCGGCGAGCTTCCTCATCCGCTGCTGGCGGCGGCGATCGAGGTAGGCGCGAGGCCGACCCACCCGATCGTGGAAGGCGTCCAGGAATCGCCCCCAGAACCGCCGGGAAACGCGCCGGAGCATGTCGCGCAGTCGCTCGTGCTCCAATTCGCGCAACCGACCCCGGGCCTCGGCCAGTTCCGATTGCAGACGTGCTCGTTCGGTTGTCGCGTTGTGCAGCGTTTCGGCCAGATAGTACTCGGTGCGCTGCAACTCGGCCCGGGTGGTGGTGAGGTCGGTCTGCGCCCGGTCCCGCTCCTTGGCCGCTTCCCGGAGCGCCACCTGGAGGGCGGTTCGCATCCGCTCCCGATCCGCCGCCACCTCGCGCAGGGCGGCCAGCTCGGCTCGCAGCCGAGCGCCCTCGGCGCGCGCGCGCTCCAGCTCGGTCTCCGCCCGCTCCGCCTCCAAGCGAACCCGTTCGGCTTCGGCTTGCGCCCGCTCTGCTTCGGCGCGAGCCTGGGCCAACGGGTGGGCGGTCTCCGTCAGCATCTCGCCCAGAGAGGAGCGGGTGCGTTCCAACTCCCCCTCCGCGTGGTCCAGTCGGGAGCGCAGGGCGTCCGTCTCGGAGATCAGGGTGGCAACCTTCTTCTCGGCCAGCCGGACACCGATCCAGTCGCGGAAGGGGGCCTTGGGGTCCAGGGGGACGGCCTGGGTTTCCAGCCAGGCTGCCTCGGCCGGCGGCAGGGGGAGCCAGGAGCGCTTGAGCAGAGCCTGGTAGAGCGGCAAGAGGTCGGAGCGGTAGCGGCTCAGCATGCCAGGTCGGGTCGCCGGGTCGGGAGGGAGCTTGAGGAGCGACTCCTCGAACATGGCGTGGGCCGGGGTCTTGAGCCCCAGTTCGAAGCGCTGGTTCAGGGTCGTCAGCAGAGTCTGCGGGTGGTCGCCCAAGCTGCGGGCGCTCACGATCAACGAGCGAGCCGAATGCTCGGTGTCGAAGGAGAGAATCTCGGCGTTGTAGTGAGCCCACACATCCACCGCGTACGCCGGGTCGTGGCGGAAGACGGCATCGTGTTCCGCGGAGCGCCGGTAGAGCGAGTCGGCCACCTCCCAGGGAGCGCGATGCACGAAGAGGAACGCCGCCTGCGGCAGCAGGGCCGCCCAAGCCCGCAGGAACAGCACCGTCCGTGGGTCCTTGAAACCCCAGGCCGGGGTGGTGGCGTTGATGGAGGCCAGGCGCAGCGCCTCGCCGGCCGCGACCTCGTCGAACCGCAGAGGGCCGTTCAGGGTCCAGCCGGCTGGGCTCAGGCCCAGGGCCTTGAGTCTGCGCTGGTGGAACTCGACGAAGTCGAGGTTCTCGAAATGCCCGCGCAGGTTGCTGGGGCTGGGGCCGAGCAGCCGGTCGCCCAGGTGGAGCCCCGCGCTCTGCAGCAGCGCCGCCGCCGCCGAGGTGCCCGACCGGTGCATTCCGGCGATGATGAGAACCCGTGGCTTGCCGTCGGTCATCGCGGCTTATGCGCTAGGCGTGCGGCCCGCCCCAGGTGTGCCCCGGGGGCTCATCGTCCGTGACGCGGGGCCCCCAGACCGCCCAGGGCCATTCGGGGCCCGGGAAGCGCCTGCACCGCCGCGCCGGGCTGGTTCGCCGGCTCCTGAAGATGCTTCCACTTGGCCACGAACTTCTCGTGGTTCTCCTTGATGACCCGCATGTAGGGGAAGCTCGGCGTCATCTTTGTGGTGCGGCTGCCCAAGTGGCGCACCGGAATCGCCACCTGGCGGAGCGCGATCTGCTTCAGGCTGGCGCGCAGGCTGAGATCGATGTCCTCGAAGAAGGCCGGAGAGAAGGTCTCGTCGAAGACGCCGGTGAAGGTGCTGTCGCGCCAGAACCCCAGCTCGCGGCAGATGGCGGCGCTGGCGAACAGGCACCAGCCCTCGAGGTAGCGCACCACCCGGCCGTTCAAGCTGTTCCAGGGGCCTCGGCGGCGAATCAGCTGGCGACCCAGAATGGCACGCGGGTTGTCCTGGTAGGTCCGCAGGCAGTACTCGAGGGGGTTGGCATCGAACAGCACGTCGTTGTTCACCAACAGCAAGTAGTCCCCGCGGGCAGCCCGTACCCCGAGGTTGTTCCCGCCTGCATAGCCCAGGTTGGTGTCGGTGTGGATGACGTGCTTGAAGCCGATCCCTGCCTTGCTCCTGCGCCAGTCGTCCAGGAAGGGCGCGGTGTCGTCGACGCTCGCGTTGTTCACGACCACGAGTTCGGTCTTGGCCGCCCACTCGAGAGGGGTC
>DATECU010000064.1:0-3598 GCA_035286745.1 Vicinamibacteria bacterium | reverse complement strand
CGGCGGTTGGGGGAGTCGCGGCGAGTCCGGACTCGGCGACCTCAAGCCTATCGACCGCCATGACGACCAGCAACGGCGTAGCCGCCGGGGGCCGATGCGGTCTGGCGAAATCGTAGGCGAGGGCTCCCACCAGGCCACCCTCGTCAGGCCAGCGGCCCGCCGGGATCTCCCGCAACAGCAAGCGGAGCGCGGACACAGGATCGCAGGCGAGGCTTCTGGAACCGGAGCCAGTGTCGACGCGGACTCCGTCGCGGCCGGCCACCAAGAGGGCGCGCGGATGGCGAGCCAAAATCGACAGCCGGGCCAAGGAGGGAGCGCCTCCCGTGCTCTCCAGGAGGGCAGCCGGGCCGCGGGTGGCGAGGAGCTCGGCGAACAGGCTCACGCCGCCTCCGAGCGCGGAGAATGCGTGCTTCCCCGTGCTAGAATTCCCCCCGGAACGCCACCGTCTCCGAGGAACCTGATGGAAGATCTGTTGCACATTCTGAGCGTGATGGCCGCCAAACGCTCAGACATGGAGGACTCCACCGAGCTGTTCCTGGACATGGGGGACCGGGTGGTGAAGACGGTGGCCGCCCAGTGCGGGGCCAAGAGCGACGAGGTGGCCATCCTGTGGCTGACCAGCGACGGCAAGCACCTGCGTTTTGTGGCCCCCAAGAAGTTCGTGCAGCTGGGCACCATTCCGCTCACCAAACGCGACTCCATCGCGGTCGCCGTGTTCGCCAAGAAAGTGGCGGAGGCCAACAACAACGTACCCCTGGTCAAGCACGTGTCCTTCTTCGAGAGCGTCAAGCTGCGGGACCGTCCGCTGCCCATTCAGAAGATGATCACGGTGCCCATCCTCCATCGAGGCCAAGCCGTGGGGGTGGCGCAGGTCAGCCGCAAGGGCGAGACCGGTGCTCAGGCCGGCCCCGACTTCACGACCCCAGACGTGGAGAAGGTGCAGGGGATCTTCGAGGCGGTGGCCGCCTACTTTGCCCAGGCCTGCCCCAGCCGCTTCTGATCACTCGTCGGGGTAGTCGACGATGCCGCTGTCGTCGACGACCAGCACCCGGAGCCCGGGGGACAGAGGGGTGGCGATGACCTTGAACCCGTCAGCTTCGGTGGTGAGGTCGAATCGGTAGTGGTGACGCTGGAAGCTGCGGGCCGCCACGCCGCGACCGGGAAGGGCCTCGGTGAAGGTCCCGTAGCGACCGTTGCGAGCGTGATACGCCGCCTGCAAGTCGGCCAGGTTGAGGAGGACCCAGGCCGCCGGACGCTCACCCCTCGAAACATCATCCGGTAGGCGCTGGCGGCGTTGCAGGATCCGACCGGTGCGGTAGCCCCCGGCGCCGTAAGGAGCACCCACCCGGCTGCTCACATCGCGCCCCTCGCGGGGCGCGCGATCGAGAGGGCTGAGGTCCGGCCCCTCGGGGACGATGTCGCGCGCCGGCGGCGGAAGGGGTGGTGGAAAGTCTCCAGTGGAGGTGTCGGCGGCTCGCCGGGCTCCGCTGTCGGGAGGAGTGGTCACCGGCGGTGGGAGCGAGGGGGCCGAGACCTCGGGCGCGGTGATGGGCGGCGCCGTCTCCGGCGTGGTGGGCTGGGTGACGGGCGGGGTGGAGATCGAGGGTTCGGTGTCGGAACTCGAGGCGGCGCCCTGGTCGGCCGGCCGCGAGGCGGTTTCGTCAGGCTTGGGTTTGAGGAAGAGGAAGTAGGCTCCGGCCGCCCCCACCGCCAGCATGACCAGAAGGCCGGCTGCCAGCAGGCCCAGGATCAGGCCGGCTCGCGACTTGCGGGCCGGCGCCGGATGGGCTGCCCCAATCGGCGTGGGCCTAACGACGTGAGGAGCCACTTGAGTGCGGGCGGCCGGGGTTAGCGTGGGGGCTGCGGCGGCTCCGGGAGCGGAGACCGGCTGGGTGTGGGCATGAAGTGGCTGGGTCGAGGAGCCGGCCTTGATGGCGGTAGGCGCCGAAGAGACGGTAGCGGCGCCGGGGGGAATGACCGCCGTCGCCACCTCCGTCTGCCTCACGGTCGGCATGGCCCCGCCCCGGGTGAGGGTCAGCAGGTCCTGAGCCAGCTCTTGACCCGACTGATAGCGGACCTCGGGGGCCTTGGCCAGGGCCTTGGAGATGATGCGGGTCATCGCCTCGTCCACGTTGGGCAGCTCTTCCCGGAGCGGAACCGGCTCTTCGGTAATGATCTTGAAGATGAGGGCGGTGATGGAGTCGCCGCGGAAGGCCTTCTTGCCGGTGATCATCTCGTACAGCACGCAGCCCACGGAGAAGAGATCGCTGCGGCCGTCGATGGCGCCGCCGCGGGCCTGTTCCGGGCTCATGTACGACGGGGTTCCCAGCAGGCTGCCGGTCATGGTGAGGTGGTCGGCGGAATCGGTGACCTTGGCGATTCCGAAATCGGTCACTTTCACTCGATCGCCGGCCTCGATCATGATGTTGGCCGGCTTGATGTCGCGGTGTACGACGTTGTGGCGGTGGGCGAAGTCGAGGGCCTCGGCCACCTGGGCACCGATGGCCGCCGCCCGCTCCAGCGGCAGACGGCCGGCGCTGGCAATCACCCTCTCCAGGCCCACGCCATCGATGAACTCCATGGCCAGGTAGGAGAGGCCCTCCGCCTCGCCGATGTCGTAGATGGTGACGATGTGGGGGTGCTTGAGTTGGGCTGAGACCTGGGCCTCGCGCTTGAAGCGGTCGAGCAACTCGTCGAGGCTGGCGCCCGCTGCCGCCAGCCCTTCCAGGCGAATGGTCTTGATGGCGAGCATCCGACCCAGGACCTTGTCCCTCGCCTTGTAGACGGTGCCGAAGGCTCCCGCCCCCAACTTCTGGATGACCTGGTAGCGGCCGGCGATCTCCGTCGGCTCGGCTGCGGGCTTGTGCTGGCTCACGGTTCCTCAGTCCCCCTAGCCCGGCGGCCAGCCGAGCTTGCGGCCCCCGATGAGGTGCAGGTGGATGTGGTACACGCTGTACCCGGCATCATCCCCGGCGTTGAAGACGAGACGGAAGCCCCGCTCGGCCAGGCCCAGCTCCCGGGCCAGATCGCGCGCTCGGCGCACCAACCCACCGACCAGAGCATCGTCCAGGCCGGTCAGCTCGAGCAGGCTCGAGACGTGACGCTTGGGGATCACCAGGACGTGGACAGGGGCCTGAGGGTTGATGTCGTGGAAGGCCAGCACCGAGTCGTCCTCGTAGGCGACGCGGGCGGGGACCCGCCGGGCAGCGATCTCACAGAAGACGCAGGACATGCCGAGGAGTTTACCGCGAACGGCACGCCTCGGCCACGTCCGGCCGACAGCGACCGTCGCGCCCCTACGGGAGATACATCGCCCGATCCAGTTCCGCGAGGAAGTCGCGGACGTTGCGGGCGTTCTGGCCAAAGTCGAGAGGCCCGGTCCGCGACCTGGAGCGGACGCTGATCCGGGTCTTGCCGGCCTCCCGCCGGATACGGATGGTGACATCGCTCTTCACCGGCCACCAGGGGCCGGAGGCGACGGCCCGGATCTCGGTGCCTCCGGGTCCGCTGCCGGATCCGGCGAAGCTCCAGCGGGGCAGTCGTTCGACGCTGGTCTTGGCGGCCTTGGCCACCACCCCCTCTGCCGAGCTGTAGTCGC
>DATECU010000063.1:0-38699 GCA_035286745.1 Vicinamibacteria bacterium | reverse complement strand
CTTCGACCAGGACGAAGCCGGGCAGAAAGCCACCCGAAAGAGCCTGGAGATCCTGGTGCGGGAGGGCGTGCAGGTGAGCGTGGTGGAGCTGCCCCCCGGCCACGATCCCGACAGCTTCTTGAAAGCGGAGGGGGCCGACGCCTATCGCCAGCGCCTGGCGGAGGCACCGCTCGCCATGGAATGGCTGATTCGCCGCGGCGCGGCCGAGCACGACGTCTCGAGCCCCCACGGCAAGGCCGAGTACCTGCGAACCCTGATCCCGTCTCTGGGCGCTATCGAGAGCGCTGTGGAACGAGCGGCCTGGATTCCCCGCATCGTGGAGCTGGGCGGCCTGGACCAGGCCGCCACCCGGGAGGAGCTGCGGCAGGCGCTGGGCGGCGGCCGGGCCAGCTCCCCGACTCAGGCCCAGCCGGCGGCACGCACCCAGGCGGCCAGGCGTTTGGCGCCCGCCGAGCGCTGGCTGCTGGCCCTGATCGTCACCGAGGCCGAGGGCGTGCCTCAGGCGCTGGCGGCGCTGACGGACGACGAGTTGGTGGGCCTGGGTTCCGGGCCCATCTTGAAGGCGGCGCGGGATCTGCTGGCCCGCGGGGTACGGGTCTCGGCCTTGGAGTTGGCCCGCGAGCTGGCCGACCCGGAGGACCAGCAGCTGGTGCACAGCATGGCGGTGGCGCCCATTCCCACCGAGAGCGCCACCCCGGACGACTGCGCGCTGGAAATCAAGCGCTGGCACCTGGAGGCCAAGATGGCCGCCATCGAGAAAGAGATTCCGGGCGCCAAGGGACCGGTCCAGGACGCACTGCTGGCCGAGCACCTGGCGCTCAAGCAGCGGATTGCGGGGTTGTCCAAACCCCTGGCGATGAGCAGTTAGGCGATCAAGGAGAGACTCTAGGCATGGCGTTGTCGATTGAAGAGAAATACGACGAGATCCGGCAGCTCATCACCATGGGTAAGGAGAAGGGCTACCTCCTCTACGAGGAAGTCAACGAGATGCTCCCCGCGGACATCAGCTCCTCGGACGAGCTGGACGACATCTTCTCCATGTTCGGGTCCATGGGCATCGAGGTGGTCGACTCCGAGCAGAAGTTCCGCGAGAAGGCCGACGGCGAGGAGGGCGTGGAGCTGGACCTCACCCCGGGCACCCTCGACAAGACCAACGACCCGGTCCGCATGTACCTGCGGGAAATGGGCACCGTGCCCTTGCTCACCCGCGAGGGCGAGGTGGAGATCGCCAAACGCATCGAGCGCGGCAAGAAGGTGGTAATGCGCTCCATCTCCCGCACCTCCATGGCCGCCCAGGAGGTGGTGCGGCTGGGCGAGCGCCTGCTGGGGGGAGAGATCACGGTCAAGGAAGTGGTGGTCTTCAACGAAGAGGAGGTCACCGAGGAGAAGCTGGAGAGCAAGAAGAAGGAGACGGCCAAGCTCATCAACCGGGTGGCCACCGCCCAGCACGACTACCTCGCCTACCGAAAGCACTTCGTCAAGCTGGAGAAGAAGAGCCGGGGCTACACCAAGGCCCGCTGGCGGCTGGGCCGGCTGCGGATTGCGGTTTCGCTGGCCATTCAGGGCATCGAGTTCAGCGAGCAGGTGAAACGGCGGCTCCTGGAGCGGGTGCGCGAGGCCGAGGAGCGGGTGCGCGAGGCCGAGGACAAGATCGCGCGGCTGGAACCGAAGCTCAAGCGCGACCTGAGCGACGACTACAAGAAGCAGGTGCGGCGGCAGATCCAGGACCAGAAGGAGATCCTGCGGGCGATCGAGGAGGAGTTCGACACCCGGACCGAGGAGCTCAAGCGCACCCTGGTCACCGTGATCGTGGGCGAGCACCAGGCGGAGCAGGCCAAGAAGGAGCTGGTGGAGGCCAACCTGCGGCTGGTGGTCTCCATCGCCAAGAAGTACACCAACCGCGGCCTGCAGTTCCTGGACCTGATCCAGGAGGGCAACATCGGCCTCATGAAGGCGGTGGACAAGTTCGAGTACAAGCGCGGCTACAAGTTCTCCACCTACGCCACCTGGTGGATCCGCCAGGCCATCACCCGCGCCATCGCCGACCAGGCCCGCACCATCCGGATCCCGGTGCACATGATCGAGACCATCAACAAGCTGATCCGCACCAGCCGGGCCCTGGTCCAGGAGCTGGGCCGCGAACCCTCCTCGGAGGAGATCGCCAAACGGATGGACATCCCGGTCTCCAAGGTGCGCAAGGTGCTGAAGATCGCCCAGGAGCCGATCTCGCTGGAGACGCCTATCGGGGAGGAGGAAGACTCGCATCTGGGGGATTTCATCGAGGATCGGAACGTGGTGTCCCCCTCCGAGGCCGTCATCAACCTGAACCTGAAGGAGCAGACCGAGGCCCTGCTCAAGACGCTGACCCCTCGCGAGGAGCGGGTGATCAAGATGCGTTTCGGCCTGGGCGACGGCAGCGAGCACACGCTCGAAGAGGTGGGCCAGAGCTTCGCCGTCACCCGGGAGCGCATCCGCCAGATCGAAGCCAAGGCGCTGCGCAAGCTCCGCCATCCCAGCCGCAGCCGCAAGCTCAAGGCCTTCCTGGAGGGCAGCCGGATCTAGGCCTCGCCCGCCGGGCTTCTCCGGCGCCGCCAGGGTCTTGAGCCCCGGCAGCGCCCGAGCGTTGTGCGCGGGTCCCAGCAATACGCAGCGACCGAATTCGTTGCGGTCCGGGTCC
The DNA here is from genome assembly GCA_035286745.1 of Vicinamibacteria bacterium. Taxonomy (GTDB): domain Bacteria; phylum Acidobacteriota; class Vicinamibacteria; order Fen-336; family Fen-336; genus DATECU01. The sequence continues at coordinate 36,022 of DATECU010000063.1, read as the reverse complement.
GGGGGCTCGGGGGGCGAGAGCCCCCGCGTATAAGATGGTGTGGACGATGGCAGAAGAGACCCAACCCGCGGAGGCTCGGCGGGCGGGCTCGCCGGGTTGGTGGCGAGTGCGGCCGTCCTTTCTCTCGGTGGCGGCGCTGGCGGTGGCGGTGGCCCTCGTGGCCTGGCTTTCCAGCCGGTGGAGCGGCGGACCCCCGCTGCGCGGGCGCAACCGGATCGTGCTGGCGGTGATCCCCTTCGAGAATGCGTCCGGCGAAGCGGAGCAGGACTACTGGAGCGACGGCCTGACCGACGAGGTCATCGCTCAGCTGGGGAGCGCGGCGCCGGGACAGCTAACGGTTATCGGTCCGGCAACGGCGGCGCACTACAAGCGCAGCCGCAAGGGAATCGCCGACATCGGCCGAGAACTGGGGGCGGACTTCATTCTGAAGGGGAGCCTGCGCCGCTCTGGGAATAGGATGCGAGTGGCGGTCGACCTTCTCGCGGTAGGCGAACCGGGTCCGCTGTGGTCGGCCGCTTTCGAGCGAGAGGATCGTGAGGTGCAGCAGCTGGAGAGCGAGCTGGGCCGGGCGGTGGCGAGACGGATCCGCCTGGAGTACGGCTCCGGGGCATGGCCCGCCGAGCCTCGCCCGACCCGGAGTCCCGGCCACGTTCAACCCGAGGCGTACTCGCTCTACCTGAAGGGCCGGGCGCTGGCCAAACCGAGGACTCCCGACGGGCTCCGCCGTGGGCTGGCTCTGTTCGGTCAAGCCGTCGCGCTCGACCCTCAGTTGGCGGCCGTCCACAGAGGCCTGGCCGAGACTCAGCTGGTCCTGGCCCTCGACGAGCTGCTTCCGCCGCGCGAGATCCTCGACAAGGCCAGGAAGGAGATTGAGACCGCTCTCCACCTCGACGACGCCTCGGCGGAGGCCCATGGCGTGAACGCCATGGTGCGGCTCTATGCGAACGGGGACTTCTCCGGGGCCGAGCGGGAGTTCCGCCTGGCTCTCACCCTGAACCCGGGGGAAACGGTGGCGCGTTATCGCTTTGGCTACCACTGCCTTCGCGGTCAAGACCGCGGGGACGACGCGCTGACCGAGGTGCGCCGGGCCCTGGCCACCGACCCGCTGGCGATTCCCGCCAAGCTGGCCCTGGCCGATCTCTTGATCGACGCCAACCAGGCTCAGGAGGCGGTGGAGCTGTGCCGCTCGGTGCTGGCCATCGATGCCACCAACCCGGCGGTCTATCTGGTCCAGGGTGCCGCCTTCGAGGACCTGGGAGCGTTCGAGGAGGCGACAGCCGCCTTCGAAACCGCGGACCGGCTCTCGCCAGACCACCCGGGGGCGCTCCTGGAGGTGGCCCGCTTGCAGGCGCTCACCGGCCGAGGCCAGGAAGCACGAAAGACCCTGGCCCGCGCCCTGCCCTCCGATTATCGTTATGCACCACCGATTCGACTGGCCCGCCTGCTGCTGGCCCTGGGAGAGAACGAGCGAGCCCTGCAGGTGCTGGAACGCGCCTACGCCGAGAGGGCGGTGGCCCTGCCCCTGCTGGCTCGGGATTCGCGCTTCGAGGCCCTGCGGGCCAGCCCCCGTTTTCGGAAGCTCCTGAAGCCGCCGCCGCCCGCCTAGAGGCTCTGGTCCCCGTGATACCCTTGGGATGGGCCTGTAGTTCAGATGGTCAGAACGGCCGGCTCATAACCGGTTAGTCGAAGGTTCGAGTCCTTCCAGGCCCACTCGCCGACCCGCTTCCCCACCCCAGCCATCCGCGATCCTCGGGAGCGACGCCCCGGGTGGGCGCCGATCCGCGCGGCGGGGGAGCTCAGAGCACCTGACCTAACGAGCAAGATGCACCTCCCGGAATAGGCCCTCGCTGACAAAGCCTCGGAACCAGTGGAAGAGCTGGTCTTGGCTGGGCCGCGGGCCCGGGCGTTCGAGGGCGCGCATCACCGCCTCGCCCACCGGCACGCCACCGGCCAGGTCGCTCAGCAACTGAAAGGCGGCGCGGCTCAACTGCTGACGCCGAATGGCCAGGCTCCGTCTGAAGACGACAACCCAGGTGTTGCGACGGCGGGTGCCGGACCGCGGTGGGCGATCCGCTTTCAGGGCGTCGAGGTAGTCGACCACCGGATAGCCCAGAGCCAGGCAGCGGAAGGCCGCCACCGGCGTGAGGCGGGCCTGGGGCCAGGCCTCGGAGGGGACGGCGGCCACCATGGCCTCGGCGAGGGGCGGGGTCTCTGGGGCGTCGAAGACCTCGGTCACCGCCAGCTCCAGGCGTGCCAGGTCATGACAGAACCCGGATCCAGGCCCACGAAGCGGAGCCAGGTACTCGGGCAGGTGATCGCCGAGGCGATTCAGGCTGTAGTGGCGGGAGGGAAAGGCCTCAAGGTACCCCCGCACCAGCTCCAAGAACCGCCGCTCGCCCAGGAAGTGCTTGAGGCCCGGGTAGTCGGTGGCGAGGGCCTCCTCCATGCGCAGCAGGTACATGCCCTGGTAGATGCCGAGACGGGCCGCCGCGGTGAGACTGCGGGAGGGCAGGATCACCTCCTCGAGGCTCTCCGGCGACAGTTGCTTCCGGGCCTCGGTCGCAGCCAGCGCCTCTTCGATCCCGCCGGGGTGGACGATCACCGACTGCATCCAGCTCTCAAGAGCCGAGAGCAGCAGGTCAGGCACCGACGCCCGCCGCCGCCGAGAGGGCCGGCTCGACACGGTAGGCGCGCGCTTTGGCGGCCTCGGCCAGCAGGACGTGGAAAGCCGGGATGTCCTCGTCCCACTCGTAGAGGGTGGCCTGATTGCCGGTGCGGGCCAGCGCACGCCGGAAGAGGTTCCAGACCTCGGGCAGCGCGTGATCGGAGTGGGTGTCGAGGAGGTGGCTGCCCTTGTGGGTGTGGCCGGCCAGGTGGTACTGCACCACCCGGTCGGCGGGCACGGCGTCAATGTAGACCAGCGGATCGAAGCCGTGGTTGAAGGCGCTGACGTAGACGTTGTTGACGTCCAGCAGCAGGCCGCAATCGGCCTCCTCGCTCAAACGGGTCAGGAAGTCCCACTCGCTCATGGTCGAGGAGGCGAACTCGAGGTAGGAGGACGGGTTCTCCAGCACCAGCGGCCGCTCCAGGAAATCCTGAACCGCGCGGACCCGGGGCACCAGGTGGCCCAGAACCTCCTCGTTGTACGGCAGGGGCAGCAGGTCGTGGGTGTTCCGGCCCCGCACCCCGGTCCAGCACAGGTGGTCCGACACCCAGCGGGCGCCGGTTCGCCGGGCCAGAGCCTTGAGCTTGGCCAGGTACTCGAAGTTCAGGGGATCCGTGCTGCCGATCGAGAGCGACACTCCGTGCATGGCGATCGGGTAGCGCTCGCTGACTTGGTCCAGCACGTGGAGCGGCCGGCCACCGGTGTCCATGAAGTTCTCGGAGATGATCTCGAACCAGTCCACCTCCGGTTGCTGGGCGAGGACGTGGCCGAAGTGCACGGTGCGCAGGCCGACGCCAACGCCCAGGTCGGGAAGACGGAAGCGATTCATGCGGGTGCTTGCCGGGCCGCCCGGCAGGGACCAGGTCCGGCCCTTGTGCCTAGCGGGCTCAGAGCTCCGTCAGACGCCCTTGCAAGAGCCCTTGGCCTTGCAGGAGCTCTTCTCCTTCTTGGTTTCCGCCTTGACGGGGACCGCGCAACCTCCCTTGCCCTTGCACGAGTTCTTCCCCGCACAACCGTTGTCGCCGCTCTTGCATCCCCCCAGACCCTTGCAGTCGTTCTTGGCCTTGCAGTCGTGCTTGGCGGCGGTGGCGCAGCCTCCCTTGCCCTTGCAGGAGTTCATGCCGGCGCAGGTGTTGTCGGCTGTGTGGCAACCGCCCTGGCCCTTGCAGTCGTTCTTGCCCTTGCACACGTGTTTGGCGGACTTGTCGTCCGCCTTCTTCTCGTCGGCCCGGAGGCGGGAGCCTGCGATCATCCCCGCCACCACCGCCCCCATGGCTCGGTTGAAGGCCCGTCGGTTCATGTTCGAATCCATCGGCTCTCTCCCTCCTGGTCTTTGGCGGACGGCTCGCGCCGCCCCTCACAAGAGAGAGGTGGCCCTTCGAGCCGCCGCCGGTCGTCTGTCTTTCTGGCTACACCTGCAAACGCCGCATCTGCCGCGGCCATTCCCCAGGTGCTAGAATGCTCGGTCAATGAACCCTGTCTTGGAGAAGCTGATCCGGCTGCAGCGGGCCGAGAGCGACTGGCGGCGCGCCGAGACGGCGCGGGCCGAGATCCCTCGGCGCCAGGCCGAGGTCGAGGCGGATCTGGCCCAGGAGAAAGCCCGACTCGACGCCGCCCGAACCGCGCTGGAGGCGTCCGGCAAGTCGCGGCGGAAGCTGGAAGGCGAGCTTCAGGATCTGGAGGGCAAGCGGTCTCGCTACAAGGGGCAGCTCATGGAGGTGAAGACCAACAAGGAGTACACGGCCATGCTCCACGAGATCGAGTCGGTGGAGCGGGAGATCCGGACCCGGGAAGACCAGATCCTGGAGGAGATGGAGAAGAGTGAGGCGCTGACCGCTGAGGTGAAGCGGGAAGAGGGTGCCCTCAAGATCGCCGAAGAACGGACCCGAGCCCAGCTCAAGGCCCTGGACGAGGAAGGCCGCCGCCTGGATGCCGAGGCCCAGAAGCACGCCACGGAACGAGAGGCGGTGGCCAAAACGGTGCCCGACGACGCCCTGGAGCTGTTCCAGCGGGTGGCCAAGTTCCGGGGTAGCGCGGTGGCCGAGGCCGCCGACGGCATGTGCGGGGCTTGCCACCTGAAGCTCCGGCTCCAGATGTTCTCCGACATCCGGCACAACGAAGAGGTCACCCAGTGCCCCGCCTGCAACCGCATCCTCTACTACGAGCCCCAGGTGCCGCTGGTGAGCCCAGAGCCGTGAGCGAGCCGGAAACCCTGGAGATCCACATCGACGGCGGCAGCCGGGGCAACCCCGGCGAGGCCGGCTTCGGAGTCCACGTGGCCAGCTCGGAGGGGACCACGCTGGCGGCGCTTTACGGATATCTGGGCCGGGCCACCAACAACGTCGCCGAGTACCAGGCGCTCATTCACGCTCTGCGCTATGCGTCCAAGCGGGGCGCCCGGCGGCTCCGCATCTACTCCGACTCGGAGCTGGTGGTGCGCCAAATCAATGGCGTCTACAAGGTCAAGCACCCGGACATGATCCCGCTGCACCGCGAGGCCAGCGCGCTGCTCGGGCAGTTCGAGGCGGCGCGGGTGAGCCATGTCCGGCGGGAGCAGAATCGGGAGGCCGACCGTCTAGCCAGCCAGGCCCTGGACGAGAGGGCCTCCAAGCTCGACTAGCCGCGGAAGCCGACGAAGCTGATCATGCGGCCCGCCTCCCTGCCTTCCCGGCGGAAGGAGTGGTAGAGGCCCTGGCAGCAAAACGTGCAGTGGTCGAGGCTCAGGATGCGTTCGGCGGGCAGGCCGGCCCTCCGAAGCTGGCGGCGGTTGGCAGCGCGCACGTCCAGGTGGAGCTTGCCGTTGCTGGCGGGCCGAAAGAACTCCTCGCCGCCGTCGCCGAAAGCCTGACGCAACTCGGGGCCTACCTCGTAGCAGCAGGGACCGATCCCGGGGCCCAGCGCCGCCCAGAGGTCTCCGGGTTCGGAGCCGCGCGCCAGCAGGGCCCGAGCGGCCTGAGCGGTCACCCCCAAGGCCGTCCCCCGCCAGCCGGCGTGAGCCGCCGCCACCGCTCGCCGTCGCGGGTCGACGATCAACACCGGAAGGCAGTCGGCGGTTTCGATACCCAGGAGAATCCTCGGCGCGTCGGCAATCGCGGCGTCCGCCTCGGGAGTCCCCTCCCAGGGCGCCACCCGGACGGCGGCTCCGTGCACCTGCTTCAGCAGCAGCAGCCGTCCCCAGCGCTCAAGCGCGGCGGCCATCCGAGCCTGACCCGCTTGCCGCGACTCCCAGCCGGCGGGGCCCAACCGCTGCTCGAAGCCATGCACCAAACCGGTGAGCGCATCGAGGGCGGGCAGGGTGGCGAGTCGCAGACCCGGTGTCATGCCGACCATCATAGACGAGGGCGGCGGGCTCCGGGTTCCCGCCGCCGCGCCGGCTTTCGGGCTAGACTCGGGCCGTGGATGACGACGTGGTGGCCAGCGCCCAGGAGCTTCTGGAGATCGCCGAGGTGGAGGCACGGCTGGCGGAAGGATCGCGCCCTTTCACCGCCGCCGAGCTGGCCTACGCTCACTCCAAGTCCGACCCGGCCCGGCGCCTGGCGGCCCGGCTGGCCGCCAAACGCGCTGTCGTTCGCCTGCTGGGCGAGGACATCGGCCTCGACGAGGTGGAGGTTCGGGCTGGGGCGGGCGGCCCGCCGCGCCTGGAGCTTGGCCCGCGGGCCCAGGAGAGGCTGGGCGCCTTGGGTGCCCGGCGTGCGCTGGTGAGCCTCACTCACGAGCGCCGTCATGCGGCCGCCGTCGTCCTGCTGCTGAGGTCGGCGGCTCCGTGAGGCGTTGGCTGCGCTGGGGTGCCAGGCTGTTCGTCCTGGCCGGCGCGCTGGCGGTCGCCGGCGCCGCCTACTTCGCCTACGCACCGCTCCAGGACGAAGCCCCCCACCCCTTCAACCAGGACCGCAACGCGGTCTGGCTGGAGCACCGCTGGCTGGAAAAGGAGCAGAGCCCGGACGAGACGGACGCACTCTTGACGGGTCTTGCGGGCCATGGCATCGCCTACGTCTATCCTCATCTCATCCCCTTCAACGGCGCCGGGCGCCTACCGGTGCACAACCGCGAGCAGATGCGGCGTTTCCTGGCCAGCGCCCGGCGGGCGGCCCCGGGCCTCAGGGTGCTGCCCTGGGTGGGAGGGCTTCGCACCGGTTACAAGCGCTCCCGCACCGGCACCCTGGACCTGGCCGATCTGGGCCAGAGACAGCGCATGGTCGCTGAGTGCCGGGGCCTGATCGACGAGGGCTTCGACGGTATCCACCTGAACGTGGAACCGGTCGACGACGGGAACGTGGACTTCCTGGCCCTACTGCGGGCCTTGCGCACCGCCGTCCACCCCGGCCTGCTCTCGGTTTCGGCGATCCGCCCGGGCCCCTTCCGGATCCCGGTCGCGCCTAACTTCGTGTGGACGCCGGACTACTACCTGCGGGTGGCCGAGAGCGCGGATCAGGTGGTGGTCATGGCCTACGACACCGCGCTCCCCACGCCTGCGCTTTACCGCCGCTACCTGGCCTACGTGGCCCGCACCTTGACCCCGCGCTTCGCCGCCTCCCACATCCGGGCCCGTTTGCTGGTGGGCATTCCCACCTACGATGAGACCGGTCTCATGCACCGGGCGGGCGTGGAAACCCCCGGGGGGGCGCTCACCGGCGTGGTGGCCGGCCTGCGCGGGGTGGGGGGCGGTGGGGCTTTCGAGGGCGTCGCCCTCTACGCGGAGTGGACCACCAGCCCCGCCGAATGGGCCGAGTACGAGCGGGTGTGGCGGGTGGGAGGCGACAGATCGGAGCCTAGCGAGTGACCCGAAGGGTGGCTCGGTAGGCGCTCTGGGGAATCGGGGTGCCCGCCTTGGGCTCGGGGGCGAGCTTGACCAGGGTCACCTCGAAGTCCCCGTAGCCAGCCGCTTGCGCAAAGCGACCCGAGGTGTGGAGCTCCACGATCGCCGGCTGCCGAGCCGGGTGGGTGAGCGTCACCACCACCACCGCGTCGCCTTCCCACACGCAGGTGACGTCGACCGGGCAGCGCGAATCAGCGCTCACGCTGTCGAAGGCGACGCCCAGGGTTTCGCCCCGGATCCGGACCGATTCGCCGGCGGCCAGCGTGAACTCCTGGGCTAGGCCGACCGGGTCCGGCTCGGTGCCGGAGCCACAGCCGACCGCCACCGCCGCCAGGGCCAACAGCGCAGGCATCCAGAACATGCTCCACCCCCTTAGGATGATGATACGCCGGGCTTCAGATAGCGGGGCGGGGTGCCCAGCTCCTTCCACTGATCGGGCAGCCTGTAGAGTGGATTAGGCGCGTCCTCACAGACCCCGCAGCGGATGCAGCCCTGGACCTCCGGGCAGTGCGGCGAGAAGCGCACGGCGCGGCTCTTGTCCAGCTCCCGGAGGTAGTAGGCCTTGCTGACGCCGTTGTCCACGATGTCCCAGGGCAAGATCTCCTCCCGCCCCCGCTCCCGAAACAGGTAGAAGCCCAGATCGAGGCCAGCCTGCTTGAGGGCTGGCTTCAGGTCGATGCGGTCCCGTACGGCGATCTCCAGCGCGTCCGCCACTCGCCGGTCGCCCAGCGCCAGCACCGACTGGGTGGCGCCGGTGCGGGCGCTCTTGATGATGGCATCAACGTTAGGCATGCACCCGAAGGCCTTGCGCAGGTACTGGAGCTTGCGGTCGGTCTGCTTCGGGTTCTCGACCGGCAGCCACTGGAAGGGGGTGCCCGGCTTGGGTATGAAGGGGTTCACCGAGGGGTGCAGGCGGCCCACCCGCCCCCGGGGCTTGCCCACCTCGAGCATGACGGTCCGGATCTCCTCGGTGAGGGCGGCGATCGCCTCCACGTCGCCATGCTCCTCGAAGGGTAGCCCGACCATGTAGTAGAGCTTCAGGTTGTGGATGCCGTTCTCGAAGATCCAGCGGGCGCGCTCCAGGATCTCGGCATTGCTGAACTGCTTGTTGATGATGCGGCGCATGCGGTCGGAGCCGCACTCGGGGGCCAGGGTGAGACCCTGGACCCCGGTGTCGACCAGCTTGAGAACGAAGCCGGGGGTGAGGTCGTCCAGGCGCAGGGAGGCGACCGAGACCTGGTAGCCTAACGCCGCCAGATCGTCGACGATGCCGTCGATCTCGGGGTGGTCGCAGACCGCGGTGGAGACCAGGCCGATCTTGTTGGTGAAGCTCCGCACCTCCCGGGCTCGCTCGACGATCGCCTTGCGGCTGAAGCCGCGCACCGGGAGGAAGTTGTAGCCGGCCCAGCAGAAGCGGCACATGCAAGGACAACCCCGAGAGATCTCCACCAGGAACTTCATGGACATCTCGGTCTCGGGCGTCAGGATCACGGTCTGGGGCAGGGCCATCTTCCCCGGCCAGCCGCGCTGCCGGATCACCCGACCCGGGCCATCGTAGGCGGCCACCGTGCCGTCCGGGTGATAGCGAACCTCATAGCGCGAGGGGACATAGAAGCCGTCCTGGGGGCCCAGCGCCTCGAGCCCACGACGCGGATCGGCCGCCCCCAAGAGCCCCTCCATCAGCTTGGGCAAGAGGGCCTCGCCTTCGCCTACCGCGATGAGGTCGGCGAAGGGCGCCAGCGGCTCCGGGTTCAGGAACATGGCGGCGCCGCCCAGGATGACCAGGGGATCGCCGGGGCCGCGGTCGGCTGCGCGCAACGGAATCCCCGCCAAACGCAAGACCTCGAGGACGTGGAGGTAGTCGTGCTCGAAGGACACCGAGAAGGCGACGGCGTGGAAGCGCCTGAGCTCGGTCCCGCTGTCGAAGCTGATCAGCGGCTGCCCGCTGGCCTCCAGGTCGTCCCGGTCCACGTCGTCGGGAAGGAAGACCCGCTCGCAGACCACGTCAGGGTAGCCGTTGAAGAGCTGGAAGACCCCCTGGAACCCCAGGTTGGACATGCCCACGTAGTAGAGGTTGGGGTAGCAGAGGGCAATGCGAAAGGCGCCCGCCTTCCGCAAGGAGGCCAAGGGGATTTCGGCCTCCCGCAGACGGCGATGACGTTCCTGGAGGCGGCGGCTCATGGGGTAGCTCGGAACCACCCATTGCAACACGGAAAGCCGGCGCGCCCAAACCCGGGGCCCGTGAGTGCCTAGTCCGATCCGCCTCCACCCTGCTTGCGCAGGAAGGCCGGCACGTCCAGGTCGAAGCGCCCGCCGCCGCCCGCCGCCGCCTTGGGGTTAGGTGTCTTGCGATAGAAGCCACCCGGCTCCGCCATCGGCAAGGACGCGGGCTGGGCGGCCGGTCCCACGTAGTTGGCGAGGTCGACCGGGGTGGACGCCACCTTGCGCTGGCCCCGGTTGAAGCCGGTGGCGATCACCGTGACCTTGACCGCGTGGCCCATGGACTCGTCGGTCACGATGCCGTAGATGACGTTGGCTTCGGGGTCGGCGGCTTTGGTGATGAGGGCGGTGGCCTCGGAAGCCTCGGCCAGCGACAGGTCCGCCCCACCGGTGATGTTGACGATGATGCCGCGGGCCCCCTCGATGGAGCTGTCCTCGAGCAGCGGGTTGCTGATGGCACGCTGGGCCGCCTCCACCGCCCGGTTCTCGCCCTCGCCGATGCCGGTGCCCATGACCGCCTGGCCCATGCCCTTCATCACCGTCCGCACGTCGGCGAAATCCAGGTTGATCTGGCCGGGCACGGTGATGATGTCGCTGATGCCCTGCACCGCCTGACGCAGCACGTCGTCGGCCACCCGGAAGGCCTCGGAGACCGGCGTGTTGCGGGCCACCGTCTGCAACAGCCGGTCGTTGGGGATCACGATCACCGAGTCCACGCAGTCGCGGAGTTGGACCAGACCCTCCATGGCCTGGGCCATGCGCCGCTTGCCCTCCAGGCTGAAGGGCAGGGTGACCACCGCCACCGTCAGCACCGACCCGTTGTCACCGCCTAACTGAGAGGCGATGGACGCCACCACCGGAGCGCCGCCGGTGCCGGTACCCCCTCCCAGGCCGGCGGTGATGAAGACCATGTCGCTGCCCTCCAGGGCATCGCAGATCTTCTCGGTGTCCTCGACCGCCGCCTGGCGGCCGACGTCGGGGTTGGCGCCGGCACCCAGACCCTTGGTGAGCTTGCTGCCGATCTGGATCTTGACCCCGGCCCGGTTGGCGCGCAGAGCCTGCAAGTCGCTGTTGACGGCTATGAACTCCACGCCTTGCAATCCGGAAGCGATCATCCGCGAGATGGCGTTGCCCCCGCCGCCACCCACGCCCAGGACCTTGATGCGCGCGCCCCGGGTGTCTTCCTCGGCGAAGGTGATGCGGTCGGGCTGGTCGTGATTGGTTGCCATGAGACCTCCTAAATCCCCTCCGAGCAGCCCGTCAGAAAGCCGCACTTCAGGCAAATGCGTTTGCAGTGGGCGGCGAGCACCAGGGCGCCGCACATCTCACAGCGCGGATCGCTGGTCTCTCGCCGAACGCGGTGCACAGGCGCCCCGCTGTCCCGCAACTGGCGGATCACCGGGATGGGCGGAAACACGGCTCCTTCGCTCTTCATGTTCCCTCCGTCAGAAGAAGTCGGAAAGCCAACCCATGAGGCGCCCGGTGACCCGTCCCAGGGTCCCCGTCGCCGCCGGCCGCGAGGCGGTGAGGCCTCGTCCGGTGCGGTTTCTGTAGCTGTAGAGGACGAGCCCTACCGCCGTGGAATAGACGGGGCTCGCCACCACGTCCACCAGCCCGCCGATGCCCGAGGGAGTGCCCCGGCGCACCGGCAGGTCGAAGATCTGCTCCGCGATCTCGGGCACCCCCTCCAGGATGGCGCCGCCGCCGGTGAAGACGACGCCGCTGTTCAGGTTCCGGTCGAAGCCGGCGCGGCGGATTTCGGTGAAGATGAGCTGACACACCTCCTCGGCTCGCGCCTGGACCACGTCGCCTAACACCTGGCGCGCCATGATCCGCGGCTTGCGGCCGCCCACGCTGGGCACCTCGATCGAGTCCTCTTCGGGGATCATCGAGGTCAGGGCACAGCCGTACTTCTTCTTGATCTTCTCCGCCTCGTTCACCGGTGTGCGCAGGGCCACCGCCACGTCGTTGGTGAAGTGCTCGCCGCCCACTTGCAGGACCGCGGTGTGCCAGAGCGCCCCCTTCTCGTAGATAGCGATGTCGGTGGTGCCGCCGCCGATGTCGACCAGGGCCACCCCCAGCTCCTTCTCGTCGGGGGTCAAGACCGCCTCGGCAGCCGAGAGCTGGGTGAGCACGGCGTCCACCACCTCGAGCCCGGCCCGGTTGACGCAGGTGATGGTGTTCTGCACCGCGGTGGAGGAGGAGGTGATCACGTGGACGTTGACTTCCAGCCGGGTCCCCGTCATGCCGGAGGGATCGCCGATGCCGTCCTGGTCGTCGACCACGAATTCCTGGGGCAGCACGTGCAGGATCTCGCGGTCGGCCGGGATGGACACCGCTTTGGCCGCCTCGATCACCCGCCGCACGTCCTCCCGTTCGATCACCCGGTTCTTCCCGGAGACCGCGATCACGCCCCGGGAGTTGAAGCCCCGCACGTGGGTGCCGGCGATGCCCACGTGGGCGGAGCCGATCTCAACACCGGCCATCAGCTCGGCTTCTTCCACCACCCGTTTGATGGAGTCCACGGTGGCTTCCAGGTTGATCACCACCCCCTTGCGCAGGCCCTTGGAGTCGGCCTGGCCGATGCCGATGATGTCGAGGCGGCCCTCCTCGGTGATCTCCGCCACGATGGCGCAGACCTTGTGGGTGCCGATGTCGAGGCCGACGATGTAGCGATCCTTCTTCTTGGCCAGGACTACCTCCCTCTTTCCTCACCCGCGGGCAGAAGCAGGGCCAAGGGCGCCGGCGGGCCCGGCGCCTTGGGCAGTGGCGGGGAGCCCAGGGGACCCGAGGGCCCGACCGGAGCTTCGGTGTTGGTGGCCGGCTTGGCAGCCGGGGCGATCGGACGCTTGGCGATGATCTGGTCCCGAAATCTGAGGTCGAAGTACTCCGCGTCCGGACAGCGCTCGGCCAGGTCCTTGCGCAGGCCCAGAAAGGTCAGGAAGCGGCTGCGGTAGGGAGGGGTTCCCATTCGCAACACCTCGCCGGCGCCGCGCAGCACCAAACGGAGATCGCCGGAGGGCTCGACCTCCACCTCCGAGACCTCGGCCCCCAACTCGCCCAGGTCTTCGAGCAGGGCGCCGGCGCGCTGGGCGCGATCCCGGCGGCCGTCGGCATCGCCGCCGCCGCCGAGGCCGCGCACGATGGGCAGATCGAAGCCGGCGGTGCGCGGGCCGAAGAGGTCGATCAGGACGCCCTCGCCGTCCATCAGGTAGAGGCGGTCGGCTTCGGCCAGGGCCACCGGAACCCGCTCCCGGATCTCCACTCTCAGGGTGTCGGGCAGGCTGCGGGAGACGGTGGCGTCGGCGACCCAAGAGGAAGCGCGTAGCCGCTGCTTCAGCTCCTCGATGTTCAACCCCAGCAGGTTCTCGCCTACCGCGGGGCCCAGGAGCTCGCGGACCTCCCCTTCCGACAGGAAGTGGCTTCCTCGGACCTCCAGCCTCTCCACCTTGAGCCGCTCGCTGGCCATGGCCCGCGAGTAGACGGTCCACAGACCCAGCAGGCCCACCAGGGCGGCACCCAGCACTTCCAGGACCAGAATGGCCCGCGCCAGCCCGCCCCTCTTGGTTCTGCGGATGCGCGTCCGCTTGCTGGGCCGCAGGAAGGGCGGCTCGTCTTCGGGCAAGAACGGCAGTTCGGCGGGAGGCGTGAGGCGCACCCGCTTCCGGGGCTCGGGAAGACCGCGCTTCATGCGGAACGCCTCCGGAGCAGTTGCTCCCCCGCCGTCCACACGCTGCCCGCGCCCAACGTCAGCACCACATCACCCTCGCGCACCTCGGCCAGCAATTGCTCGGTCGCTGTCTTGAGGTCGCCGGCGTACAGCGCCTGACGATGCCCCCGGGAGGCAATCGCCTGCGTCAGCCCCTCGGCGGTCACCTCGGGGAGGGGGGGCTCTCCGGCCGCATAGATGTCGGTCAGCAGCAAGACGTCGGCCTGATGAAAGGCCCGGCAGAAGTCGTCCCACAGCAGCTGGGTGCGCGTGTAACGGTGGGGCTGGAAGAGAACCAGCGTCCGCCGGCCGCCGGCGCGGACCCTGAGGGTTTCCAGGGTGGCGCGAATCTCCGCGGGGTGATGGCCGTAGTCGTCGATCACCAGCACCCCGCCGGCTTCCCCCTTGGCCTGGAAGCGCCGGTCGACCCCGGTGAAGGCCTGAAGGCCGGCCCGGATGGCCTCGAAGGGCAGCTCCAGGTCGAGCCCCACAGCCACCGCCGCCAGCGAGTTCAAAACGTTATGTGCGCCGGGAACCAGCAGCTCCACCGGACCCAGGGAATCGCCCGCCCGCACCGCCGTGTAGCCGGAGCCCTGGGCGCCGAGCTCAACCTCCCGAGCCGAGACCTGGGCTTGAGGCGAGAGGCCGTAGCTCAGGACCCTTCGTTCCAGGCGGGGCAGGATGGCCTGGATGGGCGCGTCGTCCAGGCACACCACCGCCGCGCCATAGAAGGGCACCTTGTTGGCGAAGCCGACGAAGGCCTCCTGTACGTCGGCCAGATCTCGGTAGGTGTCCAGGTGTTCCCGGTCGATGTTGGTGATCACGGCCAGGGTCGGCGAGAGCTTGAGGAAGGAGCGGTCCGATTCGTCGGCCTCGGCCACCATGAAGTCGCCCTTGCCGAAGCGGGCTCCACTCCCCAGGTGCTGGAGGCGCCCGCCCACCACCACCGTCGGATCCAGGCCCCCCTGGTCGAGCACCGCCGCCACCATGGAGGTGGTGGTGGTCTTGCCGTGGCTGCCCGCCACCGCCACCCCGTATTTCATCCGCATCAGCTCGGCCAGCATCTCGGCCCGCGGAATCACCGGAATGCTCAGGCGGCGGGCTTCCAGCACCTCGGGGTTGTCGGGCTTGACGGCGGTCGAGGTCACCACCACTTGGGCCTCTTGAACCTGGGCGGCCTGGTGACCCTCGAAGACCCGCGCCCCCTTGGCGGCCAGGTGATCGGTGACCGGGCTCCGCTTGAGATCGGAGCCGGAGACCGCGTAACCGGTGCCGAGCAGGATCTCGGCGATGCCGCTCATACCGGAGCCCCCGATGCCGACGAAGTGCACCCGCTGGTACCTCCTAAGCACGGCCCACCCTGTTCTGGCCCTCGACCAGATCCGCGACGCGGGCGGCTGCGTCCGGCCTCCCTAACCGTTTGGCGGCTTGCTCCATCGCCTCTAGTCTTCCCGGGGTGAAGAGGATCTCCCCGACCACGGCCGCCAGGCGCTCCCCGGAGAGGTCTGGCTCCTCCAGCATGCGGGCGGCCCCTGCGGTCTCCAGGGCCCGGGCGTTCTGACGCTGATGGTCGTCGGCCGCCCGGGCGAAGGGCACCAGCACGGCGGCCTTGCCGGCCGCCGTCAACTCGGCGCAGGTGGTGGCTCCGCTGCGCGACAACACCAGGTCGGCGGTGGCGAAGCGGGTCTCCATGTCGTCCAGGAAAGCCAACACCTCCGCGGGTCGGTTGGCGGCCGCGTAAGCCGCGGCTACTTCGTCGCGCGTCGCCTCACCGGTTTGGTGCACGATGCTCAGCCGCTCTGGCCCCGGAAGCTGGGACAGCGCCGCCAGGACGGCCTGATTGAGAAGGCGCGAGCCCTGGCTGCCACCGAAGACCAAGAGGGTATGGGGGAGACGGTGGGGCTTCGGCGTGAGCTGCGCGAAGCCTCCGCGCACGGGGTTGCCGGTGAGCACACCCTTGACCCCGAACTGGCTCCGGGCCTCCTCGTAGGAACAGGCACAGTGCCCGACAAAGGGCCGGAGCACTCGGTTGGTGAATCCCGGTTTGGCGTTCGGTTCCAGGATCACTGTGCGCACTCCCCAAAGAGCGGCCAGCAGGACCACCGGGCCGCCGGCATAGCCGCCGACGCCCAACACTGCCGCCGGTCGCGTGCGCAAGACCAGGATCGCCGCTTGCAGCAGGCCCCAGGGCAGGGCGAGAAGCCCCCGCAGCAGCCGCCAGAACCCCACGCCGTTGAGGGGCAGGATGGGCAGAAGCACCAGCGGATAGCCCGCCTTAGGAACCAGGCGGCGTTCCAGGCCGCGGGGTGTGCCCACGAAGACGATCCGGACCTCGGGATCGCGGCCGACCAGCTCGCCGGCCACCGCGATGCCGGGGAAGAGGTGGCCGCCAGTCCCGCCCGCCGCAATGAGGATCGTCTTGGCCATCGTTCAGTCCGCATGCTGGGACACGTTCAAGATCAAGCCCACGGCCAGGAGGGTCAGCACCAGAGAGGAGCCGCCGGCGCTGATGAAGGGCAGGGTGATGCCCTTGGGGGGAATGAGTCCCACCACCACGCTCACGTTGACGAAGGCCTGCAGGACGATAGCCAGGGTGAGGCCGGCGGCCAGATAGGTGCCGAAGAGATCGGGAGCCCGCCAGGCGGCGCGCAGGCCGCGCCACAGCAGGAGGATGAAGAGGGCCACCACCAGGCCGGCGCCGATCAACCCCAACTCCTCGCCGATCACCGCGTAGATGAAGTCGCTGTAGGGATAGGGCAGGTAGAAGAGCTTCTGCCGACCCTGCATGAGGCCGGCTCCGGTGACGCCACCGCTGCCCAGGGCGATCAGGCTCTGGATGATCTGATACCCGGAACCGCGCGGGTCGGAGTAGGGATCGAGGAAGGCGGTGATGCGATCCCGGCGGTAGGCGGCGGCGGTCACCAGGTGGTAGAGCAAGAAGACGCCGGGCACCGAAAGGGCGGCGAAGTAGCGGAGCCGCACCCCGGCCAGGAACAGCATCACGCAGCCGACCAGCACCACGGTGGCGGCGCTGCCCAGGTCGGGCTGGATCAGGATCAGGAAGGCAAACCAGGCGATCAACAGCAGGGGCGGGAAGAGACCGGGCAGGAAGTCGTTCACGCGTTCGGCGCGGCGCTCCAGGTGATAGGCCAAGAACAAGATGATGGCCAGCTTGGCCAGCTCCGCCGGCTGGAAGCTCATGGCGCCCAGGCGCAACCAGCGGTGGGTCTCGTTGACCGCGGGCATGAAGAGGGCGGCGATGAGCAGCAGGGTGGTCGCCACCACCGTGGCGTAGACCACCGCCGGCTGGCGGAGCTTGCGGTAGTCGACGCGCATGGCAGCCACCATCACCGTCACCCCCAGCCCCGCCCAGATCACCTGACGAATCAGGAAGTGGAAGGCGTTGCCGTAGCGCTCCTGGGCCAACACCGTGGAGCTGCTCCACACCATGACCAGGCCGCCGCCGAGCAGGACCATGGCGATGGCGAACAGGCTGGTGTCGGAGGAGAGCTTCTTAGCCACCCGCCTCCTCCTTGGCCGCGGCCACCCGAGAGGCCAGAGCCCGGACTTCTTCCTTGAAGGCCTGCCCCCGATGCGCGTAGTCCCGGAACATGTCGAACGAAGAGCAAGCGGGTGCCAGCACCACGGTGTCCCCCGCCTCGGCCTCGGCGAAGGCCAGCTCCACCGCTTCGGCCAGCGAGGCGCAAGCGAAGACGGGGACCACCGAGGACAGAGCCTCGCTGATCCGCTCCTTGGCCTCCCCGATGGCGAACACCGCCTTGCCGCGGCGACCCAGAACGTCCTGGAGCTGGGCGAAGTCGCCGCCCTTGTAGCGTCCGCCCAGGATCGGCAGCAGCGGTCCCGGGAATGCGGAGAGGCTCTTGTGGGCGGCGTCGACGTTGGTGGCCTTGGAGTCGTTGAAGAAGAGAACCCCGTCGATCTCGGCCACCCGCTCCAGGACGTGCTCCACGCCGCTGAAGTCAGCGGCGGCGGCCGCGATGGCCTGGGCCGGAGCCCCCAGCAGGCGGGCGGCAGTGGCGGCCGCCAGCAGGTCGAGGGCGAGGTGGTCTCCGGGCAGACGGAGCTGCCGGCGTTCGAAGAGGGTCTCGCTCCGGCCCGAGAGGCGCAGCACCGCCGCCCCGGCGTCATCGAAGAAGGCCCCCTCATCCTTGCCGGGCCGCGCACTGAAAGGGACCCGACGGGCCAGGCCCCTGGCGGCTCGCGCCATCACTCCCGGGTCGTCGGCGTTGACCACCGCCCAATCGTCGGGCGTCTGATTCTGGAAGATGCGGCTCTTGGCCCGGGCGTAGTCCTCGAAGCTGGGGTGACGGTCCAGGTGGTCGGTGGAGAGGTTCAAGAAGACGGCGACCCGCGGGCGGAAGCTCTCGGTCCCCTCCAGTTGGAAGCTCGACACCTCCAGCACGAAGGTGGTGTGGGCGGTCGCCCCCTCCAAGAGACCGGTCACCGCTTCGCCGATGTTGCCCCCCACCCGGACCTCGACACCAGCCTGGCGCAGCATTGCGCCTAATGCTGCGGTGGTGGTGGACTTGCCCTTGGTCCCGGTCACCGCCGCCAGCGGGCCCTTGATCTCCCGGCAGCCCAGCTCCAGCTCCGCCATCACCGGCACACCGGCCTCCCGCGCCGCCCGCAGCTCGGGCAGCTCCCAGGGCACGCCGGGAGAAACCACCACCAGATCGGCCGCGGTGAAGCTCGACGCGCGATGTCCGCCCAACTCCAGAACCACCCCCTGCTCGGCTAGCCTCAGGACCTCGGGCGGAAGCTCCGCCGGCCCTTTGCAGTCAGTGGCTGCGACCCGCGCGCCGCGGGACGCGAGAAAGCGCGCCGCCGCGATCCCCGAGCGCGCCAGCCCCACCACGACGACTCTTTGGCCCGCCAGGTCCATGGAGTCCTCATTGCCCACTGGGTTCCATTGGATGCCTCCCCTCATCTCAGCTTCAGGGTGGTGATGGCGAACAGCGCGAACACGAAGGCCACGATCAGGAACCGGGTGATGATCTGGGGTTCCGCCCAGCCCATGAGCTCGAAGTGGTGGTGGAGCGGCGCCATGCGGAAGATGCGCTTGCCCCGCAGCCGGAAGGAACCCACTTGCAGGATCACGGAAGCGGCCTCGACCACGAACAGACCGCCGACCAGGAGCAGCAACAGCTCCTGCTTGATCAGGATGGCCACCGTCCCTAACGCACCGCCCAGGCTGAGGCTGCCCACGTCCCCCATGAAGATCTGAGCCGGATAGCAGTTCCACCACAGGAAGCCCATGGAGGCACCCACCATGGCCCCGCAGAAGATGGTCACCTCCCCCACCTTGGGCATGTAGAGCAGGTCCAGGTAGTCGGAGAAGACCCGGTGGCCGGACACGTAGGCAAGGCCGGTGAAGGCGGCGGCGGCGATCAGCGTCGAGCCGATGGCCAGGCCGTCCAGACCGTCGGTCATGTTCACCGCGTTGCTGAACCCCACCACCAGCAAGCCCGCGAACAGCACGTAGACCAGGCCCAGCTCGGGCATGGCCGACTTGAAGAAGGGCAGGATCACCCGGGTCGAGTACTGGGTGGGCGCGGCGTGCGCCAGGTAGTAGACGGCGAGGCCCAGGGCAAGGCCGACCAGCCACTGGAAAGCCCACTTGCTACGGCCCCGCAGCCCCAGGCTCCGCTTCTTCACCACCTTCAAGTAGTCGTCGGCGAAGCCGATTGCACCAAACGATAGGGTAGAGAGGAGCAGGATCCAGGTGTTGCGGTTGGTGAGGTCGGACCACAGCAAGACCGGGACCACGATGCCGGCGAGGATCAGCAGGCCGCCCATGGTGGGGGTTCCCGCCTTCTTCTGATGGGCGCGCGGCCCCTCCTCCCGGATGTACTGGCCGATCTGCAAGACGCGCAGCCGCTCGATCATCCAGGGGCCGAGGATCAAGACCAGGAACAGGGCGGTGAGGCTCGCCACCGCGGTGCGAAACGTGATGTAGCGCACCACGTTCAGGGCCGACATCTCGTGGCGGAGGGCGTAGAGCAGGTGATAGAGCACTACGCCTCCCCTCGGCCGAAGCGGGCCGCCAGGGCCTCGACGATCGATTCCATGCGAACGCCGCGTGAGCCCTTGACCAGCACCGCGTCCCCCGGGTGAACCAGCGCCGGGAGGGCGGCGGCGGCGGCCGACGAGTCGGGGAAGGCGTAGAGGGAGGCTGCGCCCAGCCCTCCCTGGCGGGCACCCTCCAGGAAACCGGCGGCCAGCGGACCCACCGCCACCAGAAGGTCGAGAGCGGGTGCAACGCTCACACCCACCTGCCGGTGCCAGGCCGGACCGGTGGGTCCCAGCTCCAACATGTCGCCTAACACCGCCAGTCGCCGGCGCCCGGCGGAGAGTGCCAGAGCGGCGACCGCGGCCTCCACGGCGGCCGGGTTCGAGTTGTAGCAGTCGTCGAGCAGGGTCACGCCCTCTCCCAGATGGAGCAGCTCTCCACGATGGCGAGCCGGCTTCATGGACAGCGCCGCCTCGGCAATGGCCTGGGGGGCGAGGCCCAGGCGATGGGCGACGGCAGCGGCGGCCAGGAAGCTGGTCAGGAAGTGCAGGCCGGGCAGAGGCAACGCCACCTCGACGGTCTGCCCCGACAAGCGCAGGTCGAAGCGCATACCGTGAGCGGTGCCGCGCCAGTTCTCGGCCGAGACCTCGAAAGCCCGGTGGCGGCCGAACCAGCTCACCGGTCCGCGGTGGGTCTCCCCCACTCGCCGCAGGTGGGGGTCGTCACCGTTCAGAACCGCCACCCCGCCCGGGCTCAGTCCCTCCAGGATTTCGGCCTTGGCGGCCGCGATCTCGGCCACCGAGGCGAAGAACTCCAGGTGGACGGGCGCCACCTGGGTGATCACCGCCAGGTCGGGGCTGGCTATCCTGGTGAGCGCTCGAAGCTCGCCCGGGGCGGACATTCCAAGCTCCAAGACCGCGTAACGGTGTTCGGGCGCCAACCGCAGTAAGGTCAGCGGCAGACCGTACTGGTTGTTGAGGTTGCCCTCGGTCTTGAGCACCGGGCCCAGCCCGCCCAGCAAGGTCGCCGTCATCTCCTTGGTCGTGGTCTTGCCCACCGACCCGGTGATGGCCACCACCGGAACCGCGGCCCGGGTCCGGACCCAGCGGCCGAGGTCCGCCAGCGCCTGCGTGGTATCGGCCACCCGGAAGAGCGGCAGGTCGGGGATCGCCGCCAGCTCGCGGTGAACCAGGGCGGCGGCCGCCCCCCGCTCCCGGGCCTGGGCCAGAAAATCGTGGCCGTCGAAGCGGGGCCCGGCAATGGCCACAAACAGCTCCCCGGGCCGCAAGGTTCGGGAGTCGATGGAGACCCCGGGCAGGGGCCGGGCCAGCAGCGGATCACCTAACGCTTCGACGGAGACACCGCCGGTGGCCTGGAGAACGGTGGCTGGCGTGAGCAAGCTCTCGACCATGGCGGCTCGGGCCCTCACTTCCCGCTCCGCGCCAGACGCGAGAGGGCCTCGCGCGCCACCTGCCGGTCGTCGAAGGGCACGCTGCGATCGCGCAGCACCTGATAGGGCTCGTGGCCTTTGCCCGCGATCACCACCGCGTCGCCGGGCCCCGCCATTTCGATGGCCAGGGCGATCGCCTCCCGCCGGTCCACTACCACCTGGCGCTCCGCCCCGCGGCCGGCGGGCATGCCCCGCTGGATCTCCTCCAGGATGGCCTCGGGGGGCTCGCTTCGCGGGTTGTCGGAGGTGAGCACCACCAGGTCGGACAGACGTGCGGCCACCGCTCCCATCAGCGGCCGTTTGGTGCGGTCCCGGTCGCCCCCGCAACCGAACACGGTAATCAGCCGGCGCGGCTTCAGGTCCCGCATCGTCTCCAGCAGGTTCTTGAGGGCGTCGTCGGTGTGGGCGTAATCGACGATGACCGTGAAATCCTGGCCCACCTGCACCCGCTCCAGCCGTCCCGGTACGCCGGAAATGGAAGCCAGGCCGGCGATGGCCAGCGGCGGCGGCACCTTGAGGGCCAGCGCGGCGCCGAACGCCGCCAGCAGGTTGGCGACGTTGAAGCGACCCAGAAGCGGGCTCTCGATCTCGAAGCGCCCCTCCGGCGAGGCCACCGCGAAGCGGGTGCCGTGGAGCCCCAGGCTCACCTCCTCGGCCCGGAGGTCGGCGGGGCGGCGCCCCACCGAGTAGGTGGAGACCCGGCCACGAGAAACCCGGGCCAGCTCGGCGGTGCGGTCGTCGTCGGCATTCAAGATGGCGTGTCCGTCCGTCCGCAGCAGGGTGTCAAAGAGGCAGCGTTTGGCGGCGAAGTAGTTGTCCATGTCGCCGTGGAAGTCGAGGTGGTCGCGGGTCAGGTTGGTGAAGACGGCGACCTGGAAGTCCAGGCCGTGAACGCGCTTCAGCTCCAGGGAGTGGGATGAGACCTCCAGCACGGCATGGGTACAGCCGGCGTCCTTCATTTCCAGGAAGAGCGCCTGCAAGTCGGAGGCCTCCGGCGTGGTGCGCACCGCCTCGGCCACTCGTGCGCCCAGGCGGTACTGCACGGTGCCCAGCAGACCCACCGTCATTCCCGCCGCCCGGAGCGCGGCATCGATCAGGTAGGAGGTGGTGGTCTTGCCGTTGGTGCCGGTGACGCCGACCAGGGCCAGGGCCGAAGCCGGATCGCCGAGCATCGCCGAGGCGAGCATCGCCAGCGCCCGCCGGGCGTCCTTCACTTGCACCCAGGGGCCGCCGGGCCGTGGCGCCTGCTCCGAGACCACGACCACCGCGCCCTTCTTGCGCGCCGCGTCCACGTACAGGTTGCCGTCGGTGGCCAAGCCCCGGATGGCCACGAAGAGGGAACCGGCGCCGACCTTCCGCGAGTCGTAGACGACGTCGCGCACTTCGATCTGGGGGTCGGGTTGAGTCGCGGCGTCCGGTAGGCGCGCGACCAGCTCGCCCAGCTTCACCGGCCCTCCCCGTTCGCCGCCGCCGGCCCGCTGTCGCGGGACAGGGTGAGAACGCACGTCATTCCCGCCTCCAGCTCGGTCCCCGGCTCCGGGCTCTGGGTCACCACCCGGCCCGAGCCCTTGAGTTCGACGATCAGCCCCTGGCGGGCCGCCACGATGGCGGCTTCTCGGGCCGAGCGACCCCGGAGGTCGAGCATGCGACCGGGCTCGCCGGCGGTCGGCGGAGCGGCGGCCGGCGGCGGATGGTAGGCGGCCGGCACCACCCGCTCCGGCCGGTAGGCGATCATGCGCAGACTGCGGTCGGGGTCGTCGGGGGGGACCGCCAGCAGGCGCAGGGCCTGCTCGGCGACCCGGGCGAACACCGGGGCGGCCACGTCGCCTCCCTGGTTGGCCGGCCCCTTGGGCGAGTCCAGGGAGACCAGCACGACCAGCGCCGGCCGCCGGGATGGCACATAACCTACGAAGGAGGCCACGTGGTCCACCATCGAGTAGTGCCCGGTGGCGTCGATCTTCTGCGCGGTCCCCGTCTTGCCCGCCACCGAATAGCCGGGGATGGCGGCGCGGCGGCCGGTGCCGTGTTTCACCACCCCCTCCAAGAGCTCGTTCAGGGTGTCCAGCGTCTCCGGTTCCAGCACCCGGCGCACCGCCACCGGCTGCATTCGCTTGACGACCCGTCGATCGGCGTCCTCGATCTGACGGACGATCAGCGGCTTCATCAGGTAGCCGCCGTTAGCCAGCGCGCCTACCGCCATCGTCATCTGCAGGGCGGTGACCCCCAGCTCCTGACCGAAGGACAGGGAGGCCAGGGAGAGGGCGCTCCACTTGGGCAGCGGCCGCAACAGTCCGGGCGATTCCCCCGGCAGCTCGATGCCGGTGGGGCTGCCGAAGCCGAAGTCCCGGACGTAGCGATTGAAGTTGTCGCGGCCCAGACGTTGCGCCACCCGGATCACTCCGATGTCCGAGGACTTGGCGATGACGTCGCGGAAGCTGAGCTGATGGAAGACGGCATGGTCGTTGATGTGGGTGCCGGCGACCTCGATGCCGCCCCCGCCGCAGTCCAGCACCTCGTCGGGATCCACCACCTTCTCTTGCAGGGCGGCGGCGGCGGTCACCACCTTGAAGATGCTGCCCGGCTCGTAAGCCCCGGCCACCACCCGGTTCTGCCAGTGGGAGCTGGGAGAGGCGGCGAAGCGGTTGGGGTTGAAGGTGGGTCGATTGGCCATGGCCAGGATCTCCCCGCTGCGGGGGGAGAGCACCACCACCGTGCCCGCCAGCGACCCGGTCTCGGCCATGGCCCGGTCCAGCTCCCGCTCCGCCGTGTGCTGGATGGCCTCGTCTAACGTGAGCACGATGGCGTTGCCCTCGGTCGAGGGCTTCTCGGTGTGGCCCACCGGCCGGCGCCGGGCGTCGATGTGGACGGTGACCTTGGCCGCCTTGCCCCGGATCTCCTTCTCGAAGCCGTACTCGACGCCGCTCATGCCGGTGTTGTCGAGGCCGACGTAGCCGAGGACCTGGGAGGCCAGCTCGCGCTTGGGGTAGTAGCGGCGGTTCTCAGCCAGGAAGCCGATGCCGTCGAGCTGCAAGTCGCGCACCGCCCGCGCCGTCTGCGGATCCAGCTTCCGCTTCACCCACACGAAGGCCTTGTTGCGATGGAGCTGGGCGGCCAGCTCCTTGCGGGCCCCGCCGTCCAGACCCAGGGCCCTTGCCAGTTGAGCCGCCGTCTTCTCCGGCTGCTCGATCTCCTGGGGCACCGCGTAGATGCTCTCCGCGTCTACCGAGACCGCCAGACTGCTGCCGCTGCGGTCCAGGATGGGGCCGCGACGCGGGTCCAGGTTGATGGTCCGCTCGCTCTGCCGCGCCGCCTGGCGCAGGAAGCCGTCGCGGCCGAAGACCTGGAGTTGCAGCAGCCGGACCAGCACGATGGTTCCCCACAGGCAGACCGAGAGAGCGGCCAGCATGAGGCGCAGGTGGATCAGGCGATCGCGGCCGCTGGCGGCGGGCGAGGACTCCACGCTAGTTCCCCACCCCCGCCGCCGGTTCCTTGGCCGCCGCCACCTGGGAGCCCTCGGGCAGGCTCCTCGGCCTCTCCACCACCACCACCTGGTCGGGAGCCGGGGCCAAAAGGCCCAGGTCCTTGACCGCGATCGACTCGATGCGGCGCAGGTTCTCCAGGCTCGCCTTCTCCAGGCGCAGCTTGCGGTTCTCTTCGAGCAGCCGCTCCCGCTCCCGGGACATCTGAGCCCGGGCTTGTGCCGTTTGGCGCAGCTTGACGCTGGGCCAGGCGTAGAGCACGAAGGCCCCGACCATGGCCGCCACCAGGACCAGCAGCAGCCACAGGTCGCGGTTGCTGCGAGGGTCCCGCTCGCGCACGATCTGGGAGTTGTCGATGGCCCGGGGGGTGAGCGTGGTCTCGTCGAAGAGCGGCTCCCTCACCC
The DNA here is from genome assembly GCA_035286745.1 of Vicinamibacteria bacterium. GTDB lineage: Bacteria > Acidobacteriota > Vicinamibacteria > Fen-336 > Fen-336 > DATECU01. The sequence continues at coordinate 11,248 of DATECU010000063.1, read as the reverse complement.
TCATGCCGCCTCCCTGAGCAGCGCCCGCAAGCGCGCGCTGCGGGAGCGCGGGTTTTGTGCCGACTCCTCCGGTCCCGGCGAGCGCGGCTTCTTGGTGAGCAGGGCGAAGCCCGACCCCGACAGCTCGCGGAAGGTCTGCTTCACCTCTCGATCCTCGAGGCTGTGGAAGGCGATGACCACCAAACGGCCGCCGGGAGCCAGGCAGTCGGCCAGCCGCCGCAGGCAGTCGGCCAGCCCCTCGAGCTCGCGATTCACCTGGATGCGCAGGGCCTGGAAGGTGCGGGTGGCGGGGTCGAGGCCGGGGCGCCGGGAGCGACCGGCGGCCCGCCTGACGATGCTCGCCAGCTGACTGGTGGTCGCGATCCGCTCGCGCCGTCGCGCCTCCACAATGGCGCGGGCGATTCGCCGCGAGGCTCGCTCCTCGCCGTAGCGGTAGATGAGGTCGGCCAGCTCGCGCTCGGGCAGGCGGTTCACCAGCTCCGCCGCCGTCTGACCCTGGCTGCGGTCCATGCGCATGTCCAGCGGGCCCTCGGCGCGGAAGCTGAAGCCCCGATCGGGGCTGTCGAGTTGGAGCGAGCTGACACCCAGGTCCAGCAGGATGCCGTCGACCCTTTCCCGACCGAGCAGCTTGGGGATCTCGCGGTAGTCGCCGTGAACCAGAGAGGCTCGATCCCCGAACCGGCGCAGCCGTTCCGCCGCCGCCGCCAGCGCCTCGCTGTCTCGATCCACGCCCAGCAGGGTTCCGTTAGGCTCGGATTGACGGAGGATGGCCTCGGCGTGGCCGCCCAGGCCCACCGTTCCATCCAGGTAGCGGCCTTCCGGTCTCACCGCCAGAAGCTCCAGGGCCTCGGCGAGCAACACCGGCTCATGGAGGTTCCCCACATCAGATTCCGAGCTCCGAGAGGACGCGGCCGTCCTCCTCGGTGAAGGGCTCCTTCTTGAACAGCCGATCCTGGAGCCGCTTCTGGTTCCAGACCGCCAGGTGGTTCTGCAGCCCCAGCACACTCACCTCACCGGCCATGGCTGCGCTCTCCCGCAGCATCTGGGGCAGCACCACCCGGCCCTGCGCGTCCAGGGTCGCCACCTGGCCGAAGAAGTTGACGCGATCCAGGAAGCGCTGCTTGGAGGGGTTGGCGGAGGGAACCTGGGCCAGCTTGCGCTCGATCTCGAGCCAAACGGGCATGGGATAGACGCGCACATACTCGCCGGTCACACTGGTGACGAACAGCTCCGCGCCGTACTGCGACTCGATGAGCAGGCGGAACCCGCTCGGGATCTTGATCCTCCCTTTCTCGTCGATCCGCGCGGGATGGTTGCCCCGAAGCATGTTGAAAAGACGACCTCATCTCACCGGGGTCTTGCGAGACCTGCGGCGTTCCTGTCTATCCCCCTGGACCGCGGACTCCGCCAGCCCGCGACCACTTTTTTCCACAAAATTCCACCTGGAGTCTAGGAGGGACCCTGAAGGCGTGTCAAGTGGAAAATGAACTAGGGCTTAGGCTTTGCCTGTGGACGGCGGGGGCGAAGCGGCCGGCGGCGGCAGCGGCCAGGGGATGTCCAGCGAAACGTCGTCAAGAAGCCGCTCCGAGTCCTGAACGAAGCCAGCCCACGCCTCCGGGTTCCAGACTTCGAAACGGTTCAGCACCCCCACCACCACTGCTTCTCGGACCAGGCCGGCACCCTGTCGCAGCGAGGCCGGCAGCAGGATCCGCCCCTGAACGTCCAGCTCGCAGTCCACGGCACGGCTGGCGAGCAGGCGGGTCAGCGCCTTCACCTGCTTGCTGAAGGCCGGCAGGCCCCGAAGCTGAGTCTCGAGCTTGTCCCATTCGGCGGTGGGGTAGGCGGCCAGGCACTGATCGAGAAGGGTCACCACCACCCGAGCCGATGCCCCGAGTGCCTTGCGGAAGGCCGCGGGGACGGGAAGCCGCCCCTTGGGGTCGATCTTGTGGTGATAAGTCCCTTTGAACACAGTGAGCTAGGAGTATTCCACACTTTCTTCCACTTTTCCACACTCGGGGTCCTGGGGCTGGCCCCGTGGCCCCCGGCGGCCGCCACCCGGGCAGACAGGGGCGACGCTTTGGGTCCCTTCGGCGGAACTCGCTGGCGCGGCTGGCAAGGGCCGAGCCCTGGGTGCGGGAGCGGGTGGCCCCAAGCGCCGGGGTCGGCGCGGCTAGTCCTTGGCGATCACCTTGTCCGCGAAGGTGTCGATCAGCTTCACGTCCCACATGCCGACGCCCGCCTCCTCCCGCATGATGAGCAGGGCGCTCTCGCGGGGCAGTGCCTTGCGGTAGGCGCGGTCGGAGGTGAGCGCGTCGTAGACGTCGGAGATGGAGAGGCAGCGCAGCGGCAGCGGCACCTCCTCCCCCCGGAGGCCATCGGGATAGCCCCGCCCGTCCAGTCGCTCGTGATGACCACGGATCAGCGCCAGCAACGGCGCCATGGTGCGCAGCGGCTTGCAGATCTCGTAGCCGATGCGGGGATGCTGTTTGACGACCTCGTACTCCTCGTGGGTCAGCGGCCCCGGCTTCTCGATGTAGTCGAGCGGAATGCCGATCTTGCCGATGTCGTGGAGCAGCCCGGCCCGCCGCAGGTTCCTGCGGTCGGTCCGGCCCATGCCCACGACCCCGCCCAACGCCTCGGCATAGTTCGCCACCCGTTCGGAGTGGCCGCGGGTGTAGTTGTCCTTGGCGTCGAGGGCGGTGGCCAGGCTCACCAGCACGTTCTCCGCTCGCTCCAGCTCGTCGACCAGGGCCTTGGTGCGCAGCAGGTTGCGGGTGCGGGCCATGAGCTGCTCGGCGTCCACGGGCTTGGTGAGGAAGTCGTCGCAACCGGCGGCTATGCCCTGGATGCGATCCTCGCGAGCCACCAAACCCGTCACCAGAACGATGGGCACCAGATGCGTCTTCTCGTCGGCCTTCAGCGCCTTGCAGGCCTCGAAGCCGGTGAGGCGGGGCATGGCTACGTCCATCAGGATGAGGTCGGGCGGGTCGGCCAGGGCCAACTCCACGGCCTCCTGGCCGTCTTGGGCCAGGTCCACCGTGTAACCCTCGGGCTCCAGCAGACCGGCCAGGATCTCCCGGTTCTGCGGCAGGTCGTCCACCACCAGGATGCGCGGCTGTCTGGACATGATTGCCTCGGGTCGAGCGCCGCGCCTATTCTAGCAGGATGCGCCAGACTGGAAGGGAGCGAGCTTTCGGGCCACCCTCGGCCGAGGCCTACCTGAGCGCTCGCGCCCACCTGGGAATCAAGTTCGGCCTGGCGGGGATCCGGGCTCTCACCAAGGCGATGGGCCACCCCGAGCGCGCCTACCCGTGTCTGCTGGTGGCAGGCACCAACGGCAAGGGGTCGGTGGTGGCCTACGCCGATGCCATGCTCCGGGCCTCCGGTCTCAAGGTCGGCCGCTACACCTCGCCCCATCTGGTGCGCGTGAACGAGCGCATCACGATTGGGGGACAGGAGATCGGCCAAGCCAGGCTGGAGACGACCATCGCCCGGGTTCGGCAAGCCGCCGAACGTTTGGTGCGCTCCGGCGAGTTGGTGGACCACCCCACCTACTTCGAAGCCTTGACCGCCGCCGCCTTCGACCACTTCCGGCGGGAACGGGTGCAGGTGGCGGTGCTGGAGGTCGGCATGGGGGGACGCCTGGATGCCACCAACGTGTGTCGCCCCCTGGCCTCGGCCATCGTCAGCATCGCCAGGGACCACGAGGCGTACCTGGGCAAGAGCCTGGCCGCCATCGCCCGGGAGAAGGCGGGGGTGCTCAGGCGGGGACGGGTGACCATCCTGGGGCCGCTTCAGGACTCGGCCCGCCGCGCGGTGGCTCTGGAGGCCGAACGGGTGGGGGCAAGGCTGATCGACGCCAGGAGCCAGGTCCGCCTGCAGCCGGGCGGCCGGGGCGTCGACATCGAATCCCCGTTCCACGCCTACCGCAATCTCCGGCCGCTGCCGGGGCGACACCAGCTCGACAACCTGTTGGTCGCCCTGCGACTGGCGGAGGCGGCGGCGGCGGCCGGACTCCCCTTCGATCCGGCGCGGGTGCCGGGGGCCATCGCCGGCACCCGCTGGCCGGGACGCCTGCAGTGGATTCCGGGCCGGCCGCGGCTGCTGCTGGACGGCGCCCACAACCCGGCCGGGGCCACGGCTCTGGCCGAGTACCTGCGGCCGCTGGGCCCCTTCGTCCTGGTCTTCGGCGCCATGGCCGACAAGGACCTGGGGGAGCTGGCGGGCGTGCTGTTTCCGCTGGCCCGCGACATCGTGCTGACCCGGCCGACCGTCGAGCGCGCCGCCCTACCCGAGGAGATCGCGGCGCGGGCGGGAACGCTGGCGCAACGCGCCTACCGGGAGCCCGACCCGGGCCAAGCCCTCGCCCTGGCCCGGCGCCTGGCCGGGGGCGAGGGCTTGGTGGTGGTGGCCGGCAGCCTGTATCTGGTGGGCGAGGTGACTAAGAGGCTGAAGGCGAGGCCGCGGAAGCGCCAGCGGCGGGTACAATCGCCGCCGTGAGCCTGCCCCAGGATGTTCTTGAGCTGCGCCCGGAGCTGATCGCCCTCCGCCGGGAGCTTCATCAGCGCCCCGAGCTGGCCTTCCAGGAGCATGAGACCGCGGCCCGTGTCGAGTCCTTCCTGCGCGACCGGGGCCTGAGCGTGCGGACCGGCCTGGGGGGCACCGGCGTGATGGCCCAGGTGTCGGGCGGGGCGGGGCGCACGGTCCTGCTGCGTGTCGACATGGACGGCCTGCCCATCGAGGAGGAGGGCGAGTCGCCCTACGCCTCGCGGATCAAGGGGCGCATGCACGCTTGCGGCCACGACGGTCACGTGGCCATGGGCGCGGGCGCCGCCCGCATCCTGGCCGGGCGCCGGCTTCCCGGCACCGCCAAAATCCTCTTCCAGCCCGCGGAGGAAGGCGAGGGCGGAGCCCAGGCGGTGATTGCCGACGGGGTGCTGGAAGGCGTGGACCTGGTGGTGGGGGTCCATCTTTGGAACGAGCTGCCGGTGGGCACGTTAGGTGTGAAGGCGGGCCCGCTGATGGCGGCGGTGGACCGGCTGAAGATCGTGGTCAGGGGACGCGGAGGCCACGGCGGCCAACCCCAGCGCGCCGCCGATCCGGTGGTGGCGGCGGCCCACCTGGTGACCGCACTGCAGACCCTGGTGTCCCGTGAGGTGGGGCCGCTGGAGCCGGCGGTGCTCACCATCGGCTCCATCCACGGCGGCCACGCCTTCAACGTCATCCCCGATGAGGTCACGCTGACCGGCACCATCCGCAGCTTCGATCCCGAGCTCCGGCGTTCCCTGCCCGAGCGGGTCGCCCGCATCGCCAGCGGGGTGGCCCTGGGCCTGCGCTGTCAGGCCGAAGTCGAGGTGCGGGCAGGAAACCCGCCGGTGATCAACGACCCCCAAGTGGCCGAGATCGCTCGGCGGGCGGCGATCCGGGTGGTGGGAGAAGACAAGGTGGTCTCGCCGCAACCGACCATGGGCGGCGAGGACATGGCGGTCTACTTCGAGCGGGTCCCCGGTTGTTTCGTGTTCGTGGGTTCGGCGAATCCCGCCCGGGGTCTGGCCGAGCCCCACCACAGCCCGCGCTTCGACTTCGACGAAGAGGCGCTGGCCATTGGCTGCGCCTTTCTGGTGGAAGCCGCCTTCGAAGCCCTGCAAGCCGACTCTGCGTAGTGTCCGACGTCGTTGCCCCCCGCTTCAGTCGGGCCGCCACTCCTCGCGGAAAACGCACGCCTTCTCGATCCGCGGCCACACCACGGCGTGCCCCAGGCCAGGGGCCTCGGGAACCGCGATGCTGCCGTCGGGGCTGACCTCGACCGGGGGATCGATGAGGTCCTGAGCGAAGTAGCGGGCGCTGGCCGAGGTGTCGCCGGGCAGGCTGAACCCGGGCAGGGTCTGCAGGTGGACGTTGGCCAGACGGCCGATCCCCGACTCCAGCATCCCGCCGCACCACACCGGGACGCCGCGGGCCCGGCACAGGTCGTGGATCGCCAGGCTCTCCGCCAAGCCGCCGACCCGGCCGGCCTTGATGTTGATGACCCGGCAGGCCCCCAGGTCCAGGGCCCGTCGCGCATCGTCCGCCGAACGAATGGATTCGTCGAGGCAGAGGGGGGTCTGGAGCTGACGTTGCAGGGTCGCGTGGTCCACCACGTCGTCCCAGGCCAGGGGCTGCTCGATCATCGTCAGGCGGTAGGGGTCCAAGGCGCGGAGTCGAGCCCCGTCAGCCAGGGTGTAGGCGCTGTTGGCGTCCACCATCAAGGCGAGGTCCGGGAACCGCCGGCGGACCGCCTCCACCAGGGCCAGGTCGCGCCCGGGTTTGATCTTGATCTTGATGCGGCGGTAGCCGGCGGCCACCTCGGTCTCCACTCTGGTCAAGAGCGCTGCCTCGCTCTCTTGCAGACCGATGGAAACGCCGGCAGCGATCCGCCCGCCGCGTCCCCCCAGCAAGCGGTAGAGGGGGACGCCCTGGCGCTGGGCCCAAAGATCCCAGACCGCCATCTCCAGGGCCGCCTTGGCCATCTGGTGACCGCGCACCCGGCTGAAGGCGGGCTCCAGGGCGCGGGGGTGGTCGAGGTCGAGCCGGAAGGCGAGGGGGACCAGGAAGTCGCGGAGGATGTGGAGCGCCGTCCCCAGCGTCTCCGGAAGGTAGTAGGGATCCGGATCGGCCACGCACTCGCCGCAGCCGGTCAGACCCTGGGCCGAGACCAGGAGCAGCAGGAACTGCTTCTCGGTGGTGCGTCCGAACGAGGTCTCGAAGGGATGGAGCAGCGGTAGGTGGATCCGGAGGACCTCAATGCGGTCGAGCTTCACGGCTTCACCAGCACCTGAGGCGCCGGGCGCAGGCGATGCCGCCGGGCGAAATCCCTGGTGACGCGCAGCACTGGCCGCCCCTCTTCTCGAACCAGCAGGAGGCCGGCAGCGCGGCGGCGTTCCAGGAGGGCGAGACCCTCCTCGACACCCAGGACGAAGACCGCCGTCGAGAGGGCATCGGCTTCCATGGCGCTCTTGGCCACCACCGTGGCCGCCAGGACGCCCGACGCGGGCCGCCCGCTCCGGGGGTCGAGGATGTGGCCGGGGCGCTGGTCGCCGCCCGAGGTCGAGAGCGCGCTCTCGCCTAACTCGAAGCTGGCCCAGGCCCGACCGGATTCGCGTTCCGGGTCGCGCACCGTCACCGAAAGCGGGGCGCCGAAGGCGGCCAGGCTGCTTCGCCCCAGATCCACCAGACCCGAGTTGGCGCCGGCCTGGCGCAGCGCCGCCAGGGCCAGGTCGACCGCATAACCCTTGGCGATACCGCCCAGGTCGAGGCGAGTGCCGGGGTCGAGGGAGACCCGGCCCGATTCCTCCAGGTGGAGGTGAGCGTGGCCGACGCCGGCGAGGAGCGCCGCTTGCCCCTGCGGGGTGAGGCTCCGAGGCGGTTCGCCGAGGTGCCCGGCCGCGCGGACCAGGGGTTCGACCGTAGGATCGAAAGCCCCGCCCGAGTCGCGGGCCACCTCGAGGGCGAGGCGCAGCACCGCCCAAAGGTCGGGGGAAGCCTGGCCGGAGCCGTTGGCGTTCAGACGCGACAGCTCGCTCTCCGGCTTCCAGAGCGACATCTGCCGGTCCACTCGGTCCAGCGCCGCAAAGGCCGCATTGAGCGCCGGCCCGGGATCGGCGAGGCCGGTGACCGAGACCTCGGCGGCGGTTCCCATCACCACACGCACCTCGCGCGCCGCCGGTAATGGAACGGTGGTTGCGGCGAGGATCAGAGTCCCCAGCGAGAGCACGTCAGGGGCGCTTCTTGGCGCGAGAGGCCGCGCACTTGCGGCAGGCACCGTAGATCTGATGGCGGTGCCCATCGATGATGAAGCCAAGCCGAGCCGCCGTCTCCTCCTGGATGCGCTCGACCTCTTCGCTCACGAACTCGAAGATGGCGCCACACGAATTGCAGATGAAGTGGTCGTGGTGCGCGCGTTTGTACTCCCGCTCGAAGCGGCTCTCTCCGTCGAGCGCCAGCTCCCGGGCCAGACCCGCCTCGGTCAAGAGCTTGAGGGTCCGGTAGACGGTGGTTCGACCGACGTCCGGGCGCACCTTCTGGACCAGCGCCAGCAACTCCTCCACCGACAGGTGGCGCTCGGAGCGCAGGAAGACCTCGAGGATCGCCTCCCGCTGTTCGCTGCGTTTCAGGCCATGCTCGGCGAGGTGGGCGGCGAAGACCTCCTTCTCCTCGCGGTTGTCGTCTGGGCTCTTCACGGTGAGGCCAGACTAGCCCGCGGTGACAGCGCCGTCAACGCCGGGCCCAGGTCCGGGCGGGCGGCGGGCGGAACGCCCGGTGTCCGAAATGGCGACGTGGCAGTCCCGAGGGACACCCCGGACTCGGGCCGCTAGCATCTCTGCAACGTCTGGTCCCATAAGGGATTGAAGCCATGAACCGGGGCGGCCTTCGCCCGCGGTTCCTGGAACGACTCCTGCAGGCAAAGATCAGGGAAGGGCCTTCTTTGACTGGACTTCGGAACCGGGCTAATGTGGCGAGGAGGTCGGTCATGCTGGGCAAGCTGAAGACGGTGCTGCTCCTGAGCGTGGTGGGAACGGCCGTGCTGGTTCCCCTTTTTGGCGACCCGCGGCCCTCGCCGGTCACCCACGCCGAGTGGGCGCGCATGCTGCTCCGGGGCCTGGCTCTGGACGGCGTGGTGGAGCAGACCGCCTCGGCCAGCCAGGCCTTTTCCACTCTCTCCTGGAAGAACAGCCTTGCCTACCGGGCCGACCGCTACCTGCACGGCGAAGGCGTGGTCGCCCTGGGCGATGGCCGGGTCGAGGCCCGCGGCGGCCCCGGCGAGGTGAGCTATCCGGTGGCGGTGGTACGGGGCGGCGACTACCGCGTGCGCTTGCGTTTGGCGGGCAACCCCGAGACACCGGCGGCGGCGGAGATCACCCCCTTCGGCAAGAGCGAAGCCAGCGGTCAGTTCCTGGTCGAACCCGGCGCCGAATCCGGTTGGGTGGGGGCGGGCAGCCTCCACCTGGACCCCGGAGCCTACACGGCTTCGGTCGCGCTACCCCCGGGGACCGTCCTGGATCACCTGGAACTGGCCCCGCCCTGCCTGAGGCCGGTCGAGCCGTTTGGCGGCTGGCGGGCCACCGCGGTGACCCAGTCCGCGGACGTGGCGGTCACCCTGCTGAGGGCTCTCGATCTGGAATCCGAGCTGCCCCCCGCCGCCACCCCCCTCGAGCTCTCGGCGGAGGCCTTCCAGACCAAGGGCCCGCTGGTCTTGGAGGCGGCGATGGGACGGGTCAAGCTCAGCGCAGGCCCCGAGGGCTTGCAGGCGGTGGTCTTCGTGGAGATCGAAGATCCCGGCCTCTACACCCTGTCCATCTTCGGCGTTTCGGGAGCCGGTCAGCGCTGGCTGGCCGACGAATGCCAGAAGGCCGTCTTGTGCCCCATCAGCGATCCGCTGGCGCCGCCGGACTGGCGGGTGGTCATGAACGCCGAGTTCACCAGCGGGCGCCACTTCTTCACCGTCAACCTGGGCCGGGGCGCGACCGTAGAGCGGCTCCGCTTGGAGCGCAAGAAGGACGGGCTGGCCGACTACGTGGCCACGCTCAGGCGGCTGGGTTTCGAGGTGGGAGCCGAGGGCCCGGTCGCCCGCAGCCGGGCCGTGGACGCGATGCGCTTCCTCACCGAGAAGAGGCGTGAGCTGAAGTGGAGCGCCTGCGGAGACGTGGAGCCGCCAGCGACGATGATGGCGGAGGCCGGCCTGGCCCAGCCGGCTCCCCCGGTTGCCGGTCCCGCCCCGGTGCCGGGCTTCGCCGGGCAGAACCCCGCGGGCGGACCCGGCGGGGACCCGCCCACGGTGCCGGGGACGCCGCCCACTCCGGTCCCCACTACACCTCCCGGCAGCCCGACCACGCTGACCGCCCGGCCACCGTCCTGACGACGCATAACCACAGAGGCACAGAGACGCAGAGGACGGAAGGAAGACCCGGACCGGTGACCGGGGATTGGCGACCGGGAACCAGCGATAGGCGGCCGGCGAACCGCGCACGACAGTCGAGGTGCCCCGGAGCGCGACTCGCGAGGCCCGAAATCTAGCGTCAGCAGCCAGCGATCGCGGGGCCTGAGGCTGGGGCTGCTGGGACTTGGAAATCAGCACCTTGGGTGGCGTACGTCGCCGAATCGGCCGGCGCCGCGGTCGCTGCCGTGGCTGGCCGCTGAACGCTGAATGCTGATTGCTACCGCCTGTCGTTGCACGGCCTGCGTTGCACGGGCGAGCGTCGGGGGACCTACTTGTCCACCACGCAAACCAGGCCCTCGGTTGAGGGCACCCCTTCCAGGCCGCGGTCGGTGCGGGCAACCACGCGCCAGCGGTAGGTGCCGGCGAGGGGCAGCTCGATCTCGACCGGCGGCGCCGGCACGTCGCGGGCGATGAGCAGGTCGTCGGCCTCCAGACCGTAGACCTGAATGTGGTTGGCGGGCCCGCTGGGGGACCAGGACAGCAGGATGGGCTTGCCCTTTTGCACGTAGACCGGGTCCTTGCCCGGGGAGACGCTCTCTGGGGCGGCGGGCAGGGCCACTGGGATTTCCGGCGGCTTTCCGGCCTCCACCACGGTTCCCTGCCCTTGTCGCACCACCACCGTCAGTTGTGCTGCCTGCACCCGGAAGGAGCCTCGCACCACGGCCACGGCGGTGGCGCCGTTCATGCGCCGCACCACCACTTGTCCCTCGCCCCGCACCAGGGCCTCGGGCGTCCGCAGCTTGATGATGCCGGCTTCGGCGTCCTGTTCCAGGCGCCCTTCCTCCAGGGAGGTCGCCAGCAGCCGCCCCGCATCCACACCTAACGTAGTGTTGGCGGCGGCGCTGATTCTCATCCAGGGGAACTCGATGGAGAGCAGGGAGTCGTCGCCCACCCGCAGCTTGTCTCCGGTGGCGAGCCGGGCGCCGGAGCGGATCTCCCTCCAGCCCTGGCCGGGGGTGAGCTTCTCCGCCTTGCCGTTCAGCAGGCGAAGGCGAGCCACCGCAATGGGCTTCGGCTGCTCCGGGGCAACCACCCGGGGAGCGGGGCGCGCCGCGGCCCAGCCGAGCAGGAGGAGGACGAGCCCCTGGCGGAGCATGAAGCAGGCTTACTTCTTCCTGGCCGCCACGGCCTTGGGCCGGGGGGCGGGAGTCGCAGCCTCCGACTGGTAGTAGTGGTAGTAGTAGCCCTTGGCCTTCATGTCCACGGCGTTCAGCACCACCCCCAGGAAGTTGGGGCACGCCTTCTTGAGGGTGGCGATACTGCGCTTGATGA